>NZ_JBNAFX010000085.1:0-1563 GCF_049800895.1 Leisingera sp. S232 | reverse complement strand
CTATCCAACGCGCCGTTGCCGGACGCTGCTTTCACCAGTTGGCTGTAGGGTGTCATAACCGCTGGAGCAGATTTGTATAGGCTTCCAACACGCTTGTCGATTGAGATCGCGCTGTTTTTGTATGTCGTCGTCACTTCAATAAATTCCCGTTGCAAGTTTTATGATATCCCTCTGCTCGGACCGCCCGACAGAAAATTGCATGTCTATTCTTGTTCTGAATTATCGAGGAATGTAGGAGACGCCGAAAGTGCGGAACTGGGCTTTCCATGCGTTCCACGAAAACTGTCTCATCAGTGGACAATGAGACAGTTTTCTTTTTCTTTGAAATCAATCACCCGCGAACGCGCAAAGCCAGTACCGGCAAGCAAGCCTCGCAACAGAACACTCTTCATATTGGGCAGACCTAAAGCTGTCTGCGCGGTTATTTATTCTGTCTGCAAACCGCACCAACCCGCCTTTGGCCCGCGTGCAGCGAATGGCAGAAAAGTCCCGCATCTTACCCGTTCACGCACGGCGCAGCGAACGGCCACTCCATCATACGTTCTCTATACGTTCCTCATAACCCCCATCTGTGCACGTTCGGGGCGGTTGGGCCAGGTAGTAGTAGAGCCCCTGTTTTTCGTCATGCACTATGGAAAAGCAGCCCCACTCAGGATCAGACCACAACCCGACCCAGCTAGAGCAATACTGATCGTCCTCGATCTTGTACCGGGCTTCAGATGGGGTTTCGTCGCCGCTCTTTATCCAAAGCGTCAATCCTGATGGAGAGAAATACTGTCTGGTGTGGGTGCCGAAATGAATGCCTTCAACGGTATTGCCCACAAGCAGCTCCTGGATCTCTGCGGTGGTCAAGGCTTTTTCTTGGGCTGCAAGCCCGGTTGCTGACAGGGCTGCGATTGCTGCTATTGGTAAGAGTTTCATGGCGAAATCCTTTCGTGATCGGTTTGGCTGGGTTCCTTAGCTTGAAAAGCCGGTCAGCTTTAACCGACGATTTCGTGAACTCACGCTCAGTTTGTCGGTTTGATTAGAGGCTGGCACGAGACCTTTTGCAGGCCGCTAAAGGGCTCGGTGATTGTCCGAGTGTAGATCCCGGCCGCAGCCTCACATTCGGCTTTGCTGTCAAAGTCCTCGATCTCCACGAAGGGCGGCACATTCTCAATGTTCGAAACGATTGCGACGATAAGCAAATACTTCAATGTCCATGTCCTGAAAAAAGCTGGTGACAATCCTGCCCTCGCGTCATCGCCATAGATGGCGTTGTTGCACAAAGGCCGTAGAGGATTCACTTTGCGAATCCCGTAGGTTAGATCGGCGGCATGCCGAAGCCTGCCTCTTCCCGCTATCGAACAACGAACTGGTCCAACTATAACGCATCACTTCGAAAGCGCGGCTCTCTGCTGGTCTGGTTTGACCGCGACATGACCTGGTTCGCCGAGCGATGCGGCAAACGCGGACGACCGGAGACCTTCTCCGATGCGGCCATCCAGTTCTGCCTTAGTGTGAAGGTGTTGTTCGGCCTGCCATTGCGGCAAACGTCCGGTATGGTTGCGAGCCTGCTGAAGA
>NZ_JBNAFX010000084.1:0-1579 GCF_049800895.1 Leisingera sp. S232 | reverse complement strand
ATCTGCACGCCTGGGAAACCGGGTCAGAGGCGAAGGCGAAGGCCGGTGTCGGCAAATGGATCGAGTTCTACAACCGCAAACGCCCACATTCCGCCCTTGGCAGCAAACCTCCAGCCGTGGTCTATTGGCTGAGAAATAATGAAACCCAACCCGATCAGCAGGAGCAGAAAGTAGCTTAAACCACGCCGGAAACTGTACAAACATAGGGGAGTAGCTCAGATCGCCCTCGCCGCAATCGTTATTTACTGGCTATGAGTCCTGACCCTAGTGACTTGCTGGTGGGCGAGGTCGGCGACGGCACCTTGAAAGGTTGTGCGGGTGCAGACACTTTGGACGGCGGCAACGGCGACGACCGACTCACCGGCGGCAAAGGCGCGGACACCTTCGTTTTCAGCAGCGGCAAAAACACGGTGACAGATTTCAAGGCAAGCTCTGCTCAAGAGGTCATCGACCTATCCGGTGCCAAGGGGATCCGGAATTTCAATGACCTGGAGAACAATCACCTGCAGACCACGGACGCTGGAGAGGTGATAGAGAACGGCGCCGGCCATCAGATGCTGCTTAGGTGTTCAGTCCCGGCATCTGGTGGATCGGATCGATGATGAAACGATCTGGCTCTGAAGTCCAGATTTTGCAGATGTATTCGTAGGGCGTGAGGCCGCTGAGAGTTTTGAGTCTGCGGGCAAAGTTGTAGGCAGCCATGAAGTCGCCGAGATGTGTTCGTAACTGATCGTGGCTTTCGTAGTGGTATCGCTTCACTGTCGCCTCTTTGATCGTGCGGTTCATCCGCTCGACTTGGCCATTGGTCCACGGATGGTTCGGTTTGGTCAGGCGATGCTCGATCCCGTTGGCCTCACAGATCATGTCGAAGCGCATCTGCCGGGAGTATACTCTGTTCCGGTTTCGTGGCTGTTCGGCGAACTGGATACCGTTATCGGTCAGGATCGTATGGATGCGATAAGGGACCGCCTTGAGCAAATGTTCGAGGAATTCCCAGGCGGTCTTGCGATCTGCCTTGTCGACGAGGTGGGTGACTGCAAACTTGCTGGTCCGGTCAATGCCAACGAAAAGATACAGCTTGCCCTCCGCAGTCTGCACCTCGGCAATATCGATATGAAAAAAGCCGATGGGGTAGCGCTTGAACCTCTGCCGCTTAGGCTTGTCGCCCCCGACATCCGGCAAGCGCGAGATGCCATGCCGCTGAAGGCACCGATGCAGCGCTGACCGCGTCAGATGCGGGATCGAGGGCTGGAGCGCATAGAGGCAATCATCCAACGGCAGTAGCGTATGCCGCCGAAATGCGACGATCATGGCCTCCTCGGCTTGACTGAGAATGGTTGAGCGAGGCTCTTTCGGCCCTGTTTTGCGATCCTCAACGGTCTCGCGCTTTCGCCACTTGGCAACAGTCTTCGGGTTGATCCCGAGTTCCTTGCTCAGCGCCGCGATCGAAGCTTGCGATCGCTGTATTGCTGCTCTGACAGCGTGCGTGGTCGTGGCGCTCCCGTGACGAACTTGTCCCATAGTGCTTCCTTCCATTCCAAAGAACAGATCGCACCATCAAACCATGGGATCAAACACC
>NZ_JBNAFX010000083.1:0-1782 GCF_049800895.1 Leisingera sp. S232 | reverse complement strand
GGCGCCAGAAAACCTTGAAGGTTCAGATACCTTATCGCCGTGCGGACGGGCCGTTGAACCTGCTGGTGGATAGCACCGGCATCAAGTTTCTCGGCGACGGAGAATGGCAGGTCCGCAAGCATGGAGCGAGAGCGCCTTCGCCACGATCCGCCACCGTACCAAGCGGGCCAAAGGATGCCTGTCACGCGACGGCATGCTGCAAATGATGTTCAAGCTCGGGCAATGTGCTGAGAAAAGCTGGCGCAAGCTGCGCGGTTTCGCACATCTCGCCGACGTCATCCAGGGCGTCGATTTCGTCAACGGCATCAAGCCATCAAACCAAGATCAAGCCGCCGCATGAAAAGCGCTTGGACACCAGATTTGACAATAACTCTCCGGCAATGCGGTTCTTACATTCCCGGATGGCACGTCGACCAAGTTGATCGGGGTTGCACCGTCCCAGGTAGATACGGTGCAAGAGCTCGGGGCCATGGGCATTCCATGTTTCGCCGCCGGGACATTGATCGAGACCGCGCAGGGCGCAGCGCCAATCGAAACGCTGGTCGAAGGTGATTTGGTTAAAACACGCGATCACGGGCTGCAACCGATCCGCTGGATTGGATGGCGCACTGTTGATGCCTCGGGTGATCTTGCACCGATTTGTATCAAGGCGGGGACGCTTGGGAATGATCGTGACCTTCTGGTCTCGCCTCAACATCGGATTTTGGTAACCGGCTGGAAAGCGTCTTTGCTGTTTGGCGAAGAAGAAGTCTTGGCTCCGGCCAAGGCGCTGGTCAACGACAAAACCATCCTTTGGCTCCGATTGCCGGCCATTACCTATTGCCATATGCTGTTTGACAATCACGAGGTGATTTTGTCCGAGGGCATGTGGACCGAGAGTCTGCACGCCGGCCAAGTGGCGATCGACGCTCTGGGCGACGAGTCGCGTCGTGAAATTCTCAGTATCTTCCCCGAACTCGAGAAGCCGGTGTTCAACGAAACAAGGCTGGCCCGCACGGCTTTGCGGGTCAAAGAAGCACAGATCTTGGCGGGATATCTATAAATTGGCTGCTGCCGTGTCGTTTGGTTTCAATCAGGCGTAAAAACGCGACCTGTTTCAAGAGATTCCTGCCCAACAATCAGGGCCGTCGCTACCGTGCCAAGACGGACACACACAGGCTTACTCCACGGGCTGCGTAACAGGTATGCTATTGCAAAACGCATTAAGGGACCCCACAAAGAGGCCCCTTAACGTGAAATACAAGTTTCGGTTTAGCCGATGAAGGCATCCAGGTGCTTGCCCACATAGGCCGCCTGTACAGGTGACAGGTTTGGCGCGGCCTCGGCGCGGGTGGTACCTTCGCGCAGCTCTGGGAACAGGGCAAAGATCTCTTCGCGGGCTGCCGCATCCATCGAACCCATGGTCGGCTGATCCGGGTGGAAGCTTTCTGTTGCAGCGCCCTCGGCGTAGATCACCTCGTGCTGGTCAAACATCACGTGATAATATTCAACCTTCGTGAATTCATCACGCAGGATTGTATCGTCGTTCACCAGTTCCAGCGCGGTCACAAGGGCCTCGTCATGGTCGAACAGCATTTCCAATTGCCAACCTTCCAGCACCATGCGGTGACGCGGAGAAACAACCAGATCACGACTGTTGCCCATGGCGCCGGCCTTGATGCGCACGGCGCGGTCTTTGGTGGCTGTCATGCCAATCCAGCGTACCGGCTGAAAGCCGTTGTCGCGGGTGCGCACCATCATGCCGGGGGTCAGGTCCTGCACGGCCACTTCACCCTGATCCGT
>NZ_JBNAFX010000082.1:0-1928 GCF_049800895.1 Leisingera sp. S232 | reverse complement strand
TGGTCACAGTGCCATTGGGCGCTGTGGCTTCAACAACCGTCAGCGGGTCACCGTTTGGATCGCTGTCGTTGCTCAGAACGTCGATGGTGACAGCGGTGTCTTCATCGGTTTCTGCCGTGTCGTCCTCAGCAACCGGAGCAACTTCGTCAGTTGGTTCCACGGTAACCGCAACCTCGGCGGTGTCCGTCAGCTCACCATCACTGATCGTGTAAGTGATCGTGTCGTCACCGTCAAAGCCTGCGTCCGGCGTGTACTCCAGCGTGCCATCGGCGTTGATGGTCACAGTGCCGTTGTCAGCCGTTGCTTCGGTCACCGTCAGCGGATCTCCGTCAACATCCGTGTCGTTGCCCAGAACATCAAGGGTCACAGCCGTTTCAAAGCCCGTCGAGCCGGTGTCATCTGCCGCCACAGGGGCGTCGTTGACAGGATCGATGGTGACAGCCACCTCACCGGTTGCGCTGTTCCCGTCGGGATCCTCAACCGTGTAAGTGATCGTGTCGTCACCGTTGAAGTCCGGATCAGGCGTGTACTCCAGCGTGCCATCGGGGTTGATGGTCACAGTGCCATTGGGCGCTGTGGCTTCAACAACCGTCAGCGGGTCACCGTTTGGATCGCTGTCGTTGCTCAGAACGTCAATGGTGACAGCGGTGTCTTCATCGGTTTCTGCCGTGTCTCCGACAACAACTGGCGTCTGTTCACCTTCGTTCACAACAACTGTCACTTCAGCAGTATCGCTGTTCCCGTCGGGGTCTTCGATCGTGTAGGTGATCGTGTCTTCACCAACAAAGCCTTCGTCTGGCTCATAGGTGATGGTCCCGTCCGGGTTGATGTCCACGATGCCATTTGGTGCATCGGCGTCGACAACAGTTAACGGGTCACCCTGCGGGTCGGTATCGTTCGCAAGAACCGGAATGGTCACGAAGTTGCCCGCATCAACCGATGCAGTATCATCTACCGCATCAGGCACCTGGTTTTCGACTACCGCCGCGCCAGTCACGTTGACTGTGACCATCGCTTCGTCAGATCCGCCCTGACCGTCAGACACGCGGTAGGTGATCGAAGTTGACTGGACTTCCCCATCTGACAGATTGGCAAAGTCACCATCCACATCGCGGAAGCGTACGGCACCCGAGGACGTAATCCGAATTTCGCCGCCGTTGTCCGCAGGGATCCACTGCCTTAGGTTCGCGTCACCGTTGGCTTCGATCACGCGCAGAGCGTCGCCGTCTGCATCTGTGTCATTTGCCAGCAGGAGATCATCGCTACCTGTCAGACGGATATTGCCCCCCTCATAGCCCTCGATATCAAACTCATAGACATCATCCAGGGCAACCGGATCAACATTTTCAACAATCACTTCATTGACCGTAACGGTCACCGTTGATGTGCCCTGGTTGCCATCCGGATCCTCGACCGTATAGGTGATCGTATCTTCGCCGGTAAAGCCTTCGTCTGGCTCATAGGACAGTGTTCCATCAGGGTTGATGTCCACGATGCCGTTTGGTGCATCAGCGCCAACAACAGTCAACGGGTCACCCTGAGGATCGGTGTCGTTGCTCAGAACGTCAATGGTGACGAGGTCACCTTCGTCGACTTCGGCTGTGTCAGGGTTAGCCACTGGGTCCACATCAGTGTCCGGTTCCACGGTAACCGCAACCTCGGCGGTGTCCGTCAGCTCACCATCACTGATCGTGTAGGTGATCGTGTCGTCACCGTCAAAGCCTGCGTCCGGCGTGTACTCCAGCGTGCCATCGGCGTTGATGGTCACAGTGCCGTTGTCAGCCGTTGCTTCGGTCACCGTCAGCGGATCCCCGTCAACATCCGTGTCGTTGCCCAGAACATCAAGGGTCACAGCCGTTTCAAAGCCCGTCGAGCCGGTGTCATCTGCCGCCACAGGGGCGTCGTTGACAGGATCGATGGTGACAGCC
>NZ_JBNAFX010000081.1:0-1987 GCF_049800895.1 Leisingera sp. S232 | reverse complement strand
CGGAGGTGGGTGGCAATGATGGGACCACGGCAGGAAGCGCAGGGCGCGCTGTTCTATGAGTTCTCGATCGAGGATCATGTCCCGCAGGATCACATGCTTCGGGCGATAGATCGGTTCGTCAACCTGTCTGGCATCCGGCGGCACCTGGCTCCTTTCTACAGTTCGACCGGCAGGCCGTCGGTTGATCCGGAACTGATGATCCGGATGCTCCTGGTCGGTGACACGATGGGCATCCGCTCGGAGCGACGGCTCTGCGAGGAGGTGCATCTCAACCTCGCCTATCGCTGGTTCTGCCGCCTCGATCTGACCGCCCCAGTGCCCGACCATTCGACCTTCTCAAAGAACCGGCACGGTCGGTTCCGCGATAGCGATCTCTTGCGGCATCTGTTCGAGACGGTGGTCGCGCGCTGCATCGAGGAAGGGTTGGCGAGTGGTCAGCGCTTTGCGGCGGATGCCAGCCTGATCCAGGCCGATGCCAACCGGCAGAACTCGTCGCCGCAAGCGGACTGGGCCCCCGAGAAGATCGCCCACGAGGACGCGCCGCGCGCTGTCAGGGAGTATCTGGCGACGCTTGACGATGCGGCCTTCGGCGCGGCCAGCCCGGTAAAGCCGAAGTTCACCTCGCATTCCGATCCGGCCTCGCAATGGACCGGCGCACGGGGTGGACCCGCCTATTTTGCCTATTCCACGAACGACCTGATTGACACCGACAATGGCGTGATCCTCGATGTCGAGGCGACCCGCTCGATCCGGCAAGCCGAGGTCGGTGCCGTGCGGACAATGGTGGATCGGGTGAGCGATACCTTCGACCTGAAACCTGAAACCTGAACGCCGATACCGCTTACGGCACGGGCGAAATGCTCGATTGGCTGGACCGGTAGCGCGGGATCGCCCCGCATATCCCGGTGATCCACTGCCCGGCAGGGCATTGCGCAGCAATGTCCCGAGAGGGGACAAGTCCGGGCGCAAGGACGGCAGGTCATTCGCGGGCGGATAATACGGTTCACCAGTGAGCCATTGATGCGCCGTTGGCTCAAGCACAATGGCGAACGCGGCCCGGCACATATTCCAGCTCCTCCGTCACATCTTCGGCAATGGCGCGCAGCTTGCCGCCGCATGTGCAGGCTTCGCCGAGCGTCAGAACCTGATCAATCCGGGGCAGTTCGGGCGGCAGCGGTTTGCGTTTAGGTTTGGCCTTCTGCCCCTCAGCATCCCCGTCAGGAGCATCTGCGCAGGTAACCTGCGCTGCCGCGGTCTCTTCCTCCTCCAGACGGAGTTGAAGCTGATCCAGACTTTCCGATTTTGATCCGAACCGGTGCCGGTTATGCCCCGCAAGCTGGTGTTCCAGCTTGGCGATCCTCAGCGCCTGCGCCTTTACCAGATCAAGCAGCCCCTCCGCCGTCTCGCGGAGATCTTCGGGATCGGAAGGCAGTGTTTTGGGCGCATCCAGCATGGGCCGGAATATACCCCGGCTATGGCGGAATGGGAATCCTACGGCTCTGCAATTGCGGGATAATTCCCGGCGGTCAGCGGCTTCCAGGTCTTTTGCGGCAACTCTAACCCGGCAGGCGATTTGCAACGCAAATCTGCCGAGAGGGCGCCAATCGATCCCCTCCAGAAGCATCGACAGCTGAGCAGGCGTCAGGTTGATCTTGCCGTCTTTCGCAGAAGGCCAGACAAACCGGCCCCGTTCCAGCCGCTTGCTGAACAGGCAAGCCCCCTGGGCTCCGCCCGTTCTGCCCTCAAATCATCCCCCGGATGATTTGCCGCTGCGCGGTCCGGGCTTCACTCCCACCAGATGACCTTCAGCAGATCCCCGCGCCGTCCCCGGAATACGAACAAGTGCCCGCAGAACGGATCTTCTGCCAGCACCTTCTCAGCCAGCGCCGACAGCCCGCCGAACCCTTTGCGCATGTCCGTGACTCCGGCGGCCAGCCAGATCTTCGTGCTTGCCGGAACCGGGATCACGAAGCCAGCTTCCGGATCA
>NZ_JBNAFX010000080.1:0-2187 GCF_049800895.1 Leisingera sp. S232 | reverse complement strand
CGAGATACTGCGCGCTTCGCAACGCTTCGGCAGGGCGCTGTGGAAACGATGGAGTGGTTATCACATCCGAAGTCGCGTGGAGGCCAAAATGCTATGCCTCAAGGCATTCGGCGAACGCATCATGGCGAGGGACCCAGACAGACAAACCGCCGAAATCCACATCCGCATCGCTCTCATGAACCGATTCTCGGCCCTCGGCACCGCCGAGATCGTGTGTGATGGATGAATCCGCCGCGGAAAGGGGAAGCTCGTCCTCAAAACGAGTTGCGCAACAACGCCTCACTCAATTGAGTTGACCCCTTGCAAGGTCCGCTTTGGAAGTTCCCGATCAAGCGAGGCGCCTGTTCAGTGGACCTCAGTTTTGTGCCCATCATGTTCGTGGAAAGCAAGTGGCAGTGCCAATTGGAGCTGGTCTCCGATCAGCCACAAATCACCGCCAGAAGCAATATCTCTGACCAAAAAGGCAGATCTATCTGATGCTTTACAAGAGGTGTTTGGTGGACCTTTGGGGAGCTCGTTCGAACACTTTGATCGAAGAAATCGAATCCGTAGCCAAATTTTTAAATTCGGTATCGCTCAGTTAACTCTGGATAATCCCCCGATCTTGAGGGGAGGCGAAAGTAGAATTTTCTCGGCAGGGTTAACGAGGAGATTTCGATGAACAAGGCACGATTCACAGAAGCTCAATTCTTGGGTGCGCTGCGCCAATTGGAGGGTGGTGTGCCTGCCGCCGAGCTGTGCCGCGAGCATGGGATGAGCAGAGCCACGTTGGACAAGTGGCGGGCGAAGTATGGCGACATGGACGCCAGTCTCATCAGAGAGATGAAGGCACTGGCCGATGAGAAAATGGCGACTGAGGCGCTTGAACGCTAACGTCAGCATGCAGAACGACCTGCTGAAGGAGGCGCTTGGAAAAAAATGATCCGGCCAGCTCAGCGCCGAGAGTCGGCTGTGAAATTGGTGGCGATGAAGGGCGTCAGCATTGCACTGCCATGCCGGGCAAGAGAGGGCCAAACCCTGAACAGAGCTAACTAATAAAACGCGGACACTTAAGGGAGCACGTCAACCGCGGCCTATGGGGATCAATATCGTTCGAGTTCCTCTTCGACGAGCGTTTTGACTCTTTCCGCGTCCGTCGAAAACGACAGTGTATAAAGGACAACTTTCTTACCGTCACGTTGCCCGATCGCCGTGCGAATATCATACTCGATCGTACCGCCAACCCCACCGGCGGCACAGGCGTAACTGCGTTCGACAATCCTGTCACCTTTGCGTAACTCGTGCCGCGTGTCTATCGACATTGCTGCGCAGGTTAGGCCGGCTATGATGTTGACGAGAGGGTGCTTCGGGATCTTCGTGCCCGCGACGCCGCAGAAAAACGCCGAGCTGATCTGGTCATCGTAAGCTCGCTTGTCGGAATACGCCTTCGCGGCTGAGTCTGTTTCGAAATCGATAGTGGTCCGTCCCTGTACGCAGCCGACCCCTAGGTCAAGATTGCTACCCGTGACTTCGGTTTCAACAACACGCTTTATACCGTCCTGTGCAGAAGACATTCCAGCGATCAAAGCAAAAATTGACGTTATTGCAATCGTACGAAGTAGCTTGAAATGGTGATCTCGCATGGTGCCCCCTCAAGTTGAACTGTGTCATGCATTGCTCGAGCAATAGTTTCACAAGTCTGTCGTGAATCAAAGAATATTTGTCCTTTTTGATAAAGCGAAACGCATTGCGGATTTTATGTGTAGCGGAAAGCAGCGTCCCCAAGGCAGAAACTAAAAGCAGATTGGGTTATGCCGACGCCCACCTTCTAAAATGGAGGGACTACCATACGGTCAACGGCTTTCTAGGAAATGGTCGGGTTTGCAGACTTCTCATAAATAAATTGCCGAGCTATAGGTCACTTTGAGTGGCGTTGTTGCGCAACTCGTTTTGAGGACGAGCTTCCCCTTTCCGCGGCGGATTCATCCATCACACACGATCTCGGCGGTGCCGAGGGCCGAGAATCGGTTCATGAGAGCGATGCGGATGTGGATTTCGGCGGTTTGTCTGTCTGGGTCCCTCGCCATGATGCGTTCGCCGAATGCCTTGAGGCATAGCATTTTGGCCTCCACGCGACTTCGGATGTGATAACCACTCCATCGTTTCCACAGCGCCCTGCCGAAGCGTTGCGAAGCGCGCAGTATCTCG
>NZ_JBNAFX010000079.1:0-2313 GCF_049800895.1 Leisingera sp. S232 | reverse complement strand
CGAGATACTGCGCGCTTCGCAACGCTTCGGCAGGGCGCTGTGGAAACGATGGAGTGGTTATCACATCCGAAGTCGCGTGGAGGCCAAAATGCTATGCCTCAAGGCATTCGGCGAACGCATCATGGCGAGGGACCCAGACAGACAAACCGCCGAAATCCACATCCGCATCGCTCTCATGAACCGATTCTCGGCCCTCGGCACCGCCGAGATCGTGTGTGATGGATGAATCCGCCGCGGAAAGGGGAAGCTCGTCCTCAAAACGAGTTGCGCAACAACGCCCCGCCAACGCCATCGGGTCGGAGCACTACCGCTTCCTCGAACCCTTTACGATGGTGGGCATCATCTTCCTCGCGATCTCTCTTCCTGCGGCCGGTCTGATCCGGTTGGCGGAAGGGCGGGTACGCCGCAAACTGGGACTGAAATAATGCTGGATATGTCAGGTTTTCCAATGGAGCTGAGCGGTGAAAACACACCCATGGTGAGTTTTCGCAAAGTGCGCAAATCATATGGCGCGCTGACCGTTCTTGATGATCTTGATCTCGATATCAACGCCGGCGAAATGGTGTCTATCATCGGCCCGTCAGGGTCAGGCAAGACAACCGTGTTGCGGATGCTGATGACGCTAGAGCAGATCAACAGCGGGGTGATTTATGTGGACGGCAAGCCGCTGACACATATGCCGAAGGGCGGCAAGCTGGTTCCGGCCAGCGAGCGCCATCTGCGCAGCCGCCGCGTCGACATCGGCATGTGTTTTCAGCACTTCAATCTGTTCCCGCATATGACCGCGCTGGAAAACTGCATGGAAGGGCCGGTGCAGGTTCTGGGCCTGCCCAAGGCCGAAGCGCGCGACCGTTCGGAAGAATTGCTGGAACTGGTGGGCATGATCGCCAAAAAGGATCAGCACCCGTCACGGCTGTCCGGCGGCCAGCAGCAACGGGTTGCCATTGCGCGGGCGCTGGCGATGCGCCCCAAGGTGATGCTGTTTGACGAGGTGACCTCGGCGCTGGACCCCGAAGTGATCGGCGAAGTCACAAACGTGATCCGCGGTCTGGTGTCCGAGCATAATCTGACGATGCTGATGGTGACGCACCAGATGGGGTTTGCCCGCGATATTTCGGACCGGGTCTGTTTCTTCTATGGCGGTAAGATCGAAGAGCAAGGGCATCCGTCCGAGCTGTTTGGCAATCCGCAACGGGAACGGACACAGCAGTTCCTGAGCGCGGTACGCGAAGCGGTCTGACACCTAAAGATCTATCCCAACGTCCCGCAGCAGATCGCGGGTGCGTTGGGATAGTGTGCCGGTGTTTGATCCCATGGTTTGATGGTGCGATCTGTTCTTTGGAATGGAAGGAAGCACTATGGGACAAGTTCGTCACGGGAGCGCCACGACCACGCACGCTGTCAGAGCAGCAATACAGCGATCGCAAGCTTCGATCGCGGCGCTGAGCAAGGAACTCGGGATCAACCCGAAGACTGTTGCCAAGTGGCGAAAGCGCGAGACCGTTGAGGATCGCAAAACAGGGCCGAAAGAGCCTCGCTCAACCATTCTCAGTCAAGCCGAGGAGGCCATGATCGTCGCATTTCGGCGGCATACGCTACTGCCGTTGGATGATTGCCTCTATGCGCTCCAGCCCTCGATCCCGCATCTGACGCGGTCAGCGCTGCATCGGTGCCTTCAGCGGCATGGCATCTCGCGCTTGCCGGATGTCGGGGGCGACAAGCCTAAGCGGCAGAGGTTCAAGCGCTACCCCATCGGCTTTTTTCATATCGATATTGCCGAGGTGCAGACTGCGGAGGGCAAGCTGTATCTTTTCGTTGGCATTGACCGGACCAGCAAGTTTGCAGTCACCCACCTCGTCGACAAGGCAGATCGCAAGACCGCCTGGGAATTCCTCGAACATTTGCTCAAGGCGGTCCCTTATCGCATCCATACGATCCTGACCGATAACGGTATCCAGTTCGCCGAACAGCCACGAAACCGGAACAGAGTATACTCCCGGCAGATGCGCTTCGACATGATCTGTGAGGCCAACGGGATCGAGCATCGCCTGACCAAACCGAACCATCCGTGGACCAATGGCCAAGTCGAGCGGATGAACCGCACGATCAAAGAGGCGACAGTGAAGCGATACCACTACGAAAGCCACGATCAGTTACGAACACATCTCGGCGACTTCATGGCTGCCTACAACTTTGCCCGCAGACTCAAAACTCTCAGCGGCCTCACGCCCTACGAATACATCTGCAAAATCTGGACTTCAGAGCCAGATCGTTTCATCATCGATCCGATCCACCAGATGCCGGGACTGAACA
>NZ_JBNAFX010000078.1:0-2409 GCF_049800895.1 Leisingera sp. S232 | reverse complement strand
CCATGGACGTGATGAAGTTTTCAGAGGTCCGCCAGGAATTGGCGGCGACAATAGATCGCGCGACGCAGGATTGTATCCCGATCGTGATCACCCGGTCCGGGGGTAAGCCCGCTGCCGTGCTTCTTTCCCTTGCTGAATACGAATCATTGTTGGAAACGCAGCATCTTTTGGGATCTGAGGCGAATATCCGCCAGTTGGTCGAAGCGCTGCGCGACCTGTCAGACGGGTTGCCTGCGGCAGAGGTCGGGAAGCAGGAATGAGAAAGCTGCGCTTTGCCGCACCGGTCTGGGAGGATTATCTGACCCTGCAACGGGCCGAACCTGCCCTGTCTGCCCGGCTGGATCAGCTATTGGACGCCTGTTGCCGCACGCCCTATGACGGGATCGGGCGACCTTGTGCTTTGGCCTCCCCCTTGAACGGATGGTGGTCACGCAGGCTGACCCATCGCCACCGTCTGGTGTATCGCGTGGTCGGTGATCAAATCTGGGTGGCGCAATGTCTCAGTAAGGTGTGAGTCACGTCGCGCGTGTCTCTATCCAGGCAACGGCAATGCTGTCATCTGCAGCGCGATAGGGTATGGCATAACCCTGCGCAGTTTTCAGTGCCGGATTTTGCCGCGCGGCACGCAGCCCCTGCGTAAGACCGCCCGATTTGACCAGCGCACGTTCTTCGGCATCCGCCGTGGATGAGATCCAGGCATTCAGATGGCGCAGCATGTCGGCCTCGGTGCTGATCCCCAGGGCGGCAAAGGCCGCCGGTTCACCTATCAGGGGCAACACCTCACCCATAAGGGACTTGTCTGTCGACTCAACAATCTCAAGCCGCCCCCGTTCGGTGAAGGCGCACAGGATGAGCGTCTGTTTCCGCGTGATTTGTGGCAGGCGCGCAGACAATTCTTCAACCGCACGCGGCGGGAGGCATGCGTCGTTGAGCATGTCCTGAGTGGCATGTGTGATCAGCCAAGCATTATCACCCAGCCGCAATCTGACCCATCCTGCGTCCCGCAGATTGTTCAACGCGCGCCAAATGCCCATACGGGAAAGCTGGGGCAGAATATTCTGTAAGTCGTTCAAAACCACCGGGCCGCTATGCGCAACGGCGCGATAGACTGCCAAAGTGCGGGTGGTAGGGGTATCAGCCATATTGGAAAGCTCTTTTGTAGCTTCGATCTTGTATGGTTTGGACCGGATATTGTTTCAACCCCCGCGTTCTTTTTGCAAAACGGAAAGTCTCATCAGCGAGGTAGATCAGCAATCTGTGCCGGGGCGTCTTTTCCGGACGGTCACAGAAAGACAAATCACCGGTGATCAGAAGATCGCCGGTGATCTGTTTAAACTGCCTCCATTCAGGTCATCAGGACGACCTCAAGTCGATCAGCCTCTTTGCTGTTTTGCAAGATGGACCCACCGTGGGTTTTGGTGCTTGGGCAAGTCCACCTTGTCGAGGTTCGCAGGCTATTATCAGATAATATCCTCCAGTTCCTCTTCTTCCTCTTCGAGCACAGCTGCGTTTTCCGCTATACGTGCTTCCTCTTCAGGGGAACGCATAAGCGACATGAAGTCGGGGTCTGCTTCCACCTCGAATTGGATGACTTCGAAGTTCTCGTAGCTGATATCCGCAATCTCCCCGTCTTCATCCCCACCTAAGATGATAAACTCACCCACGGGCCCAATAGCGTCTTCGCCGCTGGCAGGCTCGGTACCGTTTAGGATATCCGACAACAGGTAGTTCGCTTCCGGGCCAAAGTTGACGACGTTCGAGCCGTCCTCCGGATAAAAATTACCGAAGGCATTGTCAGAGATACCATTGATATCCTCGTCGACCCGGCTTGCCGCAATCGTATCAGTGAAGCTGATCTTGTCGTTCTCACCTTCGATTTCGTCCGCCTCGAAGTTCTCGATGCTGGTGAACTGACCAAAGGAGCCAGTATCGCTGTGGAAGACACCTCCGTCACCATCGTTGGAAACAGTGACCCGGATGTCGCCGTCGCCGTTGCCAGTGAGCGTATCGTCGCCCGCACCACCTGTCATTTGCTCAAAGCGGCCATCGCTGCGGATGATGACGTCGTCGCCGTTGCCAGCATCGATCACATCGTTGCCTTCGCCGCCATCGATGGTGTCGTTGCCTTCACCAGCATTGATCTGGTCTTCACCGCCGTTGCCAAAGATCTCGTCATCAAGGCCATCGTCGCCATCGATCTGATCTCCATCCGCATCGGTATAGCCCGGGTTCATCACTTCGCCCGTATCCAGACCGTCGACAGGACCTGCGTTACCGGTATCGTCCGGTTCCACGGTAACCGCAACCTCGGCGGTGTCCGTCAGCTCACCATCACTGATCGTGTAGGTGATCGTGTCGTCACCGTCAAAGCCTGCGTCCGGCGTGTACTCCAGCGTGCCATCGGCGTTG
>NZ_JBNAFX010000077.1:0-2511 GCF_049800895.1 Leisingera sp. S232 | reverse complement strand
CGAGATACTGCGCGCTTCGCAACGCTTCGGCAGGGCGCTGTGGAAACGATGGAGTGGTTATCACATCCGAAGTCGCGTGGAGGCCAAAATGCTATGCCTCAAGGCATTCGGCGAACGCATCATGGCGAGGGACCCAGACAGACAAACCGCCGAAATCCACATCCGCATCGCTCTCATGAACCGATTCTCGGCCCTCGGCACCGCCGAGATCGTGTGTGATGGATGAATCCGCCGCGGAAAGGGGAAGCTCGTCCTCAAAACGAGTTGCGCAACAACGCCGCGGCGACTGGAACTGCTACGGGCGGACGTTTGGCCGGATTGAGTATTTCAGCCGATAATCTGCCAGTTTCCATCAGGTTTCTGGTCGTCCTCATTGCCGCGGCAGGCGTAGGGTGGGGACTGAGCGCAACGGTAAACTGGCTGACAAGGAAGTTTACGGATCTGAGACGGTTCCTTTGCTGCTTTCTGCCGCTAGTTTTTGCGGCAGTTCTGGCATGGTGGGTCGAGTGGCTTGCAGTTGACCATCCTCAGGACACCCCCGAACTCAAATTACTTTCGGTGATTGGCCTTTGCACGGCGCTTTGGGTCGCCGCCCGAGGCTTCCAGATCACTGCCCGGCGGGCCTCTCCCCATGCGTTTGAACAGCGTTGCATTGCACTGCTCATGTTTTCGGCCACCAGCGCCGCAATTCTGACTTTCGCTGCCGTCGGGCAAAGCACATGAAACGCCCCGGACCTGCTTCAACGCGCAATGCTGCACTGCTGCTGACTTCTGCAGCGATTGTCGATCTCTTCCTGCTCATCATGGTGGTGGATACATTGCTTCCCAAGCTGGGGCCTCTATTGCTTCGGCACATGCCTGTTGTAGACAAAGATTTTCATGGCATCCTGCTCCTTGCCACCGCACTTCCTGTCAGTTGGCTCCTTTATGAGTTTCTTTTGCGTGGGCTAAGCCCGGGCCGTTTCCTTTTCGGGCTTCAGTTACGCAACAAGTCCGGTTTGCAGATCGGCTGGCCCAGGCTGCTGTTTCGCGCATTCCACAAGATCGCCTTCGCGGGACTAGGTGGTGTAAATCCGCTCGGGGAATCTCACTATGACCGGCTAAGCGGCGCTCAGTGGTTTACGCCGCTTTGCCCGCCGATAGCACGCCCCATGAAGGAATGGGAGTTGCAGATCTGTTCCGGGAGTTTGCAAGGCAAGTCGGTGCAATTGAAACAATTCAAAACTAACAGCATAAAAATCGGGCGAGACAAAAACTGGACAAATCTGCGCTTTTCAGAGGCAGACAGCAAAGTCTCACGCCGTCACTGTATGCTGCTTGCTGCAAAAGGCTCGCTTTGGCTTCGGGATGGCGATGGCAAGGGTTCGTTTTCCAGCTCGGGGACCTTCCTCGAAACCCGGCGCCTCAAACCAGGAGAAATAGTAGCCATTGGGAAAGCCGAATACTTTACTGCAGGTGATGTTGAGATCCGCATTCTCCGGTAATGCCGGGATCACTAGGTGTTTGATCCCATGGTTTGATGGTGCGATCTGTTCTTTGGAATGGAAGGAAGCACTATGGGACAAGTTCGTCACGGGAGCGCCACGACCACGCACGCTGTCAGAGCAGCAATACAGCGATCGCAAGCTTCGATCGCGGCGCTGAGCAAGGAACTCGGGATCAACCCGAAGACTGTTGCCAAGTGGCGAAAGCGCGAGACCGTTGAGGATCGCAAAACAGGGCCGAAAGAGCCTCGCTCAACCATTCTCAGTCAAGCCGAGGAGGCCATGATCGTCGCATTTCGGCGGCATACGCTACTGCCGTTGGATGATTGCCTCTATGCGCTCCAGCCCTCGATCCCGCATCTGACGCGGTCAGCGCTGCATCGGTGCCTTCAGCGGCATGGCATCTCGCGCTTGCCGGATGTCGGGGGCGACAAGCCTAAGCGGCAGAGGTTCAAGCGCTACCCCATCGGCTTTTTTCATATCGATATTGCCGAGGTGCAGACTGCGGAGGGCAAGCTGTATCTTTTCGTTGGCATTGACCGGACCAGCAAGTTTGCAGTCACCCACCTCGTCGACAAGGCAGATCGCAAGACCGCCTGGGAATTCCTCGAACATTTGCTCAAGGCGGTCCCTTATCGCATCCATACGATCCTGACCGATAACGGTATCCAGTTCGCCGAACAGCCACGAAACCGGAACAGAGTATACTCCCGGCAGATGCGCTTCGACATGATCTGTGAGGCCAACGGGATCGAGCATCGCCTGACCAAACCGAACCATCCGTGGACCAATGGCCAAGTCGAGCGGATGAACCGCACGATCAAAGAGGCGACAGTGAAGCGATACCACTACGAAAGCCACGATCAGTTACGAACACATCTCGGCGACTTCATGGCTGCCTACAACTTTGCCCGCAGACTCAAAACTCTCAGCGGCCTCACGCCCTACGAATACATCTGCAAAATCTGGACTTCAGAGCCAGATCGTTTCATCATCGATCCGATCCACCAGATGCCGGGACTGAACA
>NZ_JBNAFX010000076.1:0-2661 GCF_049800895.1 Leisingera sp. S232 | reverse complement strand
CGCCCCCATCCCCGACCATGCTTTTTTTTGAGCAGTCGAAGTTCGAGTGTTTGCTCCGCCACAACCTCTTTCAGATCATGAGCTTCGCGCCGCAGTTCCTTGACCTCGTCGGGGGTCGCCGCTCGTGCTGTGTCACCGGCAAGCCGCTTCTTTCCAGCTTCCATGAAGTCTTTGGACCACTTGTCGTAAACGCCTTGGGAAATCCCTTCACGGCCGCAAAGCTCAGCAATGCTATCTGCGCCGCGCAGGCCATTCAGCACGATCCGGATCTTCTCTTCAGCTGAATACTGTTTGCGGGTTGCCCGTTTGATGTCTTTGACGACCTTCTCGCCGGGGCTCTTACTTGTCTTGCTCATCGTCCACTCCTCAGTGGTTACGATGAGCCAAGAACACTCCCTTATCAAACATCGCTATTTGGACCCATAGGCGCTGACGTCAGACAGTTCTGGGTAGACATGCAGGCTGACACGGTGGTTCGCAAAGCTGGCAGGTTCACTGTAGCGATTGCGTTCGAATGTGATCAGGCGCGTTGGCGACACCCGTTTGCTATGTTCGATGAAGCCATCAAAGGCGGGCGGCAGTGCCATCAGCACTGGCTTCTCAGCTTCCCATACGTCCGTGATGGAACCCCGCAACGTCTTGTGTGGGGTCTCCGCCCACAGGGCGAGACAACGATCTTCAAGCCATCGGTTACGTTCAGCCAGATCAGCAAAGACGGGCATCACCTGCCACATGCGGTTGCGCGCATCCTGCATATTCTTCTCAACCTGACCCTTCTCCCAACCAGCGGCTGGATTGCATAACTCGGGCTCAACTGGCCATGGCTTTGAAGCGGGCATTGATGTCGCGCTGCTTTCCTTTGCCGACCCGATCCACAGCGGTCTTCATATTGTCATAGATGGCGCGTCCGGGGACGCCACCAAACACCCTGAATGCATGCCAATGAGCGTCGAACAGCATCTCATGCGTTTGCAGCGGACAAGACCGCACCAGGAACGCACGGCTGATCATCTGCCCCTGTACCGGCAGGCCCAGATTTACAGCCGCTAGGGCATCGAACTTGATCGTGCGACGCTGGCCACCTGGGTTGGCCGGGCCGCTTTTGAGCTCATGCCTGTCTATGACGCGCTGTTAGCAAACCTGAAACGGTCGACCAAGCTCTTCATGACTGAGACCACCGCGCCGGTGCTCGACCCCGGGAGGCGCAGAACGAAGATGGGCTACTTTTGGGCCTTGGCGCGTGAGGATAGGCCATGGGGCGGTGGCGACCCACCCGGTGTGGCCTTCACCTATGCGCCGGGGCGTTCTGGCCAATATGCTGAGAAAATCCTGGATGGTTTTGATGGCATCCTGCAGGTCGATGGCTATGCAGGCTACAACCGACTGCTGAAACGGCCGGCCCAGGACGTACAGCTTGCCTATTGCTGGGCGCATCTATGGATGCCCCCGCTCTTGCAAGGTTTTTCTGTTCTCAGTCACGCACCGGGACTGCGGTCATCTATCCAGCCTGTCATGGCGATGCGCCCCGCACCGCCGACCTTGATGGTTAATCCGCGAGTCGGGCCCCAATCACGCAGCGCGAGCTCGGAGCTCGATGCGCCCAACGGGTTCAGCCGACCCCGGTCCGCCCGGTCGTGCCATCTCGTTCAGAAAGTCCCTCGCATCTGCGGTGGCTTGCCGACAGCCGTCAGCAATCCTCGTATTGTCTCATCATCAAACCGCTTGGCGCATCGGAGTGCCCTAGACACCGCCAAACTTCATCATCGCCCAGATCACGCGGGCCGTCTTGTTGGCAAAGGCGACCGTCGCTACATTGGCAGGGCGCCTGGCTCGTAGTTTGGCGAGCCAAACCCAGGTCTTGCTGCGCCAACGCATGATCGACCGGCTGCCGTGGATCAGCAGGCGGCGCAAATACCCGTTGCCACGTTTGCTGATCCCGCCCATGCGCTCTACACCGCCGGTCGAATGCTGCCGGGGAACCAGACCGAGCCAGGCAGCAAAATGTCGGCCCGACTTGACGTCAGATGGGTCTCGCGTCGCGGCAACCATTGCCGTCGCAATGACACCCCCTACGCCCGGGATTGTCATGAGCCTGCGGCAGATCTCGTTCTCACGGGCAAGAAGGACGAGCTCCTTGTCGATCGCCTCGAGCTTCTTAGCAACCTGCTCGAGTTGCTCCACCAAATAGAGCAATACTTGCCGCGCAGCCCCCGGCAAGCGGCCGTCGTTCTCATCACGAATGACATCGACCAGGAGCTGCCCCCGGTGCGCCCGCTGCGGTCCGACAATGCCGAACTCCGTGAGATGACCGCGGATCCCGTTGATCAGCTGGGTCCGCTGGCGCATGAGCATCTCGCGAACCCGGTGCAGCACCAGGATCTCCTGTTGGTCTTCCTCCTTGATCGGAACGAAGCGCATCGTGGGCCTGGTCATTGCCTCGCAAATGGCCTCTGCATCCGCCACATCGTTCTTGTTCGTCTTCACATAGGGCCGGACATATTGCGCGGGCAACAATCTTACCTCATGACCGTGGCGCCGAAGTGTCCGAGCCCAGTAGTGACTGCCCGGACAGGCTTCCAGGCCGATCTGAAAACAGGGCAGTTCTTTGAAGAACGGCTCGACTTCGTCGCGCTTGAGCTTGCGACGCAAGACCGGCTTGCC
>NZ_JBNAFX010000075.1:0-3066 GCF_049800895.1 Leisingera sp. S232 | reverse complement strand
GAAGTGATGCGTTATAGTTGGACCAGTTCGTTGTTCGATAGCGGGAAGAGGCAGGCTTCGGCATGCCGCCGATCTAACCTACGGGATTCGCAAAGTGAATCCTCTACGGCCTTTGTGCAACAACGCCACGTAGCTCCACGGCTTGCGCATTGGTCGTCACACTTGGGCGTCGCCACCGAAGCCTGGGGCATCCGGCCGATGAAAACGAAATGGGGGAGCTGCAATCCGGACAAGAAAATCGTCTGGCTAAACCTCGAGCTCTCTAAAAAGCCCGCTCGGACAATTGACTATGTACTGCTGCATGAACTCGCCCACCTGATATCGCCTCGCCATGATGAACGTTTCCTCAAAGTACTTGACGACAATATGCCGAGGTGGCGCAGTGTACGCGCCGAACTCAATCAGTATCCGCTCGCCGCGTGGAACGAACTGCCATCCGCGTCTCAGTACATTCACACACGCCTTCTCGGTTTCTAGCGCCTTTTCCAGCGCCTGCCGCAACTCCCTTCCTCGCTCGACAAATCGCCGAACACGCTCGGGATCATTTTCAAAGTTGCGTATGCCGCCGCGGCTGCGCGACTTGATGTTATGCTCCTAGGCCACCGTTCGTTTTAACGTTCGGCTTATCCACGTCATGCTCAATGCAAAATCGGGTGGCGCTCGAGATCATAAGCGCGCTGGATTACACGCGCTGCGGTTCGCAAGCTCATACTCTGGTTCTTCCGGCCCGAGCGATTGAACGCTTCCACTGCAGCTTCGATCCCTGTGTCATCAATACCCTTCTTGTGACCCTCGCGGCGAATAAATTTCACCAGCTCAGCTTGTGTCAGATGCCGCAAACGGATTGGTGGGCATCTGCTTAGAAGAGGCTCGGGCAGGCTCCGGAAGTCATTCGAGGTCAGCACCCATGCCACCCAGCTCATGTCGAATTTCACTTGATAGTATGGGCAGCTCCAGTTTTGCGCCGTCAGAGGCTCAAGAAGGGGCAGCAAAGCCTCGGTCAGCCCAAACGCTCGTCCTGATACAGATTTCGCCGTGTCGGCTTTTTCGACCTCGTCAACGACAACCACCGGGTTCGCGACCCGAGATTGAAGAATGGTTTCCAAAATTCGGCCGGGAGCAGCATTGCTCCAGCCTTTCTGTGAGGCAACGATTCCGAAGGATGCGTTCTCATTGGTAGCTTCGATCACTGTCGTAGGAACCGACAGCAATTCACCCAGGCGGCGGGCCCAATGGCTCTTTCCAATTCCAGGCGGTCCATCAAGTAGAATAGGCGGCAAGCGAAGGCCTGCTGTCCCGTCTCGAACCGACCTCCGCATCGCGTGCCATATCTGCTCGGTCGCGGCGCCCATCCACGGCATTTCTTCATGCAGCGCCGCAGCAATTTCATCAGCACGATGCTCGGTAGGTATTTCCACGAGATTGACCCCGTCACGCAGCGTCGTGAGACGCTCGCGGTCAGCTCTGACGAGATGAGCGAGACCGGACGCAGCCTGTCTGCGTTCAATGATCCTTCCGGCGCGTCTTTGAACGCGGATCCTGTCAATGTGCGTAATATCTACCGACAGCAGCTTATCGGCATCCCCCTCGGGCAACTGTTGTTTGCCAGATCTAAGAGCGGCTACGAGCCCGCACCTCAACAGCCGCAAATGCCGGGTGAAACGCTTTTCCAGTCTTTCCCTGGTTTCCTCAGGCGGGAAAAATCGGACATCAATGAAGGGTATCAATGGCATTCTATTGATCCTCGGCATGCTGGCTTTGAAAGGGAGCGGGACGGTGATACGGCGCAGAAGCAACCCGGCGCCAATCTATCCCTTCGAACAGGGCTTCGAATTGGGCCTTCGTCAGGGTCATTGTCCCATCCGACAACTTGGGCCAGATGAAACCACCGCCTTCGATGCGCTTGTAGATCAGAACCAGGCCAGTACCGTCCCACATAAGCACCTTGATCTTGTCACGCCCCTTGGAACGGAACACGAAAAAGGCACCTGAAAACGGGTCGAGTTCGAAGTTGCTCATGACGTAGTTGGCGAGGCCGTCAATGCTCTTTCGGAAATCGACAGGCGTGGTCGCCAGGTAAATCTTGAATGAGTTTGACGGAGCGATCATGAGGTTTGACCGGCAACCCGAATGAGTTTCATTAAATCGGCTTCCGGTATGCTAACTGGGGATTCAAAACACAGCGCACCGCTGTGGAAACGCGCAAATTCAGGCGCCGCCCGAAGACGCTGTTCTCCAGCCTGATGGCCTGCGGCTGCTGCGGCGGCGGCTTTGCCAAGATCTCCAAGGACAGCTTCGGCTGTTCCCCGGCCCGGAACAAGGGTGCCGCGGTCTGCAGCAACAAGCGCACTATCAAACAGGCTGACTTGGAAGTCCGGGTGCTGGACGCGCTGGCCAACCACCTGATGGATCCGGATGCGGTGCAGGTCTCTTGCAAAGAATACACTGCCGAGCGCAACCGGCTGAAGGCCGCAGCCGCCGGGAACCGCAAGGAAAAGGAACAGGCGCTCGACCGTGCTAAACGCGACCACCAGAAGCTGGTAGATGCGATCATTGCGGGCATTCCCGCAGACCAGGTGAAGGACCGTATGATCGATCTCGACACGCGGCGCCAACAGCTGGAGCGGGAGCTGGAGCAGACCCCTGCCCCGGACACGGTGGTGTTTCACCCGTCGATGGCGGAGGCCTACCGCGAGCGGGTCACCCGGCTGATCCGGACCCTTGGCGCGACCGAAGGCATGGAAGAGGCCAAGGAGGCGCTGCGGGCATTGGTGGAGCGGATCGTGCTGACGCCTGCGGCGGAGGGCACCGGCCTGGATTTGACGCTGGAGGGGGATCTGGCGGGGCTGCTGCGGCTTGCGGCGGATGCGGAAGGCGCGAACACGAAGAAGGCCTCGGACGGCGCGCCGGAAGTCTTTGATATATCTGAGGGTATTGTGTTGGTTGCGGGAGTAGGATTTGAACCTACGACCTTCAGGTTATGAGCCTGACGAGCTACCTGGCTGCTCCATCCCGCGTCAGGGTATATTGATCGTTTAGAGAGATTTCTGGATTTTACTAGGTTTG
>NZ_JBNAFX010000074.1:0-3251 GCF_049800895.1 Leisingera sp. S232 | reverse complement strand
ACTAAGGCAGAACTGGATGGCCGCATCGGAGAAGGTCTCCGGTCGTCCGCGTTTGCCGCATCGCTCGGCGAACCAGGTCATGTCGCGGTCAAACCAGACCAGCAGAGAGCCGCGCTTTCGAAGTGATGCGTTATAGTTGGACCAGTTCGTTGTTCGATAGCGGGAAGAGGCAGGCTTCGGCATGCCGCCGATCTAACCTACGGGATTCGCAAAGTGAATCCTCTACGGCCTTTGTGCAACAACGCCTTGTGCATGGCAAAGCCGCCACTGCAGCAGCTGCATTTGACGAGATACTACAGCATAAAATTCGCGCAAATATTCAAGCCACCGTTAACGGTCCGCAAACTCGTTTCACGGAGGATAGCCTCAGAAGTAAATCAGTTCACGATTCCAAAAGGAGAAAAACCATGCGCCTCGCAACAGTAGTCGCCAGTCTTGCCATTTCCGCCTTCCCGGTATTTGCCAGTGAATTCGCCCCCGCGATGGAAGACTATTATGCCAGTAGTCTGAGCGGCTGGGTGCAGTCCCCTGACATCGTTTCTGCAATCCAGGCGCAAAATGCCGCGAATGCAAATCTGGGACAATCTGACATTGATGCCCTGGATCAGGACTGGCGTGCAAATGTTGGCGATCCTGGTAACGCCATCATCAAGCCGGTTCTGTCCAGCGCGCTGGCTGATGCTCTGCGTGAGCGTGTCGAGGCCTCTGGCGGCGTCATCACAGAAATCTTCGTCATGGACTTGCACGGTCTGAACGTCGCGGCCTCTGGTATCACCTCTGACATGTGGCAGGGCGATGAGGCCAAGTTCCAAAAGACATATGGTGCAGGTGCTGGCGCTGTTCATTACAGCGAAGTGGAATTGGATGAATCCACCCAGAGCTATCAGGGCCAGATCTCTGTAACCATCAGCGACCCGGCTTCAGGCAATCCGATCGGCGCGATTACAGTTGGTGTGGACGCAGAAAGCCTGATCTGACCAGGCACTCAGCCCCCCAACGCAGCACAGCTAACGCAGCACAGCTAACGCAGGAGATCCAAGATGGCCAAACCTGAGAAGACCAAGGCGAAGAAGCGCGGACTATCGATATTCAGCAAACTTGTGCTGCTGGTATCGGGCATCACGCTTGCAACCACGGCCTTTCTTACGGTCTCCAACAAATACATCACGGACAAAGCCGTTAACGATGGCGTGCGTGCGTTGGCGTCAAATGTAACCTATTCCGTCGCTGCGCGCAGCGGCGGAGCGATCCGATTTGGAGCGACCGAACAGCTGACTGCGGATTTTGCAACCGTGATCGAACTGACGGAAGGGCGCGCGCTTTACGCAGCGGCTTTCAACTCCAACGGCGAGCAGGTCGCAGACTCTGGCACAGCTACCGAGGCAGAGGCCAGCGCGCTGGCCAATGCGGCAGCAGCAGCGTTGGAAAGCGGCGCGCTGGAACTGTCTGCGGATGGGAAATTCGCCGCTGCACCCGCGCTCACACCCAAAGGGAAGACAACAGGGGCAGTCGCCTTTTTGTGGTCTAGCGATGCCGCCGTTGCCATGGCCAGCCGCGATCAGTTGACTGCCCTGGCTGCCGCGATTGCTGCTTTTGCCCTTATGACCATCGGCGGATCGGTGTTCATGCGCAAAAAGCTGACGAGGCCGATCTCGGAAACCAGCGCGGCAATCAAGGCGATCGCACGCGGGGATTATGCGCTTCAGGTCAACCATCTAAGCCGCACGGACGAAATTGGATCCTTGTCCCGCAATCTGGAGAATTTGAAGCAACAGCTTGCCGACGCTCAAGAGCTGGAACAGCAGCGCAAAGAAGATCAGGTTTGTCAGCAACAGGTGGTCAACACGCTGACAGGAGCTTTGCAGCGCATGTCTGAAGGCGATCTGACCAATGCGATCAATGAGCCGTTTGCCGAAGCTTATGAGCCCCTGCGTGCAAACTTCAATTCGACCCTCGGTAAACTTGTGGAGATTATCGACTCTGTTTCCGAAAGCTCCTACCGGATCCGTTCCAACGCGCAGGAAATCAGCGCCTCCACCAGTGATCTGTCACAACGCACAGAGAGCCAGGCTGCAACACTCGAGGAAACGGCAGCTGCCATGGAGCAGCTGAATTCAACTGTACAATCTGCAGCCTCTGGTGCCCGCCAGGTGGTCACGATCATGGATGAAGCGCGTACCACGGCCGAAGGCAGCGGACAGGTTGTTCAGGAAACCGTTGAAGCGATGTCAAAGATCGCAAACTCCTCGCAGGAAGTCACCAAGATCCTGTCAGTCATTGACGACATCGCCTTCCAAACCAACCTTCTGGCGCTGAATGCAGGTGTCGAGGCTGCCCGTGCGGGCGAAGCAGGTCGTGGTTTTGCGGTTGTTGCCTCTGAAGTACGAACCCTTGCCCAGCGGTCTGCGGATGCAGCGCAGGAAATCAAAGGGCTGATTTCAGACAGTACGGTTCAGGTGGACGAAGGGGTACGCCTGGTCGGCCGCACCGGCGAGGAGCTGGAAAAGATCATTTCCCGCGTCGGCACGATCTCAGGCCATATCAGCGAGATCGCAACAGGGGCAGAGGAACAGGCCGTCACCCTGGGTGAAGTCAACACCGGCGTGAACCAGCTGGATCAGGTCACCCAGCACAACGCTGCCATGGTGGAAGAATCTACCGCCGCCAGCCAAGTTCTGAGCAACGACGCCATACAGCTGGCTCAGATTGTATCGGTCTTCGTAACAGGCAACGCGCAATCGCAGCTGAGCTCCCCCAGCGTGGCAAATCCAGAAGTAACGGCCCATGGCGCAGATGATGAAGTTGACTGGGACGCCCCGGCACCAGACGCCCCCCCGCCCGCGAAGGCAGTTGGCTGGGATGATTTCTAAGGGGGCTCGCCAGCTGATCCGTTCAGCCTCGGGCTTTGATGCTGTAACCGCCCCCCCCGACGGCATCGACGTGCCAAGGTGGGATCGCAACAATCCATATTGGGAGGCGGTCATGTCGGAGATTATCACGGTCGGGCTGGATCTGGCGAAGAATGTGTTCCAGGTCCTGTCCGTCGTCAGGTTATTTGGGTCCAAGAGCGGCGTAAACTAAGAGAGTGCTCGGCTCATCTGGTTGGTTTGATTATGCGGCGCGTTGTCTGTGATGCAAGCGTCGCGCTTCGAACGTGTTCTGTTTGATCCTTTCTCTTTGTTCCAGAATGGCTTGGTCACGCCCGAAGTAGACGTCGGCTGGCGTGACGTTGTTCAGGCTCTCGTGGTAGC
>NZ_JBNAFX010000073.1:0-3368 GCF_049800895.1 Leisingera sp. S232 | reverse complement strand
AAAAGAACGCGGGGGTTGAAACAATATCCGGTCCAAACCATACAAGATCGAAGCTACAAAAGAGCTTTCCAATATGGCTGATACCCCTACCACCCGCACTTTGGCAGTCTATCGCGCCGTTGCGCATAGCGGCCCGGTGGTTTTGAACGACTTACAGAATATTCTGCCCCAGCTTTCCCGTATGGGCATTTGGCGCGCGTTGAACAATCTGCGGGACGCAGGATGGGTCAGATTGCGGCTGGGTGATAATGCTTGGCTGATCACACATGCCACTCAGGACATGCTCAACGACGCATGCCTCCCGCCGCGTGCGGTTGAAGAATTGTCTGCGCGCCTGCCACAAATCACGCGGAAACAGACGCTCATCCTGTGCGCCTTCACCGAACGGGGGCGGCTTGAGATTGTTGAGTCGACAGACAAGTCCCTTATGGGTGAGGTGTTGCCCCTGATAGGTGAACCGGCGGCCTTTGCCGCCCTGGGGATCAGCACCGAGGCCGACATGCTGCGCCATCTGAATGCCTGGATCTCATCCACGGCGGATGCCGAAGAACGTGCGCTGGTCAAATCGGGCGGTCTTACGCAGGGGCTGCGTGCCGCGCGGCAAAATCCGGCACTGAAAACTGCGCAGGGTTATGCCATACCCTATCGCGCTGCAGATGACAGCATTGCCGTTGCCTGGATAGAGACACGCGCGACGTGACTCACACCTTACTGAGACATTGCGCCACCCAGATTTGATCACCGACCACGCGATACACCAGACGGTGGCGATGGGTCAGCCTGCGTGACCACCATCCGTTCAAGGGGGAGGCCAAAGCACAAGGTCGCCCGATCCCGTCATAGGGCGTGCGGCAACAGGCGTCCAATAGCTGATCCAGCCGGGCAGACAGGGCAGGTTCGGCCCGTTGCAGGGTCAGATAATCCTCCCAGACCGGTGCGGCAAAGCGCAGCTTTCTCATTCCTGCTTCCCGACCTCTGCCGCAGGCAACCCGTCTGACAGGTCGCGCAGCGCTTCGACCAACTGGCGGATATTCGCCTCAGATCCCAAAAGATGCTGCGTTTCCAACAATGATTCGTATTCAGCAAGGGAAAGAAGCACGGCAGCGGGCTTACCCCCGGACCGGGTGATCACGATCGGGATACAATCCTGCGTCGCGCGATCTATTGTCGCCGCCAATTCCTGGCGGACCTCTGAAAACTTCATCACGTCCATGGTAAAAATGTACCAATAATCGTACACATTTCAAAGAGAAAATTTTTCTCCAACTGCTCCACCGCTTGGCATGCAAGGCGCGGCATCTGCGTAGCGGGCAGGACCCCGGAATTCTGTCTCGATATTCGGTATGCTATCATTTACGCGGGCCGTCTTCTTCTCTTACCTTCAATGGGAACGGAACAAACACAGCAGGGAACATAAAAATGGCACTTACAGGAATTCTGGACAGCGGCACCACCAACACGTTCACAGATATCGCCGGGAATGAAGTCACCGTCACCGCATCAGCCGCCCACGGTGCGAGTTATGGTGGCCTTACCGACCAAGGCACGTGGATCAGCGGTTCCGGTCCTTCTACGGTTTCTTATAGCTTTGATGGCGATGGCGTGAACGGGCTTGCTGTTGTGCTTAGCGCTGTGGAAGAGAGCGATAGCTTTGATTTCACCGTCAACGGTGTCGATGTGAACCTGCAGGATATGATCGACGCGGGCGAGGCCCAGATTGTTCATCCAGACAATTTGCCGTTTACTGTGCTCTCTGGACACGGCAATCCGGGGACCATTGTAAACGGTGATTTGCAAGACGATCCAACAATTTACGGGACAGCAATCCCAATCATTTCCTTCAACATCCCGATTACCTCGCTTTCGGTCAGTAGCAACCAAATCGGTTCTACCGACATGATTGACATCTATCTGGACTCTGAAGCAGCCCCCTGTTTCACCCGCGATACATTGATCGATACGGATCAGGGTGAAGTGGCCGTGCAGGACCTGACCCCCGGCATGATGGTGCGCACCCGCGACAACGGCTTTCAGCCGGTACGCTGGATTGGCATGACAGCCACCAAAGACCGCGCCGTGCGCATCAAGGCCGGCGCCATGGGCAACAGTCGTGATCTGGTTGTTTCTCCGCGTCACCGCATGGTGCTGGAAGGTTGGCAATTGGAAATGCTGTTCGACCATGACGAGGCCCTTGTGACCGCGCTGGAACTGGTGAACGACGATACAATCCTGCGTGATGAATTCACGAAGGTTGAATATTATCACGTGATGTTTGACCAGCACGAGGTGATCTACGCCGAGGGCGCTGCAACAGAAAGCTTCCACCCGGATCAGCCGACCATGGGTTCGATGGATGCGGCAGCCCGCGAAGAGATCTTTGCCCTGTTCCCAGAGCTGCGCGAAGGTACCACCCGCGCCGAGGCCGCGCCAAACCTGTCACCTGTACAGGCGGCCTATGTGGGCAAGCACCTGGATGCCTTCATCGGCTAAACCGAAACTTGTATTTCACGTTAAGGGGCCTCTTTGTGGGGTCCCTTAATGCGTTTTGCAATAGCATACCTGTTACGCAGCCCGTGGAGTAAGCCTGTGTGTGTCCGTCTTGGCACGGTAGCGACGGCCCTGATTGTTGGGCAGGAATCTCTTGAAACAGGTCGCGTTTTTACGCCTGATTGAAACCAAACGACACGGCAGCAGCCAATTTATAGATATCCCGCCAAGATCTGTGCTTCTTTGACCCGCAAAGCCGTGCGGGCCAGCCTTGTTTCGTTGAACACCGGCTTCTCGAGTTCGGGGAAGATACTGAGAATTTCACGACGCGACTCGTCGCCCAGAGCGTCGATCGCCACTTGGCCGGCGTGCAGACTCTCGGTCCACATGCCCTCGGACAAAATCACCTCGTGATTGTCAAACAGCATATGGCAATAGGTAATGGCCGGCAATCGGAGCCAAAGGATGGTTTTGTCGTTGACCAGCGCCTTGGCCGGAGCCAAGACTTCTTCTTCGCCAAACAGCAAAGACGCTTTCCAGCCGGTTACCAAAATCCGATGTTGAGGCGAGACCAGAAGGTCACGATCATTCCCAAGCGTCCCCGCCTTGATACAAATCGGTGCAAGATCACCCGAGGCATCAACAGTGCGCCATCCAATCCAGCGGATCGGTTGCAGCCCGTGATCGCGTGTTTTAACCAAATCACCTTCGACCAGCGTTTCGATTGGCGCTGCGCCCTGCGCGGTCTCGATCAATGTCCCGGCGGCGAAACATGGAATGCCCATGGCCCCGAGCTCTTGCACCGTATCTACCTGGGACGGTGCAACCCCGATCAACTTGGTCGACGTGCCATCCGGGAATGTAAGAACCGCATTGCCGGA
>NZ_JBNAFX010000072.1:0-3407 GCF_049800895.1 Leisingera sp. S232 | reverse complement strand
AAAAGAACGCGGGGGTTGAAACAATATCCGGTCCAAACCATACAAGATCGAAGCTACAAAAGAGCTTTCCAATATGGCTGATACCCCTACCACCCGCACTTTGGCAGTCTATCGCGCCGTTGCGCATAGCGGCCCGGTGGTTTTGAACGACTTACAGAATATTCTGCCCCAGCTTTCCCGTATGGGCATTTGGCGCGCGTTGAACAATCTGCGGGACGCAGGATGGGTCAGATTGCGGCTGGGTGATAATGCTTGGCTGATCACACATGCCACTCAGGACATGCTCAACGACGCATGCCTCCCGCCGCGTGCGGTTGAAGAATTGTCTGCGCGCCTGCCACAAATCACGCGGAAACAGACGCTCATCCTGTGCGCCTTCACCGAACGGGGGCGGCTTGAGATTGTTGAGTCGACAGACAAGTCCCTTATGGGTGAGGTGTTGCCCCTGATAGGTGAACCGGCGGCCTTTGCCGCCCTGGGGATCAGCACCGAGGCCGACATGCTGCGCCATCTGAATGCCTGGATCTCATCCACGGCGGATGCCGAAGAACGTGCGCTGGTCAAATCGGGCGGTCTTACGCAGGGGCTGCGTGCCGCGCGGCAAAATCCGGCACTGAAAACTGCGCAGGGTTATGCCATACCCTATCGCGCTGCAGATGACAGCATTGCCGTTGCCTGGATAGAGACACGCGCGACGTGACTCACACCTTACTGAGACATTGCGCCACCCAGATTTGATCACCGACCACGCGATACACCAGACGGTGGCGATGGGTCAGCCTGCGTGACCACCATCCGTTCAAGGGGGAGGCCAAAGCACAAGGTCGCCCGATCCCGTCATAGGGCGTGCGGCAACAGGCGTCCAATAGCTGATCCAGCCGGGCAGACAGGGCAGGTTCGGCCCGTTGCAGGGTCAGATAATCCTCCCAGACCGGTGCGGCAAAGCGCAGCTTTCTCATTCCTGCTTCCCGACCTCTGCCGCAGGCAACCCGTCTGACAGGTCGCGCAGCGCTTCGACCAACTGGCGGATATTCGCCTCAGATCCCAAAAGATGCTGCGTTTCCAACAATGATTCGTATTCAGCAAGGGAAAGAAGCACGGCAGCGGGCTTACCCCCGGACCGGGTGATCACGATCGGGATACAATCCTGCGTCGCGCGATCTATTGTCGCCGCCAATTCCTGGCGGACCTCTGAAAACTTCATCACGTCCATGGAAAATACGTACCAATAACCGTACACATTTCAAAGAGAAAATCTTTCTCCAACTGCTCCATCGCTTGGCATGCAAGGCGCGACATCTGCGTAGCGGGCAGGACCTAAGAATCCTGTTTCGAGATTCGGTATGCGGTCATTTACGCGGGCGGTCTTCTTCTCTTACCTTCAATGGGAACTGAGTAAACATAGCAGGGAGCATTTATATGGCACTTACAAGTATCGAATTCGACGGCGGTGGCGTCACCGGCACATTCACGGATATTGCCGGGCAAGAGGTCACTGTCAGCGCGTCTGTTAGCAATAGCAACTATACTGCTGCTCACGGCGCAACCAGTGCGGGTCATGTCGAGACTGGCGGGGTTTTTGGCACCGGCGCGACCAACACCTATCATTTTTCAGGCGATGGTGTGAACGGGCTTGCTGTTCAGATCGGCGCGTCAGAGGGGACCGACGTTTTTGATTTTGTTGTCAACGGCGTTGATGTGAATTTGCAAGAAATGATCGATGCGGGCGAGGCCCAGCTTGTTCATCCTCAAGAATTACCGTTTACCCCATATGGTCCGTCTAACGATATAGCGACAGTAAATTCGAATGGCGACTTGACCGGAGATTCTTCTGCTCCTGGCACATCGTCTTATGCAGATGCAATGCCGATCATCTCTTTCAACATCCCGGTCACCTCGATTTCGATAACCAACAATGGCCTCGGCTCCACCGAATACATCGACATCTATCTGGACTCTGAAGCAGCCCCCTGTTTCACCCGCGATACATTGATCGACACGGATCAGGGTGAAGTGGCCGTGCAGGACCTGACCCCCGGCATGATGGTGCGCACCCGCGACAACGGCTTTCAGCCGGTACGCTGGATTGGCATGACAGCCACCAAAGACCGCGCCGTGCGCATCAAGGCCGGCGCCATGGGCAACAGTCGTGATCTGGTTGTTTCTCCGCGTCACCGCATGGTGCTGGAAGGTTGGCAATTGGAAATGCTGTTCGACCATGACGAGGCCCTTGTGACCGCGCTGGAACTGGTGAACGACGATACAATCCTGCGTGATGAATTCACGAAGGTTGAATATTATCACGTGATGTTTGACCAGCACGAGGTGATCTACGCCGAGGGCGCTGCAACAGAAAGCTTCCACCCGGATCAGCCGACCATGGGTTCGATGGATGCGGCAGCCCGCGAAGAGATCTTTGCCCTGTTCCCAGAGCTGCGCGAAGGTACCACCCGCGCCGAGGCCGCGCCAAACCTGTCACCTGTACAGGCGGCCTATGTGGGCAAGCACCTGGATGCCTTCATCGGCTAAACCGAAACTTGTATTTCACGTTAAGGGGCCTCTTTGTGGGGTCCCTTAATGCGTTTTGCAATAGCATACCTGTTACGCAGCCCGTGGAGTAAGCCTGTGTGTGTCCGTCTTGGCACGGTAGCGACGGCCCTGATTGTTGGGCAGGAATCTCTTGAAACAGGTCGCGTTTTTACGCCTGATTGAAACCAAACGACACGGCAGCAGCCAATTTATAGATATCCCGCCAAGATCTGTGCTTCTTTGACCCGCAAAGCCGTGCGGGCCAGCCTTGTTTCGTTGAACACCGGCTTCTCGAGTTCGGGGAAGATACTGAGAATTTCACGACGCGACTCGTCGCCCAGAGCGTCGATCGCCACTTGGCCGGCGTGCAGACTCTCGGTCCACATGCCCTCGGACAAAATCACCTCGTGATTGTCAAACAGCATATGGCAATAGGTAATGGCCGGCAATCGGAGCCAAAGGATGGTTTTGTCGTTGACCAGCGCCTTGGCCGGAGCCAAGACTTCTTCTTCGCCAAACAGCAAAGACGCTTTCCAGCCGGTTACCAAAATCCGATGTTGAGGCGAGACCAGAAGGTCACGATCATTCCCAAGCGTCCCCGCCTTGATACAAATCGGTGCAAGATCACCCGAGGCATCAACAGTGCGCCATCCAATCCAGCGGATCGGTTGCAGCCCGTGATCGCGTGTTTTAACCAAATCACCTTCGACCAGCGTTTCGATTGGCGCTGCGCCCTGCGCGGTCTCGATCAATGTCCCGGCGGCGAAACATGGAATGCCCATGGCCCCGAGCTCTTGCACCGTATCTACCTGGGACGGTGCAACCCCGATCAACTTGGTCGACGTGCCATCCGGGAATGTAAGAACCGCATTGCCGGA
>NZ_JBNAFX010000071.1:0-3414 GCF_049800895.1 Leisingera sp. S232 | reverse complement strand
ACGGATCAGGGTGAAGTGGCCGTGCAGGACCTGACCCCCGGCATGATGGTGCGCACCCGCGACAACGGCTTTCAGCCGGTACGCTGGATTGGCATGACAGCCACCAAAGACCGCGCCGTGCGCATCAAGGCCGGCGCCATGGGCAACAGTCGTGATCTGGTTGTTTCTCCGCGTCACCGCATGGTGCTGGAAGGTTGGCAATTGGAAATGCTGTTCGACCATGACGAGGCCCTTGTGACCGCGCTGGAACTGGTGAACGACGATACAATCCTGCGTGATGAATTCACGAAGGTTGAATATTATCACGTGATGTTTGACCAGCACGAGGTGATCTACGCCGAGGGCGCTGCAACAGAAAGCTTCCACCCGGATCAGCCGACCATGGGTTCGATGGATGCGGCAGCCCGCGAAGAGATCTTTGCCCTGTTCCCAGAGCTGCGCGAAGGTACCACCCGCGCCGAGGCCGCGCCAAACCTGTCACCTGTACAGGCGGCCTATGTGGGCAAGCACCTGGATGCCTTCATCGGCTAAACCGAAACTTGTATTTCACGTTAAGGGGCCTCTTTGTGGGGTCCCTTAATGCGTTTTGCAATAGCATACCTGTTACGCAGCCCGTGGAGTAAGCCTGTGTGTGTCCGTCTTGGCACGGTAGCGACGGCCCTGATTGTTGGGCAGGAATCTCTTGAAACAGGTCGCGTTTTTACGCCTGATTGAAACCAAACGACACGGCAGCAGCCAATTTATAGATATCCCGCCAAGATCTGTGCTTCTTTGACCCGCAAAGCCGTGCGGGCCAGCCTTGTTTCGTTGAACACCGGCTTCTCGAGTTCGGGGAAGATACTGAGAATTTCACGACGCGACTCGTCGCCCAGAGCGTCGATCGCCACTTGGCCGGCGTGCAGACTCTCGGTCCACATGCCCTCGGACAAAATCACCTCGTGATTGTCAAACAGCATATGGCAATAGGTAATGGCCGGCAATCGGAGCCAAAGGATGGTTTTGTCGTTGACCAGCGCCTTGGCCGGAGCCAAGACTTCTTCTTCGCCAAACAGCAAAGACGCTTTCCAGCCGGTTACCAAAATCCGATGTTGAGGCGAGACCAGAAGGTCACGATCATTCCCAAGCGTCCCCGCCTTGATACAAATCGGTGCAAGATCACCCGAGGCATCAACAGTGCGCCATCCAATCCAGCGGATCGGTTGCAGCCCGTGATCGCGTGTTTTAACCAAATCACCTTCGACCAGCGTTTCGATTGGCGCTGCGCCCTGCGCGGTCTCGATCAATGTCCCGGCGGCGAAACATGGAATGCCCATGGCCCCGAGCTCTTGCACCGTATCTACCTGGGACGGTGCAACCCCGATCAACTTGGTCGACGTGCCATCCGGGAATGTAAGAACCGCATTGCCGGACCCATCGTCACTGACGATCACATCCCAGGCATTGACCGGGTTACCCTCAGCATCCGTCAGGCCTGAAACATCGAATTGGTCTTCACTTGTGTACCCGCCAATTCCATCATCCACAGGACCCGAAAACCCTGTGACCGTATCGGATCCATCGCCATCAGACAGAACAAGCGTGTCAGTCTCATCATCACTGTCGGTGAAGTCGATCTGGTCGTTGCCCTCACCCCCGGTGATCGTATCGGAACCGGCATCACCGCGCAGACTGTCATCGCCAGTGCCGCCATCGATTGCGTCATCACCATCGTTGCCGGTAATTGTGTCGTTGCCCGAACCACCAAAGATCAGGTCATCGTCCGAATGCCCCCCCGGAATAGATTCACCGTCGCCAGTGCCCCCGTCAATGACATCGTCGCCACCCAGCCCTTCAATCGTGTCGTTACCTGCGCCGCCGGTGATATTGTCGGCCGAGTCATCTGACCCGCCAGAAATGCTGTCATTGCCAAGATTGCCGTCGATCGTGTCAGAGCCGTCGCCGCCATCGACACTATCATCATCATAGCCCGCGTTTATGGTATCCTCACCAGCGCCACCATCAATGGTATCCTCGCCAAGGCCGCCCTGAATCGCGTCGTTGCCATCACCGCCTGATGTCGAGTCGTCCCCGGCACCGGAGAGAATTTCATCATCACCAGTTGTCCCATTCAAGGTATCGCCGTTTTCGGTTCCACGTATCGCCATCATGCGCCTCTAAATCGTAAAAACTTCTTATTGACGACATTTTGGTCCAAAAGATGTTAAAAAACGGACAACTGTTTGGTCTGATCGCTCTGCCGATGGCCCATGCGACTGTGTCATGTTGTCAAATGGCGCCACTATAGACGGATAAACGTACGATCGACGAAGTCAAGGTGTGAGCGATACCTGAACTGCGACTCCTATTGGCGTTGAGGGTAGGGGGATTGGCCCATCTCTTCCATCATCTTTTCACGGAAGACTTCAGCGGGCGTCTTCCATCCAAGGCACTTGCGAGGCGTATTGTTGAGCCGATCACAGATCACCTTCATGTCCTCGTCTGTGATCGTCCTAATGTCGCGCTTGCGAGGAAGCCATCTTCGGACCCTTCGATTGGTGTTCTCGACCGTGCCTTTTTGCCACGGGCTGGAAGGATCGCAGAACCATGTCTGCGTCCCGATTTCGGCCTGCAAATGTGGCCAGCTGACGAACTCGGTACCGCGATCAAAGGTGATTGATTTGCGGGCCAGATGAGGCAGGTCGCGTACGGCTTTCATAATTTTCCCCATCACCGGCTTGGTGCGCTTGTTCGGGTTCTTCAGCAGCACGGTGAAGCGGCTGACACGTTCGACCAGCGAGGTGACATTGGTTTGCCCAAGTTTCTGTTTGAACAGCATCAAATCTCCCTCCCAGTGCCCAAACTGGCGACGGTGAGCGACATCATCTGGCCGGAATAGAATGCTGACATCACGGTCGAACTTGGGCTTCTGGCGCTTCCTGGCACGGCGTGGCCTGCGGGATTTCCGATGTTCGGGCAAGTACCACCAGAGCTCTTGGTCCATGCCTTCCTTAGAATAGATGTAGCGGTAGATCGTCTCCTGGCAGACGCGTAGCGTAGCACCTTCATAGATCATCCGGTTGCCGATCTGCTCGGGCGTCCATCCTTGCTTGATCCGTTCGATGACGCGCTTGCACAGATCGGGATGTCTGATCAGCTTGCGTTGCGTGGAACGGCGTTGCTGCGTGCGCTGGTGTGCTGCCATGCCGAAGTATCCCGCGTACTTCTTGGGAAAGGCATCATCGGCCCAGAAGTTGCGTTTGATCTCTCGGAATATCGTCGACTTGTGACGCTTCAAAACGCGCGCCATCTCAGCGACAGGGACCTTTGCAAGCCACCAGTCTTCGATCCTGCGCCGTTCTTGTAAGCTCAGTTGCGTATATACCGTTCCCATGCAATATTCCTCCTATTAGATAACTCATTGTTTTCTAATAGGAG
>NZ_JBNAFX010000070.1:0-3592 GCF_049800895.1 Leisingera sp. S232 | reverse complement strand
TGTTCAGTCCCGGCATCTGGTGGATCGGATCGATGATGAAACGATCTGGCTCTGAAGTCCAGATTTTGCAGATGTATTCGTAGGGCGTGAGGCCGCTGAGAGTTTTGAGTCTGCGGGCAAAGTTGTAGGCAGCCATGAAGTCGCCGAGATGTGTTCGTAACTGATCGTGGCTTTCGTAGTGGTATCGCTTCACTGTCGCCTCTTTGATCGTGCGGTTCATCCGCTCGACTTGGCCATTGGTCCACGGATGGTTCGGTTTGGTCAGGCGATGCTCGATCCCGTTGGCCTCACAGATCATGTCGAAGCGCATCTGCCGGGAGTATACTCTGTTCCGGTTTCGTGGCTGTTCGGCGAACTGGATACCGTTATCGGTCAGGATCGTATGGATGCGATAAGGGACCGCCTTGAGCAAATGTTCGAGGAATTCCCAGGCGGTCTTGCGATCTGCCTTGTCGACGAGGTGGGTGACTGCAAACTTGCTGGTCCGGTCAATGCCAACGAAAAGATACAGCTTGCCCTCCGCAGTCTGCACCTCGGCAATATCGATATGAAAAAAGCCGATGGGGTAGCGCTTGAACCTCTGCCGCTTAGGCTTGTCGCCCCCGACATCCGGCAAGCGCGAGATGCCATGCCGCTGAAGGCACCGATGCAGCGCTGACCGCGTCAGATGCGGGATCGAGGGCTGGAGCGCATAGAGGCAATCATCCAACGGCAGTAGCGTATGCCGCCGAAATGCGACGATCATGGCCTCCTCGGCTTGACTGAGAATGGTTGAGCGAGGCTCTTTCGGCCCTGTTTTGCGATCCTCAACGGTCTCGCGCTTTCGCCACTTGGCAACAGTCTTCGGGTTGATCCCGAGTTCCTTGCTCAGCGCCGCGATCGAAGCTTGCGATCGCTGTATTGCTGCTCTGACAGCGTGCGTGGTCGTGGCGCTCCCGTGACGAACTTGTCCCATAGTGCTTCCTTCCATTCCAAAGAACAGATCGCACCATCAAACCATGGGATCAAACACCTAGGAAAGAACGCAGCCGAACGGCTTGCAGGTCTGCCGGCCTCCGTGCGCAGACACGTCTTGTCAGAGATAGCCAGCAACAGCGGAATGGACGGACTCGATCTCGCACCTGCTGTGGCAAAAGCCGACGCCGATCTCGATGTGAAGGTAAGCGTCGCCGACTCCCTGTCCTTCCGCCGCGCCGACCGTCATCTGTCTGACCTCCTCTGCGACGCCGACGACACAGTTTACGATTGCCTTGTCCGGAAATCTTACATTGAGGACATCGACGGTGAAGTAATCCAGGCACGGCTTGCCATGGCCCGTGAAAGGCAAAAGGCCGCTGGACTATCGCCACGTGAGCGTTTGAGTACTCTTATGTGGACGGAGCCGTCCGAGGACATCTCGCGCGAGATCATCGCGCTTCTGACAAGCCTCGATATCGACAGGCGCGAAGACAATGATCGCCGATTGATTTGGCAACTGAATTAGCGCCATCCCGAGGCGGTTGCCGAGGCGGTACTTAATCGCCTGCGCACCGGGCGTGAACTGTATTACGGCGCGGGCGACATTCTTGCGGCTGGCCGTCTTGTGCTAGAAGACGGCGACCTGCTGAAAATCGCATTGTCCGAAACCAATTCGCACGACGACAAGGCCGAGGCAGCGGCATCAGTTCTCGGTCCCAAAGCGGTGGGCGCGATGATTGACGCCTACCTTGAAGTGCGATCCAGGTTGCGCGACGGAAATGGAAGTTTCGGTAGAGCGGCCAGCGATCGCTACTCCGTCTTGCGGCAACGCTTATCTCATACCCAAGGCGCAAGCCTTGTGGCTACCGTTGTCGCCAAGTCTGACGCGGCAAAAGACGTAGAGCTAGCGCACCTCGCAACCTTTTCTCGCGGGGAAGCGCAGCCCATGACCGTCGCGGGCGCCCATTCGATGCAGACGACTTGGACACGATCGGCAAGTTGGCGCAGACTTGGGCGGACCGGCGCTTAGCGGCTGACGATATTCCCCGTTATGACAAGGCCGCAATTGCCGGCATGATCAAGCAAGCGCCGACAGCAACATTGCTTCCGACGCTCCAGCGCTTGCTGGATGACAATTTGCGCCGCTATCATGAATTTCGCGAGGCCGCGAAGGCAAGCAAATGGCGAGATAGTACTTCAGTAGATGAAGCGCGGAATCCCCACATGCTCGAATACCAAGGCGCAATGATCGCCATACAGGCACCAGAGACCTTCAAAGTTGCGGCGAGCTACCTGACAGACGAGCATTTCGGCGAAAAGGCTGCGCGCGTCCTGGCCGTCCAATGGATCAACAAGAACGAGCCAAAGGAAGATCGCAGGTTTATGGGCGGTGTGGATTTTTCCAGGGTCAGCGCCCGACGTGCGGCGCGGCGGGCGAAGCCAGACGAAAGTTGTCCCGAGGCGGACGCGATTTTTGCTGCCGTCGAAACACTCATCGCAGATGGCACGACAGAAGAGCAACAGAAGCGCGCTGTAGTTCTCGGCGGCGTCGGCGCGCGCCTACCACACGGCGACCGCGATTTCTGAGCCCCCCCGCAATTCGGACACTGACGTAGGCTACGATTTGTTGTCTGCTGATCTTCGACGAGAAGGAGATCAGAGATGTCGAAACGGAAGCAGCATTCGCCGGATTTCAAGGCGAAGGTGGCGCTTGGGGCGCTGAAGGGCGAGCAGACGGTAGCCGAACTGGCGAGCTGGTTCGGGGTTCAACCGACGATGATCCACACATGGAAGAAGGCTTTGCTGGAAGGCGCGTCGGGCGTGTTCGAGCGCGGCGGCAGAAAGGCCCCTGAGATCAACGATGAGCAAATGAAGGAGCTGCACGCGAAGATCGGGGAGTAGGCCGTGGCCAACGATTTTTTGTCCAGAAAGCTCAAGCCGTGGACCGGCAGATGAGGCGGAAGATGGTTGAACCCGCCAGTCCCGATCTGTCGATCGGCAAGCAGTGCAGGCTGCTGTCGATCTCGCGGTCGTCGTTCTACGACACCCCCAGGGGCGAGACGGCGCTAAAGTTCGCGCTCATGCGCCAAATTGATGAACAATTCCTTGAGACACCGTTCTTCGGTGTGCGGCAGATGACCTGGCATCTACGCAATGAGGGTCATCTGGTGAACGAGAAGCGCATTCGTCGTCTCATGCGGCTGATGGGTCTCATGCCGATTTACCAGAAGCCCAACACCCGCCGCCTGGCAGCACATGCAGAGCATGTGCGAGAGGGGGCAAGGCGGCGAAAGGACACCAGACCTACCCCTACCTGCTGCGCGGGTTGCGGGTGGACCGGCCCACTCAGGTCTGGGCGGCGGACATCACCTATCTGCCGATGCGGCGAGGGTTCCTGTATCTCGTCGCCATCATGGATTGGCACACGCGCAAGGTGCTGGCCTGGCGCATCTCGAACACGTTGGAGGCAGACTTCTGCGTCGACGCGCTGAACGAAGCCATCCACCGGTTTGCGCCGCCAGACATCATGAACACTGACCAGGGCAGTCAGTTCACATCCTTCGCTTGGACAGATCGCTTGCGACGATCCAGCGTGCGGATATCAATGGATGGGAAAGGACGGTTCCTGGACAAC
>NZ_JBNAFX010000069.1:0-3901 GCF_049800895.1 Leisingera sp. S232 | reverse complement strand
CCATGGACGTGATGAAGTTTTCAGAGGTCCGCCAGGAATTGGCGGCGACAATAGATCGCGCGACGCAGGATTGTATCCCGATCGTGATCACCCGGTCCGGGGGTAAGCCCGCTGCCGTGCTTCTTTCCCTTGCTGAATACGAATCATTGTTGGAAACGCAGCATCTTTTGGGATCTGAGGCGAATATCCGCCAGTTGGTCGAAGCGCTGCGCGACCTGTCAGACGGGTTGCCTGCGGCAGAGGTCGGGAAGCAGGAATGAGAAAGCTGCGCTTTGCCGCACCGGTCTGGGAGGATTATCTGACCCTGCAACGGGCCGAACCTGCCCTGTCTGCCCGGCTGGATCAGCTATTGGACGCCTGTTGCCGCACGCCCTATGACGGGATCGGGCGACCTTGTGCTTTGGCCTCCCCCTTGAACGGATGGTGGTCACGCAGGCTGACCCATCGCCACCGTCTGGTGTATCGCGTGGTCGGTGATCAAATCTGGGTGGCGCAATGTCTCAGTAAGGTGTGAGTCACGTCGCGCGTGTCTCTATCCAGGCAACGGCAATGCTGTCATCTGCAGCGCGATAGGGTATGGCATAACCCTGCGCAGTTTTCAGTGCCGGATTTTGCCGCGCGGCACGCAGCCCCTGCGTAAGACCGCCCGATTTGACCAGCGCACGTTCTTCGGCATCCGCCGTGGATGAGATCCAGGCATTCAGATGGCGCAGCATGTCGGCCTCGGTGCTGATCCCCAGGGCGGCAAAGGCCGCCGGTTCACCTATCAGGGGCAACACCTCACCCATAAGGGACTTGTCTGTCGACTCAACAATCTCAAGCCGCCCCCGTTCGGTGAAGGCGCACAGGATGAGCGTCTGTTTCCGCGTGATTTGTGGCAGGCGCGCAGACAATTCTTCAACCGCACGCGGCGGGAGGCATGCGTCGTTGAGCATGTCCTGAGTGGCATGTGTGATCAGCCAAGCATTATCACCCAGCCGCAATCTGACCCATCCTGCGTCCCGCAGATTGTTCAACGCGCGCCAAATGCCCATACGGGAAAGCTGGGGCAGAATATTCTGTAAGTCGTTCAAAACCACCGGGCCGCTATGCGCAACGGCGCGATAGACTGCCAAAGTGCGGGTGGTAGGGGTATCAGCCATATTGGAAAGCTCTTTTGTAGCTTCGATCTTGTATGGTTTGGACCGGATATTGTTTCAACCCCCGCGTTCTTTTGTGACCGTCCGGCGAAGGCGCTCTGGCCCAGATCCTGTGGTCCCTGCTACGCTGCGATAGCAGCGTAGCGCCATGGCATGAGCTCGTTCAGGCGTGTGATCTTATGATCCGCGATCTGGGCCAGAACCCAGGTCAGCCAGGCCTGCGGATCTACGCTGTTCATCTTGGCGGTTTCGATCAGGGTATAGGCGATGGCGGCAGCTTTGCCGCCGCCTTCTGAGCCGACAAAAAGGTAGTTCTTGCGGCCTATGGCAATTGGCTTCATCGCCCGCTCCGCGGAATTGTTGTCGAGTTCCAGGATGCCATGATCCAGATAAGGGCTCAGTTTCTTCATCCGCGTCAAAGCATAGCGGATGGCCTTGGCCAGTTCGGATTTTCCCGGAATGCGGGCCAGCTGTGCGGCGAGCCAGGCCTCCAAATCATCGAGCAGCGGCTTTGACCGTGACTGGCGCAGCTGGACACGATCCTGCGGTGGCAATCCGCGGGCGTCCTTTTCCACGGCATATAGCTCAGCAATCCGGCGGATCGCCTCTTCAGCAACGGCCAGCCCCTGCGATTGGAACACATCGACGAACTTGCGGCGGATATGCGCCATGCAGGCAACTTCGCTGACAGCGCCAGAGCGGTACAGGTCATTGAAGCCGGAATAGCCATCCGCGTGCATCCAGCCTTTGTAATTGGCCAGATGCGCTGAGGGATGCTCGCCTTTGCGATTAGATGTGAACTGGTACCAGGCGGCAGGCGGATCAGCTCCGCCCCAAGGGCGTTCATCCCGCACATAGGTCCAGACGCGGGCTGTCGCGCACTTGCCCTTGGCCTGCATTTTGATTGGGGTATCATCCGCAAAGATGGCCTGGCCAGCCCGCACGTGACGGCCGATGGCATCAGCCAAGGGTTCCAGCAGCGCCGCAGACCGGCCGACCCAATCCGCCAGTGTGGAACGGTCCAGATCGATCCCTTCGCGGGCGTAGATCTGGGATTGGCGGTACAGGGGGCAGTGGTCGGCATATTTGCTGACCAGCACATGCGCCAAAAGGCCGGGACCAGGACGGCCCCGTTCAATCGGACGCGATGGCAGCGCAGATTGAACGATCCGGTCGCAATCCCGGCAGGCCATTCTCGGGCGGACAATACGGTTCACCACGAACCGGCCCGGCACATATTCCAGCTCTTCCGTCACATCTTCGGCAATGGTCCGCAGCTTGCCGCCGCATTTGCAGGCTTCGCCGGGCGTCAGAACCTGATCAATCCGGGGCAGTTCGGGCGGCAGCGGCTTGCGCTTGGGTTTGACCTTCTGCCCTTCGGCATCACCGTCAGGAACGTCTTCGCCGGCAACCTGCGCTGCCGCTGTTTCTTCTTCCTCCAGACGGAGCTGAAGCTGATCCAGACTTTCCGACTTTGAGCCGAACCGGTGCCGGTTATGCCCCGCAAGCTGGTGTTCCAGCTTGGCGATCCTCAGCGCCTGCGCCTTCACCAGATCAAGCAAACCCTCCGCTGTCTCGCGGAGTTCACCGGGATCGGAAGGCAGTGTTTTGGGCGCATCCAGCATGGGCCGGAATATACTCCGGCTATGGCGGAATGGGAATCCTACGGCTCTGCAATTGCGGGATAATTCCCAGCGGTCAGTGGCTTCCAGCTCTTCTGCGGCAACCGCCAGTCAATCCCTTCCAGAAGCATCGACAACTGAGCCGGTGTCAGGCTGATCTTACCGTCTTTGGCGGCGGGCCAGACGAACCGCCCCCGTTCCAGCCGCTTGGAAAACAGGCACGCCCCCTGGCCATCCCACCAGATGACCTTCAAAAGGTCTCCCCGTCGGCCCCGGAATACAAACAGGTGCCCGCAGAAAGGATCTTCGGCCAGCACCTTCTCGACCAGAGCCGACAGCCCGCCGAACCCTTTACGCATGTCCGTGACACCGGCGGCCAGCCAGATCTTCGTGCTTGCCGGAACCGGGATCACGAAGCCAGCTTCCGGATCAATGCGGCGAGCACATCGGGATCAAAGCCGCCCTGAACCTTCAGGCGGTGGCCGTTGGCAAGCTCCACCTCGATCTGCGCTCCGGCATCTGGCGGGGCTGAAGCAGGCTCAGCGTCCAGAACTTCAACCGGCAGGAACCGGGTGACGGGTTCTTCTTCAGCCTCGGACGCAAACCGGGGCTCTTTCAGCCAGTTGAAGACCTGATTGGCATTTACATCGTAGCGCCGTGCAACTTGGGCAACCGATACACCCGGCACCCGCGTCTGCGCGCAAATCATGCGCTTCTCGTCTTCAGACCAAGTCCGACGCCTGCGCCGCTTCGACATGTTCCACTCCGATAATGTCCATTTGTTCGCTAATGGACATTATCCATCACTAACGACCACCGTCAGTGCGGGCAGACCGGACGGTTACCATGGAGCCAGCCGCAGGCGTCAATGGCGCAAGGTGCATTTGGCCATGGACACCACCACATCCGACATCCGGGCGGTCGAGTTCACACCCAGCCGGGACGGCGACAGCCCTGTCCTGCCGGACCTGCTGGAGCAGATCCCCGAAGACGAGCAGATCGGCACCGTGACCGCTGATGGCGCTTATGACACTCGCAGGTGCCACGCCGCCATCATTGCCCGGGACGCAGAAGCAATCATTCCGGTACGGCGCAACGGGCGATTGTGGAAAGAGGACGGCCCCGCCGCCAAGGCGCGCA
>NZ_JBNAFX010000068.1:0-3961 GCF_049800895.1 Leisingera sp. S232 | reverse complement strand
TGATCCGGAAGCTGGCTTCGTGATCCCGGTTCCGGCAAGCACGAAGATCTGGCTGGCCGCCGGAGTCACGGACATGCGCAAAGGGTTCGGCGGGCTGTCGGCGCTGGCTGAGAAGGTGCTGGCAGAAGATCCGTTCTGCGGGCACTTGTTCGTATTCCGGGGACGGCGCGGGGATCTGCTGAAGGTCATCTGGTGGGAGTGAAGCCCGGACCGCGCAGCGGCAAATCATCCGGGGGATGATTTGAGGGCAGAACGGGCGGAGCCCAGGGGGCTTGCCTGTTCAGCAAGCGGCTGGAACGGGGCCGGTTTGTCTGGCCTTCTGCGAAAGACGGCAAGATCAACCTGACGCCTGCTCAGCTGTCGATGCTTCTGGAGGGGATCGATTGGCGCCCTCTCGGCAGATTTGCGTTGCAAATCGCCTGCCGGATTAGAGTTGCCTCAGAAGACCTGGAAGCCGCTGACCGCCGGGAATTATCCCGCAATTGCAGAGCCGTAGGATTTCCAATCCGCCATAGCCGGGGTATATTCCGGCCCATGCTGGATGCGCCCAAAACATTGCCTTCCGATCCCGGTGAACTCCGCGAGACTGCGGAAGGTTTGCTTGATCTGGTGAAGGCGCAGGCGCTGAGGATCGCCAAGCTGGAACATCAGCTTGCGGGGCATAACCGGCACCGGTTCGGATCAAAATCGGAAAGTCTGGATCAGCTTCAACTCCGTCTGGAGGAAGACGAAACAGCGGCAGCGCAGGTTGCCGGCGAAGATGTTCCTGACGGAGATGCAGAGGGACAGAAGGCCAAACCCAAGCGCAAACCGCTGCCGCCCGAACTGCCCCGGATTGATCAGGTTCTGACGCCCGGCGAAGCCTGCACATGCGGCGGCAAGCTGCGGACCATTGCCGAAGATGTGACGGAAGAGCTGGAATATGTGCCCGGCCGCGTTCGCCATTGTGCTTGAACCAATGGCGCATCAATGGCTCACTGGTGAACCGTATTGTCCGCCCGCGCATGGCCTGCCGGGACTGCGACCGTATCGTTCAATCTGCGCTGCCATCCATTGCCCGGCAGGCGAATTGTCTTGCAATTCTGCCGGGAGGGGCGCCCGATTGAGCGCGGCCGTCCTGGGCCCGGCCTTTTGGCCCATGTGCTGGTCGGAAAATATGCAGACCACTGCCCTCTGTACCGGCAATCGCAAATCTACGGACGGGACGGGGTTGATTTGGACCGTTCCACCCTGGCGGATTGGGTTGGCCGCTCTGCCGCACTGTTGGAACCCTTGGCTGATGCCATCGGCCGTCATGTGCGCGCTGGCCAGGCCATCTTTGCGGATGACACCCCGATCAAAATGCAGGCCAAAGGCAAATGTGCCACGGCCCGCGTATGGGCCTATGTCCGTGATGAACGTCCTTGGGGCGGAGCTGATCCGCCTGCCGCCTGCCGCCTGGTACCGGTTCACCTCTAACCGCAAAGGCAAGCATCCCTCAGCGCATCTGGCCTGCTACAACGGCTGGATGCATGCCCCCTCCCGGGACATTGCTGCGCAATGCCCTGCCGGGCAGTGGATGGCTATACCGGCTTCAATAACCTGTACCGCTCTGGCGCTGTCAGCGAAGTTGCCTGCCTTCTCGGCAGCATGCTTCGCATGCGCCTGCCAGGTAAGACATGGCGCATATCCGTCGCAAGTTCGTCGATGTGTTCCAATCGCAGGGGCTGGCCGTGGCCGAAGAGGCGATCCGCCGGATTGCTGAGCTATACGCCGTGGAAAAGGACGCCCGCGGATTGCCGCCGCAAGGGCGCGTCCAACTGCGCCAATCCAGGTCAAAGCCGCTGCTCGATGATCTGGAGGCCTGGCTGGCCGCACAACTGGCTCGCATTCCGGGCAAATCCGAACTGGCCAAAGCGATCCGCTATGCCCTGACGCGGATGGCGAAACTGCGCCCCTATCTGGATCATGGCATCCTGGAGCTCGACAACAATTCCGCAGAGCGGGCGATGAAGCCAATTGCCATAGGCCGCAAGAATTACCTTTTTGTCGGCTCCGAAGGCGGCGGGAAAGCTGCTGCCATTGCCTATACTTTGATCGAAACCGCCAAGATGAACGGGGTAGATCCCCAAGCGTGGCTCACCTGGGTTTTGGCACAGATCGCGGATCATAAGATCACACGTCTGAACGAGCTCATGCCCTGGCGCTACGCTGCTGCCGCAGCGTAGCAGGCAACGCCGGATCTGTACCAGTTCGGCTTGGCTGGACGGTCACGTTGAAGCAGCGTGGATCGCTGTCGATTTGGTTTGACCCTGAGATGGTCTGGGTGCCACTGCCGAGCGGCAGACGCGGGCGGGAGCCCCAGTTTAGCGACGCTGCGATCCAGATTTGCCTGACGATAAAGGTACTGTTCGGAATGCCATTGCGGCAGACGACGGGGTTCGTGCAGAGCCTCTTGCAACTGGTGGGGCAGGATTGGGCGGTGCCCGATTTCAGCACTTTGTGCCGCCGTCAGAAGACGCTGAACGTGAACCTACCGTATCGCGGTGGCAGTGGTCCACTTAACCTGTTGATCGATAGTACTGGCATCAAGGCGGAGGGCGAAGGCCCCCTCTCGGTGATGCTTGCATCACCTGTCGGTTGCTAAGTGGAACGCGCGCAAGCATGGCGGATGGGTAAACCTCCCTAAAAATAGTGATGTTCAATAGTGGAATTTTCTCGGCAAGATGACTGAGGAGATTTTTGACGTGCTCCCCTGAAATGTCCGCGTTTTGAAGTTAGCCTGTTCTCCACACGAGGAGACAGACAATGCGGAAAAGCCGATTCAGCGAAGAGCAGATCATTGGCATCTTGAAGGAGCACCAGGCCGGGATCGGTGCCAAGGAACTGTGCCGCAAGCACGGCATTAGCGATGGCACCTTCTACAAATGGCGCTCGAAGTATGGCGGTATGGAAGTGTCCGAGGCCAAGAGGCTGAAGGCCCTGGAGGCCGAGAACACCAAGCTGAAGAAGATGCTTGCGGAGCACATGCTCGACGTCGCTACACTCAAGGAAATGCTGGGAAAAAACTTCTGAAGCCCGGTGCTCGGAAACGTGCCGTGGACTGGGCCATGACAGAGAAGAACTATAACCAGCGGCGGGCGTGTGCCTTGGCCGGGCTTGATCCGCATGTCTATCGGCGAAGGTCAAGCAGGCCGGAGGATCAGGGGCTGCGTCAGCGGTTGAAGGAGTTGTCCGGAGAACGCAGGCGGTTCGGTTATCGGCGCCTGCATATTCTGCTGAACCGGGAGGGCTGGAAAGTGAACTGGAAGAAACTCTATCGGATCTACTGCGAAGAGGGCCTGACGGTGCGCAAGCGCGGTGGCCGTAAACGGGCGATTGGCACCCGTGCGCCGATGGCAATCCCGCAAGGCCCGAACCAAAGATGGTCGCTGGACTTCGTGTCCGACAGCCTGTCAGACGGGCGCCGTTTCCGGGTTCTGTGCGTCATTGACGACTTCAGCCGGGAGTGCCTGGCCTGCGTGGTCGACACGTCTCTTTCCGGGCAACGCGTGGCGCGTGAACTGGACAACATCGCCCGGCTGCGCGGCTCCCCCTGCATGGTGGTCAGCGACAACGGAACGGAACTGACGTCGAACGCCATCCTGAAATGGCAAGAGGGCCGCAAGGTCGAGTGGCACTACATTGCCCCTGGCAAGCCAATGGCGTTGTTGCGCAACTCGTTTTGAGGACGAGCTTCCCCTTTCCGCGGCGGATTCATCCATCACACACGATCTCGGCGGTGCCGAGGGCCGAGAATCGGTTCATGAGAGCGATGCGGATGTGGATTTCGGCGGTTTGTCTGTCTGGGTCCCTCGCCATGATGCGTTCGCCGAATGCCTTGAGGCATAGCATTTTGGCCTCCACGCGACTTCGGATGTGATAACCACTCCATCGTTTCCACAGCGCCCTGCCGAAGCGTTGCGAAGCGCGCAGTATCTCG
>NZ_JBNAFX010000067.1:0-4288 GCF_049800895.1 Leisingera sp. S232 | reverse complement strand
TCCCGCCATCTTCAGCAGGCTCGCAACCATACCGGACGTTTGCCGCAATGGCAGGCCGAACAATACCTTCACACTAAGGCAGAACTGGATGGCCGCATCGGAGAAGGTCTCCGGTCGTCCGCGTTTGCCGCATCGCTCGGCGAACCAGGTCATGTCGCGGTCAAACCAGACCAGCAGAGAGCCGCGCTTTCGAAGTGATGCGTTATAGTTGGACCAGTTCGTTGTTCGATAGCGGGAAGAGGCAGGCTTCGGCATGCCGCCGATCTAACCTACGGGATTCGCAAAGTGAATCCTCTACGGCCTTTGTGCAACAACGCCACTTTGAGTAAACGGCAGTTATTCTACTTAAGTGAATCATGTCGCTCGCTCGGATCGACGATTGCACATTTCACACCGTTTGCACGACTGTATTTGGAATAGTCAAAAAATGCCCGTGTAGCCCATGAAAAGAACTTTGATGTCATGCCAAGGGAGAGTTGTTTGATCAACCCATCCGCCACAGTGCCTGGTACAGGGTTGTTCCCAGTCCGCTCACGATACTCAATCAATCCGTACTGCACACCGAATACGGCCCATTCAACAACGCTTTTTGAAGGCGCTGAGACGGCTTGGTCTGTTGTTCTAAGCCAGTCCAATTTACCTTGGTTCTGCAATTCAATCTTGGCGTCGTAGTATGCCTGAGGTGCAGCCGAGAGCTTTGTATCACCACTCTCGCTAGCTAGATACCGAATATAAGCATGATGTTCCGCCGCAACTAGAGGCAAGGGATTGTCGTAGTATCGTGTATCGGTTCTGCAAGTCTGGAGACGACTGAAAGCGACGGTGACCGTTTTGAGGTCCGCGGGTTTCGCTACTTGCAATTTAAGTTTCGCCAGATCAGTTTCGATTCCGGAATAATCTCTCCCCAGTGCCTCTAAAATCCACGCTGCAGCACGTCTGTCCTGCTGGTCGGAAAATTCACCGGCCAACAAAGCCGTTGGTGCTACTACTGCCAAAAAAAGTATCCCTAACGAAATTCTCATTGTCTTTGGAAACCGGACTTCGCGATTTTTATCGCAGGCAAGCATTTCGTTTCTCCTTCTTCCATTGCAGGTCAATACTGCGTTTGAATTCAAACCGTCATGTATGATCCTAGGAAAGTCGAGCTTTCGCTCTCTCGACCGATGTCCGCAGTCAGTAATAATGCACCAAGCTCTCCTAAACTACTGAACTCAATGTCTCGGTCACAACTTCCAGCGATGTGGTTGCGCCGCGCATGCCAACACCCGACACATCCATCGCCTGCTGAGCGAGTGTGAGTACCTGATTGAAATTCGAAACCGTCGTGTTGAGGTCCTCGATCAGGCCCATTGTTTGTTCGTGCATTCCGGAAAACCGCGCCGTTGTCTCTTCGATGACCTTTTGCAGCGCCGCATGCATGGCCTCCTGTGCCTCTTCCGCATGGTTGGACAGGGTCTCCTCGTCTTTCCTGGCCGCCTCGCTCTTGCTTGAAACAAGCGTGGTCAATCGCTCGCTTGCGGTCTGCAGGTTTTGCTCGACCCCTTGGACAAACGCCTGGTAGCTTTCATCTAGTGTGTCGGCCGCCGTAACCAGGTTCTCCATTATCTCATCCAGGGTTGCACGCAGCCCCTCGGTCACGCGCTCCTCCAACCGTTCGCGATAGCTTTCCACTTTTCCGACAAAGTCACTGACTTCAGACAGGGTCTCTTTCTCGTCCACGGTTAGGTCCGGCACTAAGCTCACCTGTAGTTTCCCAACCTGTGCAGCGAAATCATCGACCCACCCGGTGATCTGCGCGCTAATCGCGTCGCTCAGATTGTCCGCATTTGTGATTTCCCCGGACAGCACCTGCAGATCATCGACAATGGTGCGGATCCTTTCCTGCGCGTTGCCAGAAAGGGTGCTCAACGCGTCCACATTGTTCGCAAACCGGTCCCGGGCCGCCTGGAACTGCCCGGTGGCGTCTTCGATTTTTCCCCGTTCGTAGCGAATGGCCGTGAGCGTGGCCTCTAGGTGCGATTTCGCTTCTTCATAGGACATATCAGATGCTTATCCCCACGCTCCCCGCCAGCCCCCTCAGGTAATCCAGGGCCGCCATTACAAGGTCGATCACGGCTTCCAGAGCATCGCGCGCTGCTTCCATTTGTTCCCGCTGAGCCTTGTTGTCTTCGCCGCCCTGAACAATCTCGGCGATGTGGCCTCGCAGGACTTCAAATATCTCATCCGCCAAAGCATCGACCTGTTCGTGCAAAACCTTCACAATGTCGTTGTCGATAAGCTCGGTTGCATTCGCCAGAACGACTTCCCGCAGCCTTTCCCGCAATTCGGTCAAGCGCTCGTCCAATTGGTCGGCCAATTCCCCGAGGGGGTCAGCAGCTTCGCTTTGCAGAAATTCCTCCAGTTCGGACAAATGCTCGGTGATGTCATCCTTGATCTCTTCCAAGACCTCGTCCACGATTTCAATGGCTCCCACGGCAGACAATGCAGCCCCTTCAAGGAACTCAACCGCGACATTGCTTGCCGCCTCAACCGTCGTTTCCAGTTGGGTAAACTCCTTCTGGCGAGTTTGTTCGGCATCGTCGACGGCGCTTTTGAACCCGTCGGAATGCTCTCCGAGTTTCTCCACCGCATTAGTTACCGCCTCCACGTTGGCCTTCGCCCCGATCAACTCATCTGCGACCTTCGCTCCATGCACAGCGAATTCGTCCTGCCATGCGCTTTGCAATTGGTTGAACCCCTCGTTGATCTGCGTAGCCGCTGCCTCAAACAGGTTTTCGCCCTCATCCAAGGCCGTGTTGATGTCAGTGGTCCAACCTTCAATTTTCTGGGCATCCGGAAGCTCATCCAATTGCCCTTTCAAGGTCGCTATGGACTCTTGCAGGCCTTCCATCGCGTCGGCCACCTGACTAGCAAGGGCCTCCAACTCGCGCGCCTGATCTTCGGTCAGCTCTTCGATGCTCAGATTCACGGCCAGTTCCTTAAATACCCATGCGCATGACGTTCAGGGCGTTTTGAATGGCCGGCGCCATTGCATTCGCCACCATCAGTTGCGGCAGATAGGGTTGGAGCAGGGCGGCAATTTGGGCGTTGATCTGCGCTCCCAGAACACTATCCGTCATCTCGGCCATGATCCGCTCTTCCAGCATCTCCAACACTTCGGCCTTAAGCGCCTCGAGCTTCTCCTCAGCAGTTTCATCGATATTTTCGGCCAGTTGCCGAACCGAAGTTTCTAGGTGCTCGCCTAGCGCATCCGTGATGGCTTCCAGGTCTTCACCATCGTCCGACAGCACAGTTTCCAACCGCTCGCGCGTGTTTGAGACGAGGCACGAGAGCTCATCTTCAATCTTTCCCTCGACAACCTCCCGGATGTCTTCGGCAAGTGTTTTGATCGCTTCGTTGCACCGCTCGTCAAGCGCGCTCATGTTGTCGATAACTTCCGTCGCCAATTCTTCAAACGCGCCCTCCATCGCCTCAACGGAAGCGGTCAGCACTTCCTCGGCAGAGGCCTTCGCCGTGGCAAGCCCGTTGGAGAAATCGTCACACATCTCCAAGGCAGCCTCCAGCTTTTCGTGGGTAGCTTCGACCGCGCTGTCTAAGTCAACGATTGCGCCTTCCAATTCTTTTACCTGAGCGCTGGTCCCGTCCCCAAACGCAAAAGGGGCGGTCGTGCCCACATCGTCCAACGCTTCGACCGACAACACAGCATCAACTACAAACCTGTTGCAAGCGGCCTTCAGGGCTTGGATTGCGCCTGCAAATCCTTCGACACGTTGCTCAAGCTCCGTCGTAACAGGAATCACCGCCTCGCGAACCTTCGATTCAGCGACCTCCAGCCGGTCAAGTTGAGCTTGCAGTGCCATGGTTAGGCGCCTCACGTTATTGCGGAAATCCCCTCCAGGATTGGCCTTATCGGTTCGACGATTTCGACGACATCATCACAGACATCATTGATATTATTCAGCGACTTGCAGGCACCACCGAACAGAGTATCCACCGCATCGGTCAGCTTGGCGTTGTTGCGCAACTCGTTTTGAGGACGAGCTTCCCCTTTCCGCGGCGGATTCATCCATCACACACGATCTCGGCGGTGCCGAGGGCCGAGAATCGGTTCATGAGAGCGATGCGGATGTGGATTTCGGCGGTTTGTCTGTCTGGGTCCCTCGCCATGATGCGTTCGCCGAATGCCTTGAGGCATAGCATTTTGGCCTCCACGCGACTTCGGATGTGATAACCACTCCATCGTTTCCACAGCGCCCTGCCGAAGCGTTGCGAAGCGCGCAGTATCTCG
>NZ_JBNAFX010000066.1:0-4495 GCF_049800895.1 Leisingera sp. S232 | reverse complement strand
GCGACGCTGGCCACCTGGGTTGGCCGGGCCGCTTTTGAGCTCATGCCTGTCTATGACGCGCTGTTAGCAAACCTGAAACGGTCGACCAAGCTCTTCATGACTGAGACCACCGCGCCGGTGCTCGACCCCGGGAGGCGCAGAACGAAGATGGGCTACTTTTGGGCCTTGGCGCGTGAGGATAGGCCATGGGGCGGTGGCGACCCACCCGGTGTGGCCTTCACCTATGCGCCGGGGCGTTCTGGCCAATATGCTGAGAAAATCCTGGATGGTTTTGATGGCATCCTGCAGGTCGATGGCTATGCAGGCTACAACCGACTGCTGAAACGGCCGGCCCAGGACGTACAGCTTGCCTATTGCTGGGCGCATCTATGGATGCCCCCGCTCTTGCAAGGTTTTTCTGTTCTCAGTCACGCACCGGGACTGCGGTCATCTATCCAGCCTGTCATGGCGATGCGCCCCGCACCGCCGACCTTGATGGTTAATCCGCGAGTCGGGCCCCAATCACGCAGCGCGAGCTCGGAGCTCGATGCGCCCAACGGGTTCAGCCGACCCCGGTCCGCCCGGTCGTGCCATCTCGTTCAGAAAGTCCCTCGCATCTGCGGTGGCTTGCCGACAGCCGTCAGCAATCCTCGTATTGTCTCATCATCAAACCGCTTGGCGCATCGGAGTGCCCTAGACACCGCCAAACTTCATCATCGCCCAGATCACGCGGGCCGTCTTGTTGGCAAAGGCGACCGTCGCTACATTGGCAGGGCGCCTGGCTCGTAGTTTGGCGAGCCAAACCCAGGTCTTGCTGCGCCAACGCATGATCGACCGGCTGCCGTGGATCAGCAGGCGGCGCAAATACCCGTTGCCACGTTTGCTGATCCCGCCCATGCGCTCTACACCGCCGGTCGAATGCTGCCGGGGAACCAGACCGAGCCAGGCAGCAAAATGTCGGCCCGACTTGACGTCAGATGGGTCTCGCGTCGCGGCAACCATTGCCGTCGCAATGACACCCCCTACGCCCGGGATTGTCATGAGCCTGCGGCAGATCTCGTTCTCACGGGCAAGAAGGACGAGCTCCTTGTCGATCGCCTCGAGCTTCTTAGCAACCTGCTCGAGTTGCTCCACCAAATAGAGCAATACTTGCCGCGCAGCCCCCGGCAAGCGGCCGTCGTTCTCATCACGAATGACATCGACCAGGAGCTGCCCCCGGTGCGCCCGCTGCGGTCCGACAATGCCGAACTCCGTGAGATGACCGCGGATCCCGTTGATCAGCTGGGTCCGCTGGCGCATGAGCATCTCGCGAACCCGGTGCAGCACCAGGATCTCCTGTTGGTCTTCCTCCTTGATCGGAACGAAGCGCATCGTGGGCCTGGTCATTGCCTCGCAAATGGCCTCTGCATCCGCCACATCGTTCTTGTTCGTCTTCACATAGGGCCGGACATATTGCGCGGGCAACAATCTTACCTCATGACCGTGGCGCCGAAGTGTCCGAGCCCAGTAGTGACTGCCCGGACAGGCTTCCAGGCCGATCTGAAAACAGGGCAGTTCTTTGAAGAACGGCTCGACTTCGTCGCGCTTGAGCTTGCGACGCAAGACCGGCTTGCCTTTCCGATCGGCCGCGTGAACCTGGAAAATGGACTTGGCGATGTCCAGCCCGACAAGGGCGATTGGTTCAGTCATTTTCAATCTCCTCTCTCGCAATCAGTCCTCTCAACCTGCACCAACGGTTGCCGGTTGGGCGAGAGGGGGCATCCATGCCATCACGTACGCCGCAAACTGCACGAGGTGTCTCAGACCGGTCCAACGCCAATTGCCGATGAGGGGCTCAAGCAGATCGGCAAGCTCTATCGCATTGAAAAGGACATCCGTGGCCTGAGCCCAAACGCGCGCCGTGCAGCACGGCAGGAACGCTCAAAGCCGATCATCGAGGCATTTGAGGGCTGGCTCACGGCCAGCCGCGCCCGCGTGTCGGCCAAATCCCCAATCGGTGAGGCCCTGAAATACATCACCAAATACCGGGCCGGTCTGATCCTGTTCCTCAAAGATGGCCGGATCGAGATGGACAGCAACGCCGTGGAGCGGAGAATCCGCCCGATTGCCCTCAGCCGCAAGAGCGCGCTCTTTGCCGGTCACGATGCGGGCGCGCAGAAATGGGCCATGATCGCGTCACTGATCGAGACCTGCAAACTCAACGGTGCCGATCCTCACGCCTGGTTGACCGCGACACTCACCGCCATCGCGCAAGACCACAAGCAATCTGATATCGACGCCCTCTTGCCTTGGAATTACAAAGGATTGACTGGGGGGCAGAGCCATGAGCATCATCGAATTGAAGATCACGATTGAATATATCGAACCCGCTGTCATGCGCACCTTGCAGGTGCCTGTCGACATTCGTCTGGACCGCCTGCACCTGACCATCCAGGCCGCCATGGGCTGGACCAACTCACATCTCTACATGTTCGAGGCGGGCGGCGCGACATGGGGGCTGCCAGACCCGGACTTCGGCGGTGATGATCTGCCCGCCAACAAGACCACCTTGGCCGAGGTCATCGAAGACACTGGCGCTCGCACGATCAACTATCTCTACGACTTCGGCGACAGTTGGGACCACACCATCAAGATCGGCAAAATCAGTGACCCCATTCCCGGCGAACTCTATCCGCGTCTGACAAATATCGCAGGCCGCTGTCCGCCAGAGGACGTTGGCGGCGCACCCGGTTACGAAGAGTTCCTCGAAGCCATGAGCGATCCGAAGCACCCCGAACATGCAGATCTGAAAACCGGGTGCAGCAGCGACTTCGACCCAAACGTCCCCGACAGCGACGAACTCCGCCTCGATGTCCACAAGCTTGCCAAACGCTGGAAGCCGAAAAAGAAACGCATCACCTGATCAACGTGGGGTCAAAGCACCGCGTGACCGTCCAGCCAAGCCGAACTGGTACAGATCCGGCGTTGCCTGCTACGCTGCGGCAGCAGCGTAGCGCCAGGGCATGAGCTCGTTCAGACGTGTGATCTTATGATCCGCGATCTGTGCCAAAACCCAGGTGAGCCACGCTTGGGGATCTACCCCGTTCATCTTGGCGGTTTCGATCAAAGTATAGGCAATGGCAGCAGCTTTCCCGCCGCCTTCGGAGCCGACAAAAAGGTAATTCTTGCGGCCTATGGCAATTGGCTTCATCGCCCGCTCTGCGGAATTGTTGTCGAGCTCCAGGATGCCATGATCCAGATAGGGGCGCAGTTTCGCCATCCGCGTCAGGGCATAGCGGATCGCTTTGGCCAGTTCGGATTTGCCCGGAATGCGAGCCAGTTGTGCGGCCAGCCAGGCCTCCAGATCATCGAGCAGCGGCTTTGACCTGGATTGGCGCAGTTGGACGCGCCCTTGCGGCGGCAATCCGCGGGCGTCCTTTTCCACGGCGTATAGCTCAGCAATCCGGCGGATCGCCTCTTCGGCCACGGCCAGCCCCTGCGATTGGAACACATCGACGAACTTGCGACGGATATGCGCCATGTCTTACCTGGCAGGCGCATGCGAAGCATGCTGCCGAGAAGGCAGGCAACTTCGCTGACAGCGCCAGAGCGGTACAGGTTATTGAAGCCGGTATAGCCATCCACTGCCCGGCAGGGCATTGCGCAGCAATGTCCCGGGAGGGGGCATGCATCCAGCCGTTGTAGCAGGCCAGATGCGCTGAGGGATGCTTGCCTTTGCGGTTAGAGGTGAACCGGTACCAGGCGGCAGGCGGCAGGCGGATCAGCTCCGCCCCAAGGACGTTCATCACGGACATAGGCCCATACGCGGGCCGTGGCACATTTGCCTTTGGCCTGCATTTTGATCGGGGTGTCATCCGCAAAGATGGCCTGGCCAGCGCGCACATGACGGCCGATGGCATCAGCCAAGGGTTCCAACAGTGCGGCAGAGCGGCCAACCCAATCCGCCAGGGTGGAACGGTCCAAATCAACCCCGTCCCGTCCGTAGATTTGCGATTGCCGGTACAGAGGGCAGTGGTCTGCATATTTTCCGACCAGCACATGGGCCAAAAGGCCGGGCCCAGGACGGCCGCGCTCAATCGGGCGCCCCTCCCGGCAGAATTGCAAGACAATTCGCCTGCCGGGCAATGGATGGCAGCGCAGATTGAACGATACGGTCGCAGTCCCGGCAGGCCATGCGCGGGCGGACAATACGGTTCACCAGTGAGCCATTGATGCGCCATTGGTTCAAGCACAATGGCGAACGCGGCCGGGCACATATTCCAGCTCTTCCGTCACATCTTCGGCAATGGTCCGCAGCTTGCCGCCGCATGTGCAGGCTTCGCCGGGCGTCAGAACCTGATCAATCCGGGGCAGTTCGGGCGGCAGCGGTTTGCGCTTGGGTTTGGCCTTCTGTCCCTCTGCATCTCCGTCAGGAACATCTTCGCCGGCAACCTGCGCTGCCGCTGTTTCGTCTTCCTCCAGACGGAGTTGAAGCTGATCCAGACTTTCCGATTTTGATCCGAACCGGTGCCGGTTA
>NZ_JBNAFX010000065.1:0-4975 GCF_049800895.1 Leisingera sp. S232 | reverse complement strand
CGAGATACTGCGCGCTTCGCAACGCTTCGGCAGGGCGCTGTGGAAACGATGGAGTGGTTATCACATCCGAAGTCGCGTGGAGGCCAAAATGCTATGCCTCAAGGCATTCGGCGAACGCATCATGGCGAGGGACCCAGACAGACAAACCGCCGAAATCCACATCCGCATCGCTCTCATGAACCGATTCTCGGCCCTCGGCACCGCCGAGATCGTGTGTGATGGATGAATCCGCCGCGGAAAGGGGAAGCTCGTCCTCAAAACGAGTTGCGCAACAACGCCGTGTTGATCCGGTTTGTCGGCTACCAGCTTGCTTATGACCGATACTCTGCCGCCGTGCCCCGAATGTTCATCCGCCTATGTCTATCAACAGGATGCTCTGCTGATCTGCCCCGAATGCGCCCATGAGTGGGCTGCCGGGGACGCTGGGGGCGAGACCAAGGACGTGCGTGACAGTGTCGGCAATCTGCTGGCAGACGGGGATACGGTGACGGTGATCAAGGATCTGAAGCTGAAGGGCACGTCCTCAGTCATCAAGGTCGGCACCAAGGTGCGCGGCATCCGGCTGGTGGAGGGCGATCACGACATTGACTGCAAGGTGCCGGGTGTCGGACCGATCGGGTTGAAGTCGCAGTTTGTGAAGAAGGTGTCAGGTTAGGCCAGCTGGGTGATCCAGACCCCCAGTGCCATCACTGAAATGCCCGCCGCGCGGGTCAGGGTCAACGGGCTGATCTGGGCGCCGAACAATCCGAAATGATCGATGGCAGCAGCGGAGATCAGCTGGCCGATCAGCACGAAAAACACCGCGTTGCCGACGCCGAAATGCGGCGCCACATGGGTGATCGACAGTACGTAGAAAGCAACCAGCACGCCCGCCAGCAACAGATGCTTTGGTGCAGCGGGGATCTTGGCCAGGGCCTGCGGGCCTGCGATCAGCGCATATAGCGATGTGGCAACCAGCGCGATCAGGAACAGCACCACTGCGGCAGAGGCCGGGGAGCCGATGAGCTTGCCGAGTGCTGCGTTCAGCGCAGCCAGGACCGGAATGCCGAGGCCTGCGGCCAGCATGATGAGGGCGTAATGAGTCATGGGGCGGCTCCTGCAGCTGTCGTGTGCGGGTTTGTGGACGCAAACCCCGGTGCAGCACAAGGGCTTCGTCGCGGCGCCGGACATCGGCGGGTTAGTCGCAGATACCGTTCAGCTCCGCATCCTTCCAGGGCAGATAGACGTCCTGCTCTCGGCTGTGTGGCAACGGGCTGACCGGCATTGCTGCAGACAGCATCCGGTGGAGCCGCCCGGTGCGTGCGGCCTGAGGGGCGAGGGCGCGGCAGCAGACGTATTCCTCGATGATGGCGCCCTGCTGTTCAAACCCGTAGGTGCCGAACTCCGGATCCCCCTCCAGGTCAAACAGATAGGGATCGCGGCTTTGGCCATGTTCTGCGGCTGCCCGAAGCGGCGAGTAGCCGGTTTGCCTGCGGTTCTGCCATTGCCAGACATGGGTGGCCTCATGCGCCAGCAGCATTGCCTCCACCAGATGCAGGCGGTCCGGGTAGTCCGGCAGGTAGTTGTCCAGATACCAGTCACGGGTGAAGAAGATCCGGTTGAACAGGGCCACTGCAGCGGGTTTGGCGGTGACGATCTCTTCTTTTACCGGCGGCAGGATACGTTCGCGGCAGGTCACGCGCGGGCGCGGCATGCGGCGGAAGGTAACGGCCCCCAGCGGCGCGCCGTTCACAATGCGGACCTGGTCCGCGTTGAGGCTGGGTCCATGCAGCCCGGCGAGATAGGCGCGCTCTGTTTCGGTCAGCGGGCGGCCGCAGGCGGCGAGGATCAGCAGGAAGAGGAGCAGGCAGCGGATCATATGAAGCCCCGCCTCAGCAGCTCAGAGCCAGCACGCGGCTGATTTCGGTGAGAGAGCGACCCGATTGCTGCATCCAGGTGTTGAAGGCGGCCTGCACGGACTTCATTGCAGTCTTGGACGCGGCGGGCTTGTCGATGACCCCTTCGGCAATCAGACGGGCGGTGACATCCCGGCTGAGGATGAAACTGTCCCGTCCGGCAAAGCGCATGGCGTATTGCCCCGTGTTTCCCCCCAAACGGCTGCCGCGTTTCTTTAGCATCTCCAGCAGGCCGGTGTAGTCGGCAGAGGGCCAACCGCCCAGCACCGCGCCCGCGCCACCCTGGTCGCGCAGCTCCATCAGGAAAGCGGCGTTTGCGCGTATAGTGGCGAGTTTGGCGCCGTTTCTGACCACACGCGTGTCGCCAAGGATGGCGTCGAATTCTCGGTCGTCCATAAAGGCGCAGGGGCCGGGATCGAAGCCGTGAAAGACCTCCTCGAACCCGTCCCATTTGGCCTCGATCACTTTCCAGTTGAAGCCCGCCTGGAAGATGCATTTGGTCATCACTGACAGCCAGCGGTCCTCGGGCAGGCTGGTGACGCCTGGGTCTGGTGCGGCGAGTTTCGCTTCCAGCGCGTCTGCGCCGCCGTGGCGGGTGGCAGAGATGGTATAGATCTCGTCGAAGGTGCGCATGGGGAACCTCTGCTGGGGCAGGATCAGGTTAGCGGTGCTGGCGCAGCTCGACAATGGATTTGCTGAGCCGGAAGGGGGCGGCAAAACTGACAAGGCACAGCGCGATAATCTGCAGGACCAGGATATGGGCGTTTGCTTGCAGGTATTCCCATTCATCCTTGAGCTTGGAGACATGGGCAATGAGGCCGTCATAGGCGCGTGCAATGATCAGGAAGTCGCCCGCGATGGCGGGGACCTTGCGGCGCATGGTGTCGACGGCGGCCTGCGCGGGTGCGTCGAGTGCGGTGAAAACCAGAAAAGCCTCTGGGTCAAAGGCGCTGGCCTGGGCCTCCATGTCCTTCATCTCGTCCATTTCCGTGCGGCCTGTGCCGAACAGGAAGCTGAGCCCCTGCAGCGGGGCGACCTCATCCGTCACCGCGATGAACAGCGGCAATTCGGCGTTGCCTGCGGTGGAGGCCGAGAGGAATTCGACCTTCTCGCACAGGACCGCGATGTCGGCGTCATAGGCGGGGTCGCAGAAGCGCAGGCGGAAGCGGGCGGCGTCGCGGTCGAAAGCCGCAGTGGCGGCATAGGCGATGTCGATCTGACGTTCGAGGCGCGAGGAGTCGGCGGCGTAGATGCCGGAAACGACGGCGACCAGCGCGCCGAAACCGCCCAGGACCACCCAGACCAGATCCGCCAGTTTCCAGGCGCGATGGCCTGCAGGTTTGCGAAACAGGACGGCTGTGCCGATGAGGCCGGTGAGGAAGAACAGGATCAGGAGGGGCAGCTGGTTGTCCGCGATAAAGGCCATGGCTGTTTCCCTGCTGTGGTTGGCTGTCCTAACCATAAGAAGAGAAAGCGGTTTCAGGCAACCGCCCTCACGAAGCTGTCACCGGATGCGCGGGTTTGGCCGGGCGGGAGTGTGCCCCGGTCCGGTATTTGTCTGCCCGATTGACTGTCTGGAGCCGACGGGCCGTTTGGCTTGTGTGGCCGTGATGTGCAGGCCGGTTAAGAAGGGGCGGCGCCGCCAAGTGGCCCGGAGGGGCCGGAGGCGGAGGGCCGGGCAGGGGTATGCTACGTCCCCATGTCCGCTCGAAAGCTTCCGTTGTGCGGAGAACCCCGGACCCTATGAAGAGATGGTCCTGGGGGTTCCCGTGTCTCCTGTTGGTGCGGGGTGTCAGCCCGCACCGGCGTGTCGCGACGGATTGGAGTATGGCAGAGCGGGGTTAAGGCAGGGGAAGCGGGGCGCGCGGTGGATCGGGGTTTGGCGCAACGGGGGTGGTTTTTCTTGACCGGATAGCCTGCGGCCCTGTCTGTGTCTGCCTTCGGCGAGAGTATTTTTAGAAAGATGAAGTCAGGGCGGTGTGCTTCTTGGGGCGTGTCGCGCAGCGGCCCGGCCCGCGCCTGTTTGGGCTCTGCCCGTTTCGACCTGAAACTGTCGTCCGCACAGTTTCCTGGAGGGTCTCAACTCCCCTCCCGGGAGTTCACGCTGGTCCGCGCAGCGGCAAACCGTCCGGGGGACGGTTTGAAGTGTGGACGGGCGGAGCCCCTCGCACCCAACCGTGCAAGTCAAAGAGCGGCGCTGGCAGGATGTCCCTGGGACGTGGGGCGCTAGCCGCACGGCCCGCGCCTGACCTTCCCCCCGGGAAGGCGCATTCACGCCTCCCCAAGGTCAGGCGCGGGCCTTGTGTTGCGGGAGAATGGCTACTTTTTCTTCTTCATTTCAGTCGCTATGATTCCGTCAGATAGAGAGACGAATTCCTCTAGAGCATCCAACCAAAGTTCGACTGTACTCACGCTTAACTTGCTGACTTTGTGGTGACTGTGCAAATCCGCTTCATGTGCAATTGAGTGCCGTCGGTAAACTGCTTTATTAACCCGATCTCTAAGCCTTTTCTTTTTTGATTTCTTGCACACTCTATCCGTTAGGTTGTGAAGCCCTACCTTCTTAAAGAGCTTGTCAATTTCCTTGGTTTGCTGAGTTGTCAGGTAGAAAAGCTCGGGTTGAACCTTATTCCGAATGGTTCGGAACGGGCGATCTCTTTGTTCAGCGAGAAGTTTTAAGGTCAACTTTAGAGTAACGCCTGCGTTCAGCAGCAACTCTATGATCTCATCGCTTGGCTCTTCTCGCTTTAGGTAGTTGGCAAGAAGTTCGGCGAACCTGTGCGTGAAGTACCGATCAAATCGGCGTTGTTGCGCAACTCGTTTTGAGGACGAGCTTCCCCTTTCCGCGGCGGATTCATCCATCACACACGATCTCGGCGGTGCCGAGGGCCGAGAATCGGTTCATGAGAGCGATGCGGATGTGGATTTCGGCGGTTTGTCTGTCTGGGTCCCTCGCCATGATGCGTTCGCCGAATGCCTTGAGGCATAGCATTTTGGCCTCCACGCGACTTCGGATGTGATAACCACTCCATCGTTTCCACAGCGCCCTGCCGAAGCGTTGCGAAGCGCGCAGTATCTCG
>NZ_JBNAFX010000064.1:5000-8181 GCF_049800895.1 Leisingera sp. S232 | reverse complement strand
GCAAGATCAACCTGACGCCTGCTCAGCTGTCGATGCTTCTGGAGGGGATCGATTGGCGCCCTCTCGGCAGATTTGCGTTGCAAATCGCCTGCCGGATTAGAGTTGCCTCAGAAGACCTGGAAGCCGCTGACCGCCGGGAATTATCCCGCAATTGCAGAGCCGTAGGATTTCCAATCCGCCATAGCCGGGGTATATTCCGGCCCATGCTGGATGCGCCCAAAACATTGCCTTCCGATCCCGGTGAACTCCGCGAGACTGCGGAAGGTTTGCTTGATCTGGTGAAGGCGCAGGCGCTGAGGATCGCCAAGCTGGAACATCAGCTTGCGGGGCATAACCGGCACCGGTTCGGATCAAAATCGGAAAGTCTGGATCAGCTTCAACTCCGTCTGGAGGAAGACGAAACAGCGGCAGCGCAGGTTGCCGGCGAAGATGTTCCTGACGGAGATGCAGAGGGACAGAAGGCCAAACCCAAGCGCAAACCGCTGCCGCCCGAACTGCCCCGGATTGATCAGGTTCTGACGCCCGGCGAAGCCTGCACATGCGGCGGCAAGCTGCGGACCATTGCCGAAGATGTGACGGAAGAGCTGGAATATGTGCCCGGCCGCGTTCGCCATTGTGCTTGAACCAATGGCGCATCAATGGCTCACTGGTGAACCGTATTGTCCGCCCGCGCATGGCCTGCCGGGACTGCGACCGTATCGTTCAATCTGCGCTGCCATCCATTGCCCGGCAGGCGAATTGTCTTGCAATTCTGCCGGGAGGGGCGCCCGATTGAGCGCGGCCGTCCTGGGCCCGGCCTTTTGGCCCATGTGCTGGTCGGAAAATATGCAGACCACTGCCCTCTGTACCGGCAATCGCAAATCTACGGACGGGACGGGGTTGATTTGGACCGTTCCACCCTGGCGGATTGGGTTGGCCGCTCTGCCGCACTGTTGGAACCCTTGGCTGATGCCATCGGCCGTCATGTGCGCGCTGGCCAGGCCATCTTTGCGGATGACACCCCGATCAAAATGCAGGCCAAAGGCAAATGTGCCACGGCCCGCGTATGGGCCTATGTCCGTGATGAACGTCCTTGGGGCGGAGCTGATCCGCCTGCCGCCTGCCGCCTGGTACCGGTTCACCTCTAACCGCAAAGGCAAGCATCCCTCAGCGCATCTGGCCTGCTACAACGGCTGGATGCATGCCCCCTCCCGGGACATTGCTGCGCAATGCCCTGCCGGGCAGTGGATGGCTATACCGGCTTCAATAACCTGTACCGCTCTGGCGCTGTCAGCGAAGTTGCCTGCCTTCTCGGCAGCATGCTTCGCATGCGCCTGCCAGGTAAGACATGGCGCATATCCGTCGCAAGTTCGTCGATGTGTTCCAATCGCAGGGGCTGGCCGTGGCCGAAGAGGCGATCCGCCGGATTGCTGAGCTATACGCCGTGGAAAAGGACGCCCGCGGATTGCCGCCGCAAGGGCGCGTCCAACTGCGCCAATCCAGGTCAAAGCCGCTGCTCGATGATCTGGAGGCCTGGCTGGCCGCACAACTGGCTCGCATTCCGGGCAAATCCGAACTGGCCAAAGCGATCCGCTATGCCCTGACGCGGATGGCGAAACTGCGCCCCTATCTGGATCATGGCATCCTGGAGCTCGACAACAATTCCGCAGAGCGGGCGATGAAGCCAATTGCCATAGGCCGCAAGAATTACCTTTTTGTCGGCTCCGAAGGCGGCGGGAAAGCTGCTGCCATTGCCTATACTTTGATCGAAACCGCCAAGATGAACGGGGTAGATCCCCAAGCGTGGCTCACCTGGGTTTTGGCACAGATCGCGGATCATAAGATCACACGTCTGAACGAGCTCATGCCCTGGCGCTACGCTGCTGCCGCAGCGTAGCAGGCAACGCCGGATCTGTACCAGTTCGGCTTGGCTGGACGGTCACGAACGAAGCGCATCGTGGGCCTGGTCATTGCCTCGCAAATGGCCTCCACTGCCTAGCTCCAAACGCGTAAAGCCCCGCGGTTGCGGGACGTAAGGAGTTGTTTTATATAGTTGATCTTGGTTGCGGGAGTAGGATTTGAACCTACGACCTTCAGGTTATGAGCCTGACGAGCTACCTGGCTGCTCCATCCCGCGTCAGGGTATATTGATCGTTTAGAGAGATTTCTGGATTTTACTAGGTTTGGCGGTGACCTACTCTCCCAGGGCTTAAGCCCAAGTACCATCGGCGCGACAGTGCTTAACTTCCGGGTTCGGGATGGGACCGGGTGTTTCACTTGTGCTGTAGCCACCAAACCAAGAAAAATCCATATCCGACGACCTTGCGAAGCAAGGCTGATGAGCAGCAGGCGGCACATTTACAAAGTAGATGTGCGAGATACTGCCCGGCTGTTCTGTCACCGCGTATTTGCGGCAGGCAGAACAACCTGCGTCGGCTACAATCAACAGTCCAAGTCATTTTTTTGGGATGTTTGCTTTGTTTGGTTCCGTAACACTGTCTGTTACTGGATCAAATCAAGCCTATCGGGCGATTAGTACCGGTCAACTGAATGCATTGCTGCACTTACATCTCCGGCCTATCGGCGTGGTGGTCTTCCACGGCCCTCAGGGATACCTTGTTTTGAGGGGGGCTTCCCGCTTAGATGCCTTCAGCGGTTATCCTGTCCGAACATAGCTACCCTGCACTGCTGCTGGCGCAACAACAGGTCCACCAGTGGTTCGTTCACCCCGGTCCTCTCGTACTAGGGGCAACTCCTCTCAAGTATCCTACACCCACGGCAGATAGGGACCGAACTGTCTCACGACGTTCTAAACCCAGCTCACGTACCTCTTTAAACGGCGAACAGCCGTACCCTTGGGACCTGCTCCAGCCCCAGGATGAGATGAGCCGACATCGAGGTGCCAAACACTGCCGTCGATATGGACTCTTGGGCAGTATCAGCCTGTTATCCCCGGCGTACCTTTTATCCGTTGAGCGATGGCCCTTCCACGCGGGACCACCGGATCACTATGGCCGACTTTCGTCTCTGCTCGACTTGTCAGTCTTGCAGTCAGGCTGGCTTCTGCCATTGCACTCAACGAGCGATTTCCGACCGCTCTGAGCCAACCTTCGCGCGCCTCCGTTACTCTTTAGGAGGCGACCGCCCCAGTCAAACTACCCGCCACGCAGGGTCCCGGATCCGGATAACGGACCGCGGTTAG
>NZ_JBNAFX010000063.1:0-9761 GCF_049800895.1 Leisingera sp. S232 | reverse complement strand
TCCCGCCATCTTCAGCAGGCTCGCAACCATACCGGACGTTTGCCGCAATGGCAGGCCGAACAATACCTTCACACTAAGGCAGAACTGGATGGCCGCATCGGAGAAGGTCTCCGGTCGTCCGCGTTTGCCGCATCGCTCGGCGAACCAGGTCATGTCGCGGTCAAACCAGACCAGCAGAGAGCCGCGCTTTCGAAGTGATGCGTTATAGTTGGACCAGTTCGTTGTTCGATAGCGGGAAGAGGCAGGCTTCGGCATGCCGCCGATCTAACCTACGGGATTCGCAAAGTGAATCCTCTACGGCCTTTGTGCAACAACGCCCTTTAGACTTCCCTATGGGTTTCGTTCAAAGCGGCTGTCCTCCGGCAAAAGAATAATAATATCGCATGAACCTCACTTCAGTATCGTGCGTGAGGCCTTTGAGGGGTACGCCTTCGGTCGATTTGCAAACCGGAGTGAGCTTCGTGGGTGGCTTTTGGAGCAAGCTCCCTTTCTTAAGTCTCAGAATGCTCGAACGGTTACATTCGAAAGAGTAAGTCAGCTTCTAAAGACACTGCTCTATGCGGGGTATCTTGATTATCCAAAATGGGATGTGCCGTTGACAAAGGCAAACGTTCCAGCAGCGATTGACTTGGAAACCTATAAGCTTGTTCAGAAAAAGATGGCTTTGTCTTGTCGGAGCGAACGCGTAAGTCGATCAAAGGACTTTCCCGCCCGCGGGTATTTGGTTTGTGCGGATTGTGGTGGCCGAATGACAGCGTGTTGGTCGAAGGGGAGGAGGAAACGGTATCCATATTACCTTTGCAAAACATCGGGCTGTGTCAGCTGTCGAAAGTCCGTTCGTAGGGGGGAAATTCACGCAGGGCTTGAGGCGATGCTCACGCAAATGACACCGAGTAAGGCTGCCATTGAGGTCTTCGAGGCATTTGTTAAAGAAGCCGTGCTTAGGAAAAGGCGTAATGCTCAGCGGGACAGGACCTTTCTGGAAAGGGAGCTCACGGGGTTGAGGGAGCAGCACAATCAACTGCTACGCAGAATTGTCAGTGAGAGCGACCCTGAAATCATCGCGGCTCTAAAAGAGTTGTTTAAGGATCTTCAGGAAAATCTGAGGCTAAAAGAGTTGCAGAGGGAAAAGCTGGGGCAAGCTCCGGAGATCTCGCAGGAAATGTTCGAACACTCCCGTGAAGTTCTCTCAAGTCCTTCAAAAATATGGAGAAATGGGGGTATGCAGACGAAGCAAGCAGTTCTGCGCACCTGTTTTGCCGAACCTCCTAGATACTCCTTAAAACGAGGGTTTCGAACACCAGAACCCACCTTGATTTTCAAAGCGTTAAGCACTTCCGAAGGAGGTAATGAAGATTTGGTGGAGCCTAGCGGGATCGAACCGCTGACCTCCTGCATGCCATGCAGGCGCTCTCCCAGCTGAGCTAAGGCCCCAAACCTGTCCGCTTTTCAGTGCCGTTCCGTTTCCAGTCTGGCCTGTCTTGCGGTGTGAGCGTCGTTTACGGGACAGGGGCGCGGGCTGCAAGCGGAAAATGTGCCGGGTTTCAAATTTTTTCCACCCCCCCTGAGCGGGCAGTCCGGGGCGCGCAGGCCACGCCCCCGAACCGCTTGAGCAGCCTCAGGAATCGTCCTCAGGCGAAGACATGTCGGCGATGTCGTCCAGCGAGACGTTGTCCTCATCATCGTCATCATCCAGGACATCATCGCCCAGATCGACATCGACTTCGTCGTCATCGTCCAGAACCACGTCCTCGGTGTCCATGTTCTCTTTGGCCTTCAGGGTGGCGGCGTCTTCGCTATCGGCTTCGATCATCCGGGTTTTGCCGGTGCTCAGCTCGACGACCTCGCCCGTGTAGGGGCTGACGATCGGGTCCTTGTTCAGGTCATAAAAGCGCTTGCCAGTGGTCGGGCAGACGCGCTTTACACCCCATTCTTCCTTGGGCATGTGGATCCCCTTGATTTACTGGTGAGTCGTATCGACGATTCAGGTGCCTTGCCATATGAGGGAAGCACTGTCAAAGCCAAAGCCTGGAAAGGGCGCTTGCATGGCCGAATATCATCTGTCCGGGACACCCCCGGTGCTGCTGACGTTGCGCAGGTCTGCACGGGCGCGGCGGATCAGCCTGCGTATCTCTTCGCTGGACGGGCGGGTGACGCTGACGTTGCCCGCAACCCTGCCGGAGAAGACTGCGCTGGCCTTTGCCGAGGAGAAAGCCGACTGGATCCGGGCCAATCTGGCGAAACAGCCGGAAGCGGTGGATGCTGATTTCGGCGCGGTGCTGCCGATCGACGGTCAGGACCGGGTGATCGAGCAGGCAGAAGGCCGGCGCATCCTTCTGGATGCCGGCCGCGTAGCAGTGCCGGGGGCCAATCCTGGTCGACCTTTGCAACGCTATCTGAAGGAGCTGGCCCGCAATCGGTTGGCTGAGGCTTCCGATTTCTACGCTGCCCGGCTGGGCCGGGGCTACAGCCGCCTTTCCCTGCGCGACACCCGCTCGCGCTGGGGGTCCTGCACCGCGGATGGCGGGCTGATGTATTCCTGGCGGCTGATCCTGGCGCCGCCTTCGGTGCTGCGTTATGTTGCTGCCCATGAGGTGGCGCATCTGGCAGAGATGAACCACTCGCAGGCGTTCTGGGATACGGTGGAACGCATTCACGGCCGATGGCAGGAGCCGCGCGCCTGGCTGCGCGAAAACGGCGCCGCTCTGCACCGCTATCGTTTCGGCGAATAGAAACAGCGCTTTGGGCCGGCCAATGCGCGGGCTAAGCTGGCATCCGTTGTTGTTGCCAGTTCCCAGTCAGAGGTCCGTGCCTGTGTCAGACAAGCCGCAAAGGCGCCTTGCCGCCATTTTCATGCTGGATGTATCCGGCTTCAGCCGGATGATGGCCGAAGACGAAGCGGGCACGCTCAACCAGGTTCTGGCTCAGCAGCAGACCCTGATTGCCCCTGCCATCCGCAATCATGGCGGCCGGATTACCAAGCTGATGGGCGACGGGGTGCTGGCGCTGTTTCCCAGTGTGATCTCAGCGGTCGAGGCGGCCGCGCAAATTCAGGCGGACGCAGCACGCACCCGTCATCTGCGGCTGCGCATCGGCATCAATTTGGGCGAAGTGCTGATCGTCCAGGGCGATGTTTTCGGAGATGAAGTCAACATTGCTGCACGGCTCGAAAGTCTCGCACAGCCAGGTGGGGTGGCGCTCTCGGCGGCCGCTTATGATCAGGTCCGCAACCGTATTCCCTATGATTTCGAAGATTTTGGCCAGCATGAGGTCAAGAACATCCCGGATCCGGTGCAGGTGTATGTTCTGGGTGAGGAGCTGACTTCGCTGCCTTCCCTGCGTCGCAGCTTCCAGTCGCTGGCGCAGGAACCAGCCCTGCACAGGGGGATGCGGCCGGCGATGTTGCTGCTTGCAGGGGGGCTTGGTGCGGTGACGGCTGTGGCCGGGCTCTGGGGCTGGCAGCACTCTGGCCGCTTGGGCAATGCTGCTGCCCCTGCCGCAGGCCGTCCAGCTGCCACCTTTGAGGGCAGCCCGGTGATCGCAGTGCTGCCGTTCACCGCAGAGACCCTGCAGCCGGATATTGCAGGGATGCTGTCACAGGAGGTAACCCGCAGCCTTGCTGCCGCCAGCGATATCCGGATCATCGCGCCTTCCAGCACCCGTGCTGCTGCGGGCCTGTTGCCAGGAGAGGCTGCGGTGCTTCTGGGGGCGGATTTCGTGGTCACAGGCCATTTGCCCGGCACTCTGGAGGATGGCGTACGGCTGGAAATTCTGCAGGCAGTGCCCGGCGGCGAGACCGGTGCCAAGCCGCTCAGCATCCTGCCGCCGCAGCCGCCACAGGCAGCCGCGTCTCTGGCGCCGCAGCTTGCGGCAAGCATCGTCCGGTATTTCGGCAAACCGCTGCCGGAAATACACACACCGCCCAGGCCCGATGGCGCGGTTTCGCAGCTGTTTACTGCGCGCAGCCTTCGTCAGCAGGGGCGCAGCAGCGGGGCAGCGCAGGCCCTGCACCGGGTGCTTCAGTTGGCACCGGACTGGCCACAGGCGCAGGCGCTGGCGGCGCTGTGGCATCTGGATTTGCTAACTGGCCCCGTAGCAGCTCTGCCACAGCGTGCGGCGGAGGCAGCGCGGATGGTCGAAGGCTTGCCGCCGCTGGCTGCCGTCCTGCATTTGCGTGCGCTGGCGGCACAATTCGCAGGCCATCCCGACACGGCGCTGGGCCTGGCGGAACAATTGGCAGAGGCGTATCCAAACGATGCCCAGGGTCAGCTTTTGCGTGCCTGGCTCTTGCATCTGGCCGGTCAGAATGGCGGGGCTCAAAAGGTGCTGGACCGGGCTTATCAGCTCGATCCGCTGCCGCAGCCGATGGCCCTGACAGTGCAGGCTGCGTTTCATCTGGCGGCAGGGCAGGGTGGCGAGGCCGCCGCAGTCGCAGCAGCGGCCTTGGCGCTGGAGCCTGAGGCGCAGCTGGCCGCGGTTCTGCGCTGCGCGAGCCTGGCCGCGCTGGGCCGGTTTGACGCGGCTGCGGCGGCCTGCGCCCTGCTCAAGGGGGCGCCGCTGACCGTGGATCAGGCGGCGGCGGCTTTTCCCTATTCCGCGGATGCACCGCGGCGCGCCCTGCGCACAGGTCTCAGCCTGGCCGGATTGGCTGGCCGTCCCTGAAGGCGCAGGAAATTGGACGGTTGACCGCGGCGGCTTTTGTGATCACATGAAGGGATGAATTCAGCAACTCGCCCCACCCAGGACACCGCTTCGGCCCCGGCCCATGACCGTGTCTATCGAACTTTGCGCACCCGCATCATGCATGGCGAGATTACCCCCGGCGCGGCTCTGACCCTGCGCGGCATCGGCGGTGAATTCGGGGTATCGATGACGCCGGCGCGCGAAGCAGTGCGCCGCCTGGCCGCTGAGGGCGCCTTGTTCCTGTCCTCTTCCGGCCGGGTCACCACGCCGGAGCTGACAAACGAACGGATCGAGGAACTGGCCGCGCTACGCGCGCTGCTGGAGGTGGAGCTGGCCAGCCGTGCCCTGCCGCGCGCCCATATGGCGCTGATCGACCGGCTGCAGACGATCAATTCCAACGTTGCCGAAATGGTCTCCAAACGCGATGCGGTCGGCTATATCCGCACCAATCTGGAGTTTCACCGCACTCTCTATCTGCGTGCCCAGGCACCGGCCATGCTGGCGATGGCGGAAACCGTCTGGCTGCAGCTTGGCCCTACCATGCGCGCCCTTTACGGCCGCCTGCGCCGCACCGATCCACCGCAAAACCACCGCCTGATCATTGCCGCGCTGAAAGCCGGCGACGAGCCCGGCCTGCGGCTGGCGGTTCGCTCGGACGTAACCCAGGGGCTGCGGTTGCTGGCGGGCTAGGGCGGTTTCAAAGCCAGCACCCTAACGGTAGTTGGACTGATTGGCGCGAGATCAGTGAAAATTCGCTTAGGGCCTGTTAACGCTATTGCATAGTGCTGTTTTTTTTCTAAATATCTGTTATGAATGAGATAACAGAAAAGCAGTACGCTCTGATCAGGCCCTACTTGCCAATCCAGCGCGGGAATGTGCGGGTTTCGAACCTAACCGTGATTAACGCCATCCTCTTTGTCGCCGAGAACGGTTGCAAGTGGCGGGCTTTGCCGCCGCGTTTCGGCAAGTGGCACACGGTTTACACCCGGATGCGCCGTTGGGCCAGCGCGGGCGTTCTGGACCGGCTATTTGACGCGCTTCAGCAACATCACATGATCCGCGTGTCTGTTGATTGTCTGGGCCTCGATAGTACCAGCGTCAAAGTGCATCCCGATGGGACCGGCGCGCCCAAAAAAACGGCCCGCAAGCAATTGGTAAATCACGCGGCGGATGGAACACCAAAGTCCACCTGAGCGCCGCAAATGACCGTTTTGCACTGACGTTCAGCCTATCTGGCGGGAATGCGCACGACGCGCCCGAAGGCCGCGCCCTGCTGGAACGCTGGCGATCACCGCCCCAAGGTGCCGCAATGATCATGGACCGGGCCTATGAGGGCGATGAAACGCGCCAGTTGGTGCTTGACCTGGGCATGGTCCCGGTTGTTCCGCCAAAGGCGAACCGGCTGATCAAATGGGATTACGACCGGACCATCTACAAACGGCGCAACGAGGTTGAACGACTGTTTCGAAGGCTGAAAGGATACCGGCGCATCTTCTCAAGGTTCGAAAAGCTCGACGTGATGTATCGCGCCTTCCTCAACTTCGCACTCATCGTCGATATGATTAAGTGTTAACAGGCCCTAGTTTGGCAGCTGGCTGCGTGTCTGCCTTGTGACGAAGCTGAGCGGCATCTTCTAGATTGCTAGGTGACCGGAAATGAACACAACAACCTGATTACCGGCAATATCCATGTCGTTGCCGGCAATGATAGCTTCCAAGGTGACACCGACAGGATCTCCGGACATTCCGGGGAGGCATTGTTTTCGTTTGACGGGCCTCAATCCGAGCCCAGAGGCCGAAAGGATTTGCAGTCACCCGGCACAGGCGTTGCCGATATGCAAAACCCGGCCTGATGGCCGGGTTTCCTCATATATCAATGGCGCTGGGCGGTTAGGCCGCCAGCCCCTTGGAGCCGATGTCCAGGAATTTCTGGCGCCGGTCCTTGATCAGCGCTGCGCTGTCCATGTCCTTCAGCTCGTCCAGCATCTCCTGGATGGCACTGCTGACGGATGCGATCGCCGCCTTTGCGTCGCGATGGGCACCGCCCAGCGGTTCCGGGATGATCTTGTCGTTGACGCCCAGCTTGTTCAGGTCCTGCGCGGTCAGGCGCAGGGCTTCGGCTGCTTCGCGCATTTTCTCGGCATCTTTCCACAGGATCGAGGCACAGCCCTCTGGCGAAATCACCGAATAGATTGAATGCTCCAGCATCGCCACGCGGTTGGCGGAGGCAAAGGCCACCGCACCGCCGGACCCGCCTTCGCCGATGATCACCGAAATCAGCGGCACACCGATCTTCAGGCACATCTCTGTCGAGCGCGCGATTGCCTCGGACTGGCCGCGCTCTTCGGCGCCTTTGCCGGGGTAGGCCCCGGCGGTGTCCACCAGGGTAATCACCGGCAGTTTGAACCGGCCGGCCATTTCCATCAGGCGGATCGCCTTGCGGTAGCCTTCGGGGCGCGCCATGCCAAAGTTGCGCTCGATGCGGGACTTGGTGTCAGACCCTTTCTCATGGCCGATCACCACGACGGGCTGATCGTTGAAGCGCGCAAGCCCCCCCATCACCGCCAGATCGTCGGCAAAGTTCCTGTCGCCCGCCAGCGGCGTGTACTCGGTAAAGAGCGCTTCGATATAGTCCTTGCAGTGGGGCCGCTCCGGATGGCGCGCCACCTGGCATTTGCGCCAGGGGGTCAGATCCTTGTAGAGATCCTGCAGCAGCTGCGCCGCCTTGGCGTCCAGCGCCGCGGCCTCATCCGCCACGTCCATTTCCTCATTCGCGCGCGCCAGCGCCCGCAGCTCCTCCGCCTTGCCTTCGATTTCGGCCAGCGGTTTTTCAAATTCCAGATACTGGGTCATCTCGCCTCTGCTCCGCAGGTTTGCAGCTATATGGCCTTAGCGGCGCCAAGATGCAACTCAGCAAGATTTGTGATTTGCTGCCGTGGCATGAGGTGAGGGCAGAGAAAGACAGGGAGACGCCGCCAATGGCCGCTAGCTACGAAGACCGGATCCTGCGGGTTCTGGCTTATATCCACGACAACACCGATGGCGATCTGTCGCTGGATGCGCTGGCGGATGTTGCGGCCATGTCGCGGTTTCACTGGCACCGGGTGTTCCGGGCGCTCACCGGCGAGACCTGCGCCCAGACCGTGCGCCGTATCCGGCTGCACCGTGCTGCGGTGTGGCTGGTGATCGGGGATATGCCCATGGCCCGGATTGCGGCCCGTGTCGGTTATCCCAATCAGCGCAGCTTCTCCCGCGCTTTCTCTGAAGCCTATGGCAGCAGCCCCGCGGTCTTTCGCTGCGGCGGCAAGATCGGGCTGCCGAACCCAACTCTCAGAACAGGAAGTTATCCCATGCATGATGTCATCACCCGCACCGACCCCGCCCGTCGCCTTGCCGGCCTGTCGCACAAGGGCGCCTACTATGAAATCGGCAAAAGCTTTGAAGCCTTCGGCGCCATCTGCGAAAGCCGCCAGCTCTGGCCGCAGGTCGGCGCCATGTTGGGCGTCTATTTCGACAGCCCCGACGATGTGGCCGAGGCTGATCTGCGCAGTTTTGCCGGGGCCGAGCTGGGCGGCGATTTGCCCGAAGGGCTGGAGGAAGTGAACCTGCCGGGCGGGCGAACCGCGGTACTGACCTACAAAGGGCCCTATTCGGGCATCCATTCCGCCTATGACAGCCTGTTTGGCAACTGGCTGCCGCAGTCAGGCGAGGAGCCAGCCGATCAACCCTGCTATGAGGTCTATCTCAATAATCCCCGCGATACCGCGCCGGAGGACCTTCTGACGGAGATTTGCCTGCCACTGAAGTAAGCCTCATTGCTGCACAAGGATCGCGGCCAGCGAAACCACCAGCACCGCCGCCATGGTCCAGTTGAACAGTCTCAGCTGCGCCGGATTGGTCAGCAGGCGGCGCAGCTGCAGGCCCAGCATGGTCCAGGTCGAGGCCGACAAGCAGCCGATCAGCAGATAGGTGCCGGACACCCACAGGATCGCGCTCAGATCGCGGCTGGCTGCGTATAGCGTGATCGACCCCAGCGCCATCGCCCAGGCCTTGGGGTTGACCCACTGAAAGGCACAGGCTTGCACAAAGCTAAGGGGAGTACCCTGCGCCTCGCCTTCCTTGGGCGGGGCAGCATTGGCAATCTTCCATGCCAGCCACAGCATGTAGATGACCGACAGCACCGTCATGACCCAGGTCAGCGGCGGAAAAGCATCAAACAGCTGCATCACGCCCAGACCCACCGGCAGGATCATGACCGGAAAGCCGATCGCCACCCCCAGCAGATGCGGGATCGTGCGCTGGAACCCGAAATTGGCACCGGAGGCCATCAGCATCAGGTTGTTGGGTCCGGGAGTGAAGACGGTGCCGAACACAAACCCGGCCAAGGCAAGCAGCAATTCATAAGTCATTTGCAGAGCATCGCGCGAAACCAACCAAATGAAATTGCGTTATGAAGCGTTTTTTGCCTAGTATCGCAATTAATGCCTAAGAATGATAAGATAAGTAAACATATATTGCAGGAATTATCCCGCGACGGCCGGATCAGCAACCTGGAACTGGCCGAGCGTGTGGGTCTTTCACCCTCTGCCTGCCTGCGTCGGGTGCAAGAGTTGGAGCGTTCCGGCGTCATCTGCGGTTACCGTGCGGTGCTGGACCGGCAGAAACTCGGGGTGGGTTTTGCCACCTATATCGGGGTCGGTCTGGGGGAGCATACCAAAGAGGCGCAAGAAGCCTTTGAACATGCGATGAATGCCGCGCCTGAGGTGGTGGAATGCCACAATATCACCGGCACCATCGAATGGCGTTGTTGCGCAACTCGTTTTGAGGACGAGCTTCCCCTTTCCGCGGCGGATTCATCCATCACACACGATCTCGGCGGTGCCGAGGGCCGAGAATCGGTTCATGAGAGCGATGCGGATGTGGATTTCGGCGGTTTGTCTGTCTGGGTCCCTCGCCATGATGCGTTCGCCGAATGCCTTGAGGCATAGCATTTTGGCCTCCACGCGACTTCGGATGTGATAACCACTCCATCGTTTCCACAGCGCCCTGCCGAAGCGTTGCGAAGCGCGCAGTATCTCG
>NZ_JBNAFX010000062.1:0-9918 GCF_049800895.1 Leisingera sp. S232 | reverse complement strand
GAAGTGATGCGTTATAGTTGGACCAGTTCGTTGTTCGATAGCGGGAAGAGGCAGGCTTCGGCATGCCGCCGATCTAACCTACGGGATTCGCAAAGTGAATCCTCTACGGCCTTTGTGCAACAACGCCATCCAACAGTGTCGTCTTGGTGTTGAGATCTTTTTGAGCTTTCTGCGCCAAGGCAGTATCATAGTCGGGGCTCTGCGGATCATTGTAGCGCGCGACGTCACTCTGCAGAATTCCGATATCAGCTTCCAGTTTGTCGATATCATCTATCAACTGACCAGTAAGCGTGTTGATGTGCTGAGTATTGTTTACTGTCTTTGTCACATCGGAATATTGCTGTTCGATGGCAGCTGCAATCTTCGCAGCGATTTTCAGATCCTTTGCCACGAACTCTGCGATATTGGCGGCTTGATTGTTGTCCTCATCATCTTCCGCCAAGTCTTCTCCGGCGATTTTGGCTCTCAATCCATTCACCAGCCCGAAGTTCCAGTTTGAATAGTACGTCGCCTGACTGACTGCGTGCACTTCAGGAATATCGAGACCCGAGGTCAGCTGCTCTTCTACGGTGTCTCGGAACGCGGTCCGGGCTTCAGGACCGAGCTCAGAAAAAATCGCATCATATGCGACCATTGTTGTTTCTACGACTTCAGACTGTTCAGCGTTAAGCATCACGAACACACCCTTTTTCATACTGCGCAAAAGTACAATTTTGCGCCAGTGAATCTGTTGGAGACAGAACTAATAAGTTCTTCAAATTACTTGATTAAAGTCCGATTCCGGATATTTGAGCCTGAGCAAAAAATGCATCGGTCGGCCTTCCAGAATAGTGCAGAAATTTTTCATTTTTCGATCTCCAGTGTGCGATAAATCCGTGTTGCCTTTTCTTTCGAGTGGTTGTTTCCGAAACAGCCACAATCTTTCGCTAGCATTTGCGACTTGGCTCGCCCTGGAATCCAAGTTGGAATCGTTGAAAGGCTCCAAAATGCCGGCAAATGAGCAGTAAAACTTTCCAAAAGTATCGCGAATAGAGGCCGTCAATAGGTGATTGCTGTAGATGTTTCACTTTTTCGTGTGAATCGACTGATGTGACAGCCATGATCCGGCACCGCTGTTTGATAGACCGTATTTCAGATTTCTTGGCGATGAAGGGGTTTGATGATGTAACCGCCGCCCGACGGCATCACTGTGCCAAGGTGGATTTTTTAGATCCACAAAGGAGAACGGTCATGTCGGAGATTATCGCAGTCGGGCTCGATCTGGTGAAGAATGTGTTTCAAGTTCATGGTGCTGACGGCATTGGCCGGCTCTGTCGCACAAATCGGCTGATGGCCGGGGTTCCCCTTTCCCCGGACGGACTTATTCCACGGGCTCTGTGACAGGGATGCCGAGCGCGGTGGAGCCGTACAGAACGGCGATACGGACCTGAAGCTCCGCGACCTGTCGGTCGAAGTCCCGCGCCATGAGGCGCTGCCCCAGCAGTTTCACCCAGTGCATCCACTGACCAGCAGTGCATTGCGAAGCAATGTCACGAGAGGTTTCGTTTCGACGCGGCTTCGGCGGTGGTATCCGCTCCATCGTCGTCACAGGGCACGGCCGAGGTATTTTGATGCCCGCAGTGCTTCGTTTCGGGCGACCGCGCCAACGGTGACGGTCTTCCATGGCTTGGCGTTCTTGCGGGGCGGGATGACGGCGTGGGCGCTGCGGTTAGCGATGGCATCGTGGCATTTGCGTGTGTCCTAGGCCCCACCTGCCGTGACGCTGCCGATTTCCTGGTCCGCCGGGATCTGGCCAAGCAGGTCGGGCAAAACCGGTTCATCGCCGATATGGTTCCCTGTGATCTCTACGGCCCGAACCTCCAGCGTTTCCGCATCAATCCCCAGGTGGATCTTGCGCCAGATCTGCGCCGTTTCCGGCATCACCGCCAGTTCCTGAAGTTCTGCGGCATGGATCTCGCAACCGTGCAGTCCGGATTGTTCCGCGGACAAAGCAAGATCTCCAAGTATGGCAATGCCCGGCTCCGGCGCAGGCTCTGGATGGCGGGTCAGACGGCTGCGTCAAAGAAGACCAACAGCTTCCGCGACAAGTTCGAGCGTTACATCTCCAAGGACCGGCACAATGCCCATCTGCGCCGCAAGGCCTATACCGCTATCGCGGCCAAGATGGCGCGCACCGTACACGCCGTGGTCAAACACGGCGAACCCTATCGCCCCTTCTTCGAGGGGTGAGCCCAGGCGGAAAGACCTCTCTCTGACAAGGGCCGTGGAGGCAGTTCGCTGACCTCGTAGATAATGTTCGGGCTTTCTGCTTGGGATTTGGGATCTCGTATTAAGGACGGTGAGGGCCGCCAAGGCGCGTACCCTGTGTTTGCTATGGAAGAGATCAATTCTTGACGGCAGAACCCGTCTGGGCCAACCTGTCAGGGCGTCCGGGGCTCCGGATGCTCCATGACCTGCTGACCTAAGCAGCCGGAAATTCCCGACATAGGACGTTGTCAGACACAATTGCTCCCGGCGCCCCGCGCTCTGCAATCAGCCGGTCCAGTTCTCGCGTGGCTGCAGGGGGAGCGCGGATAGGACGTCGTCTGGTTCAGAGAGGCCTTGAAAGACCAAGGGGCACGCTTGCAGAGGGGGCTTGGATCACCGGTGTCGGGCGTACAACAAGGAAGGATAACATTGCAGGTGGATGGCCGGGCCTCGCTCATCAAGTGGATTTGGCCCGGGGAAATGTGACAAGTGCTTGGTTATCCGTATGGAATGAAAAGCACGATCTGCGGGAACAGATACAAGATGCCGACAAACAGAAGCATGATCAGCATGAAAGGCAGGGCGCCAAAGATAACGTCTTCGACCGGACCTCGCTTGCGCACACTTTGAACCACGAAAAGGTTCAAGCCTACGGGCGGGGTAATCAGAGCGATCTCCATCAGCAGCACAATCACGATACCGCACCAAACGGGATCAAAACCAGCCTGAACCATGATGGGCGCAATGATCGGAACACTTGCCACCATCATCGAGAGGGTCTCCATGAACATGCCGAGAATGAAATAGAACAGAACAACCAGACCAAAGAGCGCGAGCGGCTCCAGGTTCATTCCCGCAATCCAGTTGCTGGCGGCCTGAGGCAGTCCGATAGCCCCAAAAACAAGGTTGAGGAAATAGGCGCCGATCATAACAGCCATGATCATCGCGGTGGTTTTCATCGCACCTTCAAAGGCGTCCAGGATAACTTTTACGGACAGGCACCTGTAGCAGGCCGCGATTACCAGGGCCGCAAGCACACCCAGGGCGGCAGCTTCGGTTGCGGTTGCCCAGCCCAGATAGATGGAGCCGATGACGGAGACAAAGATCGCCACGGGTGGCAACAGGTCCGGCAATGCTTGGAGTTTCTGCGCGCGTGTCGCAGTGTTTCTGGTCCCACCCCACTCAGGTTTCATGGTGCAGACGACCGCGACCAAAACCATAAATAGCGCCGCCAACAGAATGCCGGGGATCAGCCCTGCAAGATACAGTTTGGGAATGGAGGTCTCAGTCAGCACCCCATACAGGATGAGATTGACCGAAGGCGGGATCAAAATGCCCAATGTGCCGCCTGCGGCGATCGTTCCCAGAAACAGCCTCTCATTATAGGAGTTCTTTTCGACCTCCTCCAACGCCACCGTTCCTATAGTCGCAGCGGTGGCAACGCTGGAGCCCGAAGTCGCGGCGAACATTGTGCAGGCCGCGATATTGGAGTGCATCAGACCGCCGGGCAGCCATGGCATCCACAGGACCAGAGCCGTGTACATCCGCGACGCCAGGCCAGAGCGCAAGAGGATCTCTCCAAGCAGCACGAACAGCGGGATGGCGATTAGCAGAAAATTGTTTGAAACCGTCCAGGCGATTTCTCCGATCGCAAAGTGCAAAGGCAGGGGAGAGAAAGTGCCGGACAGGATGAGCGCCACAAGGATCAGGGTTGCGGCCACAGGAATGCCAAGGAAAAGCAATCCAAGCAAACTTCCCAAAGATGTTGCGATCATGGCTGATGTCCTTTGGATGTCTGAGGTGTTTCTGTGTGTTGCAGCTCCACTTCCTCCTGCACTTCTTCTTCAGCGCTCTTGATGCCTGCCAGCGCGCTGGCTGCTTTGCAGTCGCCTTTGGCAATCAAGGCGAGACAGCAGGCCAAAAGCACCAGACCAGAGAACAGCAGCATGATCAGCCCGCCAAGCCATATGGCCTGGGGGTAAACCATGGGAATTTGCAGAGCTGAGGTGGAGCGGGATGAGGTCTGAAGGGATTGTATAACCAGTTCAAAGCCAAAGAGGGTCACGACGGCAAAAACGGCAAGAAAGGCAATCAGGGCGGCAATATCCACCGTGAGCTGCATCCTGGCCGGAAATCGGACATAGGCCGTGTCCACGCGAATGTGCGTACGGTCCAGCAAGGCACCGCCAAGGGACCATGTGGTTGCGATGGCAAGCGCAAAACGGGCAAGTTCGTCTGCCCCGTCAATTGCTTTGTTGAAGACGACTCGCAGCAGGATGTCCGAGCCGATCAGGAGCGCTGCTGCAAGCATGACCGCCCCTCCCAGCCAAAGGCCAGATCGGGTGATCAGGCGATTATACCTGAGCGTATGTTGTATAAGCGGGCTCATCCTGTGGCTTTCCGATTTGCTTAGAAATGTGTGCTAAAGAAATGACATCCAGGAAGTGGGATGACATACAGGCCGCACCGCTTACGCGGTACGGCCCCTTTTGGTCCAGATTTAGTTCGCCTGGATCGTCTGGTTGATTGTTGCACCGATGTTGCTGTTCCAGTTCGCAGTGCATTCGGCACCGCAACGCTCGGCCCAGCCGGGAAGAACCGTTTCGCTCACAATTTCGGCCGCCCGCTGCAGGTCAGCGTCGCTGGGGTAGTTCAGTTTGATTGTTGCCGATTTCCCCAAAGTACAGCCATCCTGACCAGAGTTGCACACCTCTGACTGGTTGATACTTTCGGCAAGCGTCGCCCACATCTTGTCTTCATAGGCCGCAAACTGTTCGGTCAGGAAAGATTGCGTCGCCTCTGGCAGGCCATCCCAGCGGGACTTGTTCACTGCAACCACGTTGAACGACCAGCCCAGCGGGAGCATGAAGACGCTGTCAGTCACTTCTGGCCAGCCAGCCGAGTTGCCGCTGAGCGAACCGGTCACGGCACAGTCAACAACCCCGTTGTTCAGCGCAGGCACGACTTCGGAGAAAGAAATCGAAACGGATGTCGCGCCGACACCAGAGATAAAGTCACGCAGCGTGTTGTTGTAAACGCGGATCTTTTTCCCTTCGAGATCGGCAATGCTGCCAACATCTCCCCGGCACCAGATGACCTGGGGGGTATTCGCGCCGATTGCCAGCAATTTGGTGTTCCAGTTGTTTTCCATCCGCTCGTTCAGGACGGATTTATATGCAGAACAGGCTTCCCGTGCGAGTTCGGCAGTTGGCAGCGTGCCCGCCAGGTCGCAGGCTTCGAACCGCGGATCGTCACCAGCCATTTTGGTGATATCCATGCCCGCAAAATCCATCACACCCAGCTTCATCAAACGCAGCATGGACTGGTCATCCAGGCCCATCTGTTCGATCGGTGTCAGGTCGGCCGTCAGCTTGCCCCCGGAATTTGAAGGCAGAATGTCTGTCCAGAATGGTTTCTCATCATAAATGGCAACCGGAATGGTGGACGCAATGCCGACCACTTTGAAGTGGTCCTTTTCCAGCTCTTGCGCGGCGGCAGGTGCGACGGCAACGGCGCCGGCGAGCAGGGCTGCACTGGTTATTGTTTTCATTTCAGATTTCCTCCGTTGGATAGTTTTGAATTGTGGGTAAGGTGGCGTTCTCTCGGCAAGTCACGCATCCGTTGCGACTTCGAAAACGGCCTCGATCTCTACGGCCATGCCTGATGGCAGCGCGTGTGTGCCAGAAGCAATGCGGGCATGGGCCCCTGCCGGGCCAAAGACATCGCAGATGAGATCGGAGGCGGCGTTCAGAACCTTGGCCTGAGCTTCAAAATCAACTGTGCAGCGTACCAACCCAGCCAATCGGATCACGCCAGTTACCCGATCCAGATCGCCATCGCAGGCGTTGCGCAGCTGACCAAGCAGGTTCAGCGCGCACAGGCGGGCCGCATCCTGTGCCTGTTCAAGCGTCAGGTCCTGACCAACGATACCCTTGTAGACAAGTTCACCCGCATTTCGCGGACCCTGGCCCGCAATAAACACCAGATTCCCGGTTTTGCGGTAGGGCAGGTAGTTCCCCTGGGGGGGATTGCTTGCAGGCAACTCGATCCCAAGTTCAGCGAGGCGGCTATCGATTTTTCCCATTGCTTTTGTCACTTCTGCTGGCGCCAGTCGCCGCTGTCGCCCTTCCATCCGGTTACCCGGCCGTTCAGGCGGTCCAGCGTATTGCGCAGACTGTCGATCAGACCGGCCCATTCCTTGGCCGAAATGCCATCCACTGCCGGTTCTGGGGCCATGAACATGCCGTCCACGCCGCCGAAGGTGACACATTGTTCAATGCAGCGGACTTCCAGCTCCGCGCTGTGGAACACGTTGGGCTTTTCCAGCAGAGCCGACAGCGCCGCGACCAGACCGGTCGCGCCCCAGTTCGAAACATTGGAGACGATCAGATGATCCGCAACCATGACTGCCGCAACGCCGCCCCGACCCGGGATGCCGCTGTCTTTGGCTTTTGGACTGAAGGTGCGCAGATCCTCCGCAATCACGCCCATGCCCATTTCGTTGCCGCCGTCGCCGATCGCAATAAAGGGGATGTCTTGTGCTTTTGCAGCGGTGAAGAACTGATCCAGGTCAGCCACCAAACCGTCAAGCGGGCGGCCGCCCAAGCCATTGTACAGGCCATGGTCATTCATACCTGGCCGTTCGATCGAGACCACAACCGAGGGCTTGGTATCGTTCAAAAGCGCTCCGGTGATTTTTCTGCAGCCGTCATCGTCTTTGGGAACGGTGCGGATGTAAACCGGACGGATAAATTCAATCGGGCGGACGACGCCGTCTTCCGGGAAGGGCAGGGGCGAAAGACCGGCACCCCGGCATGTCCCGGCCATCATTTCTTCCCAGTCCTCATCAACCAGGATTACCGATTCAATCCCCAGGCCAAGGAACAAAGCCCGCGCCAGCAGCGCTGCGCCGACCGGGCCATCGGTTTCCGGAACACCGGCGCCCTCGGGGAAACCGGTTGCAATCACGACCGGCCCGCCGTGCTCCCGGACATTTTTGACCAGAATTTCTGCGCCGCCCATACAGGCGGGGCCAGGCTGCTGCGTTTGCAGGGCTGTGTAGATTTTGTCGATCAGACCAACGCCGGTCAGATCCAGCGTCATGAAATCTTCGATGGTTTTGGCGATCAAGGCGCCCTTTTGACTTTGCAAATCAAGCATATTCTTTTCCTGCTTATTGATTTGGAGCTGCCGGAGGCAGTTCGGAAACAAGATAGGTGGCGTATTTTTCAGGATCGACATTGCCGCCGCTCAAGAGAATGCCCGTTGTGCGGCCCGCAGTTTCGATTTTGCCGGCCAGAACAGCAGCGAGCGCAGCAGCGCCACCGGGTTCGACGACAAGTTTCAGGTTTTTATAGGCAAACTGGATGGCGGCGATCACTTCATCATTCGTGACTGTCAGCCCAGCTTTCAGATGCGACTGGCACAGCGGGAAAGTATGTTGGCCCGGAACAGTCACCAGCAGGGCATCGCAAATGGACGTCAGAACGGGGGAGGCCGTAACACGTTCACCTGCCGCCAGAGACTGTGCCATGCCATCGAACCCTTCGGGCTCCACACTGAACACCTCTGTGTCGGGGTTAACAGCATGGACACCCGTCGCCGCACCGGAGACCAGACCACCACCAGAACAACTGAACAGCGCGGCATCAAGAGGAGCCTCCATCGCCTGGGCTTGCTCGGAGAATTCGGCACCCAAAGTTGACTGGCCAGTGATGACGTAGGGATCATCATAGGGCGGAATGATGACAGCCCCGGTTTCAGCAGCGATCTGCGCACCGATTTCCTCGCGCACTTCTTTGGTCTTGTCATAAAGCCGTACAGTCGCGCCATTTGCCCGCACGCCGTTGATCTTGGCCTTGGGGGCCTCCTGCGGCATCAGGATTGTTGCGTCGATGCCCAGTTCCTTGGCGACATATGACAGGGCAAGTCCGTGATTGCCGGAAGACCAGGCAACAACGCCGCCGGCCTTTTCTGCCTTGGTCAGTTGCAGAACACGGTTGATCGCCCCGCGAAATTTGAAAGAGCCCGAGCGCTGAAGTATCTCAGGTTTGATCAGAACTCTGCCGCCTACACGCCGGTTGAGTTCTTCGTTTTCCAGAACAGGAGTTGCAACCGCATAGGGGGCGATACGTGCCCTTGCCGCGGAGATATCTGCTGGACTTGGTTCAAAGTGTTTTTCGCTTGCCGACACTTTATTCAGTCTCCTGACGTTAAGTTGTCAGCAAGACAAGCACAACATAGATATTACGCAAAATTATTTATAAGAATGAATTCATATAAGTAAACATAATAGCTGATCTGTTTCAAGGCCAGATCGGCGCTCTCTTCTGTGCAACATTTTGCGCAATCTCAGTGATTTCACCCAACATGCCGCTGCCAGGGCTGTAGGGGTAAAACCCAAAAAAACAAAGAGGATCCAAGGAGATGTCACTTGTCAGGCAAGTGAAGTCAGTTGCGGCGTCGCGCGGCGCCAGGCCCGAGTGAATTGCGCCATCTGCAACAAGAGCAACACCCGTGCCATCCAGGGTCATACTGCGGATCGTTGCCAGAGATGTTGAGGTGATGATTTTCGGAGCTTCCCCCAGCAGCCGATACAGCGCCTCTCTCAATGCGCCGTAAGGATAGGCGCGTTTGGGATAAGTTATCACCGGCAGGCGCAAGAGATCCTCCACCGTCAGATGCCCACTCGGCACAAGGCCTGGCACGCAATAGAACTTCAGGGGGAAAGCCCCCAGCTGGATTGAGGCGTAGTCACTGCTTGGCGCAGGGCCCAGCATGAAAGATAAATCCAGTTCTCCGGCTTCAAGCGCTGCTTTCAGGGCTGATGTCACATCGACTTCGATCTCAAATCGGACCCGGGGAAACTTGAGCCGCACCTGGCTTAAAAATTCGGAAAGCCAGATCTGCGCGATTGTCTCAGAAACCCCCAAGCGGACAATACGGGCCTGTTTCTGATGCAGCTCCAAATCCGTTTCAAGCGCCGCTACCTGCCGCAGGATCGTTTCACAATGCCTAAGCAGAAGCTGCCCGTCGCTGGTCGGGGTTATGGGTTTGATCTTGCGATTCAGCAGCGACTTCCCAAACAGCGTTTCGAGCGCAGAAATGCGTTGGGACACGTTTGGTTGTGTCATATTCAGCCGTTCTGCAGCGGCAGAAAAGTTGCCAAGCTTGCATACCCAGAAAAAGACCTGAAGTGATTTGAAATTTTGCATATGGGCTTCTTTGGGAGCTGAAAGTTGGAGTTCGTCAAAATGCTGCCGAGCAGAACTGACTGCAGCGAGTTCAGCTTTTGAAAGGCATTCCTTTACAGGAGCTTAGCCACATAAATCGAAACTGAAACGCCGCCGGTTAGCGCAAGTTGATTTCAGATTGATAGGCGACAATCTCTTCAGTTTCCAGTGGCGCATAGTGACCGAGGGTCAGTACCTGTCCGTCGTCAGGGATTTTGGGACAGATGGGCGCCTGAGCTAAGAGAGGATCTGGCTCATCCGGTTGGTTTGATTATGCGGCGGATTTGCGGTGAAGCAAGCGCCGGGTTTCGGTGGTCTTTCTTTTGATCCTTTCTCGTTGTTGCAGAATGGTCTGGCCGCGCCCGAAGTAGACGTCGGCCGGCGTTAGGTTCTGCAGGCTTTCGTGGTAGCGTCGATGGTTGTAGTGATCGACGAAGGC
>NZ_JBNAFX010000061.1:0-10410 GCF_049800895.1 Leisingera sp. S232 | reverse complement strand
GGTGTTTGATCCCATGGTTTGATGGTGCGATCTGTTCTTTGGAATGGAAGGAAGCACTATGGGACAAGTTCGTCACGGGAGCGCCACGACCACGCACGCTGTCAGAGCAGCAATACAGCGATCGCAAGCTTCGATCGCGGCGCTGAGCAAGGAACTCGGGATCAACCCGAAGACTGTTGCCAAGTGGCGAAAGCGCGAGACCGTTGAGGATCGCAAAACAGGGCCGAAAGAGCCTCGCTCAACCATTCTCAGTCAAGCCGAGGAGGCCATGATCGTCGCATTTCGGCGGCATACGCTACTGCCGTTGGATGATTGCCTCTATGCGCTCCAGCCCTCGATCCCGCATCTGACGCGGTCAGCGCTGCATCGGTGCCTTCAGCGGCATGGCATCTCGCGCTTGCCGGATGTCGGGGGCGACAAGCCTAAGCGGCAGAGGTTCAAGCGCTACCCCATCGGCTTTTTTCATATCGATATTGCCGAGGTGCAGACTGCGGAGGGCAAGCTGTATCTTTTCGTTGGCATTGACCGGACCAGCAAGTTTGCAGTCACCCACCTCGTCGACAAGGCAGATCGCAAGACCGCCTGGGAATTCCTCGAACATTTGCTCAAGGCGGTCCCTTATCGCATCCATACGATCCTGACCGATAACGGTATCCAGTTCGCCGAACAGCCACGAAACCGGAACAGAGTATACTCCCGGCAGATGCGCTTCGACATGATCTGTGAGGCCAACGGGATCGAGCATCGCCTGACCAAACCGAACCATCCGTGGACCAATGGCCAAGTCGAGCGGATGAACCGCACGATCAAAGAGGCGACAGTGAAGCGATACCACTACGAAAGCCACGATCAGTTACGAACACATCTCGGCGACTTCATGGCTGCCTACAACTTTGCCCGCAGACTCAAAACTCTCAGCGGCCTCACGCCCTACGAATACATCTGCAAAATCTGGACTTCAGAGCCAGATCGTTTCATCATCGATCCGATCCACCAGATGCCGGGACTGAACACCTAAGGAAAGGAACCGTTAATCCGGCATCGGGAGTGAAACGCCGACACTCCGATGAACAGCCAGGGAGCCTTGACGCAGCTGGCAGCTGGACCAGCCTGCGGCTTTGCCAGGATCCAGGCAGAGACTGCGGATGATTCGCACTGTGCAGAAGACGCTCCAGTTATGTTGGCCAGTTACGTTGGAATGTCTATTTTTCCGCCCAAGACAGCGATTTGGCATAAAAATCGGGAAACGCCCCTCCTTTTTAACGGCCCCGAAATAAATCCCTCTGATTGTTTTGATGTCCAGCACCTCTCCGCTGGCGATGCTAGGGGCCGCTCTAAGGCAATCCGGCAGACTAGAACGTTGATGGGAACCACGCCATTATGACTCGACTGTTTAAATTCTGGACCAACATGCGGTTGGGCCGAAAACTGCCGCTCTCCATTGCTGCGCCGACGATCTTCCTGACACTTGCATCAGGTTTCTTTTTCGCCTGGGAAGCCGGTCAGGCACTTAAGGCCAACCGGGAAGCCGCCTATTCAACCCTTTTGGAAGAACGCAAGGAAGCGCTGGAAAATTGGGTTGCAGGGCTGCGGTCCCAGACCCGCACGCTGGTTGCCAGCAAAGCTGTTGAATCGGCAGTGCGTGACTTCTCCAACGGCTTCTATGCGCTTGGTGACAACCCGGCGGAACATTTGCGCGCCGCTTATGGCACAGACAACCCCAACCCTCCGGGTGAACGTTATAAGCTTCTGGATGCCAAAGACAAATCAGCCTGGTCGATGCGCCACAAACGGAACCACGGCAGCTTTGTGACCTTCCTTGAAGAACAGGGCTTTCTGGACGCCTATGTTTTGGACATGCAAGGCAACATGATCTATTCGGTTCACAAGGGTGAAGACTTCGCCCTGAACTATCTGGACGGACCATACAAAGACAGCGGGCTGGGACAGGCTTACCGTGCTGCTATTGAGCTTGAGCAGGGCAGCGTGTTCCTGTCAGAGATGGCCGCCTATGCAGCCGATGGCGGCGCCGCCGCGATGTTCATTTCCGCACCGGTCTTCAACAGGGGCATTGCTTCCGGCGCCTTGGTGCTGCGTGTGCCGGTGGAAGAGATCGCCGGCATTCTGTCCCACTCAGCCCTGCTTGGTGAAACCGGCCAGGCCTATCTGGTCCGCAATGGCGGTGTGGCTCTGACCGCCTCGAACCGCGACGGCGGCCATCAGATTCTCTCCCAATTGCCGGACTTGAAGCAGATCTCTGCTGCAGTGAACGGCGGAGAGAGCAGTTTCTCCGGCACTCCCGGCCTCGCAGGCCAGCCGGTTGAAGCAATGGCTGCAAACGTCGGCCTGGAAGACCGCACCTGGGGCATTGTGCTGGAGGTCGACAGCGCCGAAGCCCTGGCGGCAGAGAAAAGCCTGGTCAATGCCTCCATGCTGCAGGCAGTTGGCGTTGCCTTGGCGGTGGCCCTGCTCTCGTGGGTGGCTGCCCGTAGCATTGCACGCAAAGTATCCGGCCTGTCAGACAGCGTCGAACACATCGCAGCCAAGGATTATGCCCATCCTGTTTTCGGCCATGGAAACGGTGATGAGTTTGGCAATATTGCCGGCATTCTGGAAGGTTTCAAAACCGACCTGCAAAACGCCCAGCACGCCGAGAAAAAACGTGCAGAAGCACAGCAAGAACAGGATCTTGTGGTGAATGAACTGCGCACCGGGCTGACGCATTTGGCCAATGGTGATTTCTCGACGACGATCGATGCAGCTTTTCCAGAAGCCTACAAGGGCCTTCGCATGGACTTTAACAAGACCATCACCACGCTGAACGCCACCGTGCGTGAAGTCGTAGAGGCCACCACCAGCATCCGCAACGGCACGTCCGAGATCAGCCAGGCCTCTGATGACCTGTCGCAACGCACCGAAAGCCAGGCGGCAACACTGGAGCAAACTGCCGCGGCGCTGGATGAGATGACCGCCAGTGTGAAGGCCGCCGCGAACGGCGCGCGAGAAGTCGAAACCGCCATGAACGAAGCCCGGGACGAAGCGCTGACCAGCGGCGAGGTCGTCCAGAACGCTGTAACGGCCATGAACGGCATCGAGGAGTCTTCCCGCCACATCTCGCAGATCATTTCCGTGATCGACGATATTGCTTTCCAGACCAACCTGCTGGCTCTGAACGCCGGTGTGGAAGCTGCCCGTGCAGGCGAGGCAGGCCGCGGCTTTGCCGTTGTCGCGTCCGAAGTGCGGGCCCTGGCGCAACGGTCTTCCGATGCCGCCATGGAGATCAAAACGCTGATCTCCAATTCCGGAGACCAGGTTGAAAAAGGCGTGGATCTGGTTGGTAAGGCAGGGGATGCACTGCACAGCATCGTGTCGCAAGTCTCCCATATCTCCGGTCTGGTTTCGGACATCGCCGAAGGCGCTGCCGAACAATCGACCGGTATTGGTGAAATCAATACCGGCGTCATGCAGCTGGATCAGGTGACACAGCAAAACGCCGCAATGGTTGAGCAAATGACCGCAGCAGGCCAGTTGCTGAACGGCGACGCGTCCAACCTGGCCGGGCTGGTGGCGCGGTTCAAGGTCGATGCAGAGATGCAAACATCCGCTCAGCCCGATCAGCCCCCGCAGCCAAATGTGCCGTCGGCCCACGGAACCGGCTGGGATGACGCACCCGAAGCACCGCCCGAAACACCTGTCGTCATCGCCGCTTCGGACGGCTCGGCTGCCTTGGACAAATGGCAAGACTTCTGATCCCACTCCGACAGGAACCAAAGGCTGCCGCTTTTGCCACACCTCAGTGGGCGTAGACTGCAGACGTGTTGTGGAACCCTGAATTTCAGATTTAAAAAGGAGCACAGGCGAGAACCGAACACTTTCCTTATTCAAAGGCCGAAATTGCCAAAAGGGTTTCTGAAAAATCAAAGGTGCCTGAATGGCCATTTCTAGCCCCCCCGCGAGCTGGCTGCGTGCCCTCAGCAAACGGGCTTACCTTCCAGCGCTTCTAGCCTTGGCGGTGGTCTGTGCAGTGGGGCTGTATGCTGAAAGGCAAAACGCGACGATACATGATCAGTCACAGCGCGCGGCGACCCAGCAAGCGGCAGGAATGGTCAAATCGCGCCTCGAAGGGCAACTGAACAGCGACTATCAGCGCCTGCGCGGCCTGGCAGCCATGCTGGCCACAGAACCGGGTATGGGACCTGCAAGGTTCAGCGAAATTGCGGCTCAGGTTCTGGAAGGCAAGACGGCCATACGGCATATCGCTGCCGCCCCGGGCCTGGTTGTTTCACTGGTCCACCCTATCGAGGGCAATGAACCCGTAATCGGGCTGGACTATAACAAAAATGAAGCCCAGCGCGTGGCAGCCCTCAGGGTGCGTGACAGCGGAGAAATGGTGCTGGCCGGACCGGTGAACCTGGTGCAGGGCGGCATCGGCTTTATCTACCGACTGCCGATCTTCTCTGGCGCGGGAGAACAGCGGTCGTTCTGGGGAATTCTATCTGCCGTTATCGAAACAGAGACACTCTACGCCGCGACGGATTTGAACAGCGGCGACAGGCTGGACATCGCCCTGATCGGGCGGGATGGCACCGGCGCGCAAGGGCAACAGTTTTTTGGCGCGCCCGGCATTCTTTCCGACCACCCGGTTGTTGTAGACATCATCTTGCCGGCCGGTTCCTGGCAGTTGGCAGCCCGTCCGCAAGGCGGCTGGCAGGCAGGCCACGAAAATCTGTGGCAACTGCGGCTTGCCTTGCTGGCAGCCGGAATTCTGATTGTGTTTCCAACCTATCTTGCCGGTCGGCTCTCCTCTGCAAGACAAGCGGTGATCCACAAGCTGCGCCACCGGGAGGCTGAACTGGAAGCTGTCTCCCGGCGGCTGGCGATTGCAGTCAAAACCTCCGGGGTCGGGATCTGGGAAAGCGCCATTGAATGCAATCATGTCCGTTGGGACAGCCGCATGCATGACCTTTATGGCGTGCCCGAATGCCGGGGTCCACTGACCGGGGATGACTGGGACAACAGGCTGCACCCGGATGACCGCAGCCGTGTGCTCAAGGCTCTGAGGACGGCGGAAACGGGCAAAACACATTTTGCTTCTGAATTCCGGATCGTTCTGGATGACAAGACTGTCAAACACATCCGGGCGATGGCCAATCCGTTCACAGATGCGGACGGCAGAGATTGGATGATGGGGGTCAACTGGGATGTATCCGAGGACGTCCGCCTGCGCGAAGAACTGATCCGCGCCAACCAGACCTTGTCCGAACGCAACCGGGAACTGAAGCAAGGCAAGCTGGCCCTGGAGCATGCACATACCGAACTGCAAAAACAGCAGGCGGAACTGCACCGCCTGTCGCTGGTGGCCAAACATGCCTCTGACAGTATCGTCCTGACAGACGCGCAGCGGCAAATTCTCTGGGTCAACGATGCATTCACACGGGCGACCGGCTATGAGGCCTCAGAGGCGGTTGGCCAAACCCCGTCGGCACTGCTGGACGGCCCTGGCACCGATGCCCAGATAATTCAGGAAATGAACCAGCATAAGGACCTTGGAAGTCGCTATCACAATGAGGTTCTCAACTATACGAAATCAGGCGACGAAGTCTGGTTCGACACCCATATCGTGCCAGTGATGGATCAGTGGATCTGATCATTGGTATCGAACGGGATATTACACACAGCAAGCAGCGTGAAAGCGAGCTGGCTGAAGCCAAACTGGCCGCCGAGCAGGCCGACCGGGCCAAATCGGAATTTCTGGCCAATATGAGCCATGAGATCCGCACTCCGATGAATGGCATCATCGGGATGACCGACCTCCTGGCGGAGGCCGATTTGCCACCAGATGAGCTGCAAAACGTGGAGACCATCCGCAATTCCGCCCAGTCCCTTTTGAAGATCATCAACGACATCCTCGACCTCTCACGGCTGGAAGCGGGCAAATTCTCTATTACTGCAGAAGATTTCGACCTGCGTGACTGTGTCAGCAGCGCTGCAAGCCTGTTTGACCTGACGGCCCGGCAGAAGAATCTTCCACTGGAAATCACCTACGCCGAAGGCGTGCCGGAGCGGATGCGCGGAGACGACGGCCGCTTGCGCCAGATCCTGGTCAACCTGATAGGCAATGCGGTCAAATTCACAACCCACGGAAAGATTGCCGTTCGGGTGTCACATGCGCCCGGCGATCCCTTCAATCTCTTGGTTGACGTAGAAGACAGCGGCATCGGCATTTCAGAGCGGCAGGCCTGCCACATATTTGACCGCTTCACCCAGGCTGACGCTGCCACAACCAGGGCCTATGGCGGCACGGGCCTCGGCTTGACTATTTCCAGCATGCTGGCCAAGCGAATGGGCGGCTGCATATCGGTGACATCAGAGCCTGGCAAAGGGTCCTGTTTCCGGCTGGAACTGCAGCTGTCGCCAGCAGTCAAATCACCCAGCGAAACCGCATTGCTCACCCGGCAAGACGCCCCGCAGCTCACGCCCTGCAAAGTACTGCTGGCCGAGGACAACCAAACCAACCGGCTGCTGATCCGCAAATACCTGCGCGGCCAGCCTGTAGAGCTTGTAGAAGCGGAAAACGGCCGCGCAGCAGTCGACCTGTGCAGAGACCTGCAACCCGATATCATCCTGATGGACATGTCGATGCCGGTGCTGGATGGGATCGGTGCGACCCGGGAAATCCGCAGCCTGCCGATCCAGCAGCCTGTGATTGTGGCCTTGACGGCCAATGCATTCACCAGTGATGAGCACGCCTGCCTGCAGGCAGGTATGAATCACTTCCTGGCCAAACCAGTAAAGAAGGCCGTGCTGTTGCACACTTTGGCTGTATTATTGGACGGGGCAACTGCCCTGCAGAACGATCCGGCCAGGGCCTGACAGCACAATTAGATGCCTGTCCCAATCAGGGCTACTCCGACCGCCATCAGTACCGCCGACCCCAGACGTCTCATCCAATTGCCCTCCTTGAGAAAGACAAAACCGATCAAGGCGGCAAAGATGACCGACGTTTCCCGCAACGCAGAAACCGCGCCCAGCGGGGCAAAGTTCTTGGCGTAAAGAACCAGCCCATAAGCGATCATCGACACCAGCCCTCCGGCAATGCCCAATGCCCAGGTTCTTCCGGGCAATGCCGCCAGTGTCCGGCGTCTGCGCAGGGCGACAAACCCGGCAATGAACACATGCAGAAGTGCTCCCCAGGCCCAATAGCTGAGCGTGTTTTCGGACAGCCGCACCCCAATGCCGTCGACGACAGAATAGATCGAGATGCAAACCCCAGTGCCCACGGCAAAGGCCAGGGCCGGTCGCCCAACCCCCGAGCGCAGTGCCTTCCAGCTGCTAAGCTGGATACCGATGGCAATCACTGCAATCCCGGCCCAGGCCTGCAGCGGCAGCGTCTCCCCAGCAAAGGCCATCGCCCAGATCGCAACCAGTGCCGGAACTATGCCGCGGGCAATCGGGTAGACAACGCTGAGATCCCCATGCTGATAGGCGCGGCCCAGCATGTAATAATAGCCGAAATGCACAACTGTTGAGCCCAGAATGAACGGAAAGCTTTCGGCCGAAGGCAGCGGCAGCACCGCCGCCATGGCGGCACCGGGAACCACGTGACCAAACGCCACCAGACCAAGCGTTGTGGTGCGGTCCGCCGCCGTTTTCACGATGGCGTTCCACAGCGCATGCAGCAAGGCTGCCGAAAGAATGATTGCAATAACAGGAAGCGTCATATCCGGATCTGGGCTTTTGGTTAGCCGCCAGCGGCAAGGCACATACCGCCTTGTCTGGCGCGCGCTGGACCAATCACTGTTTCAATCCCCTTTCCCAGACCTGGCGACATCTATCTTCACGCCCCAGGCCGTCAAAGCGGCAGAGATTTTCTTGCCAGGCTCCTGATCGGTAAACAACGCAGTGATCTTGCGCGGTTCCGGACCGCAGTGTGGCGCGGTTTCAGAAAATTTGGGATGCACCATCGCCATGGCGACCTGCTGGGCGCATTCGGCAGCCACGCAGGCCAGCTGGGCTTCTTCCGCGCTGTGATACAGCACGCCTTGCTTTGCCGACACAGCATCTGCCGACAGGATTGCCATATCAAGAGCAAAGCGGCGCAATTGCTGCTCGGCCACAAAGCCGAATGTGCCGCGCTCGTTGCTATGCATTTCCCCACCCAGGAAATGCAGCCGGTTTCCATTGTGATTTGCCAGACTCTGGGCCGCTACAAAAGAATTGGTGACAACGATCAGCCCTGATTTCTGTCGGAGTTTCTCTGCAACAAACGCAGTGGTGGACCCGACATCCAGAAACAAGGCCATTCCGTCACGCACATGTTCCGCAATCCGCGCGGCAATACGCGCCTTCTCCTTCTGGTTCTCGGAAATCCGGCGGGCAAAACTGGTTGCACTTTGCGGCCCCGCCAGAAAGGCACCGCCATGCACGCGCTGTACGGCTCCGGCCTTGTTCAGCGCCTTTATTGTCCGACGTACAGTTTCTTCAGAGACATCCAGCATCTTGGCCAGCTCAGCACTGCGGGCAGAGCCGCCAAGGCGGCGCAAGGCGTCTACCAGTTCCATTTCACGATGGGAAAGCGACAGAGACTCTGACAAAAGATGTTCCCGTTTGATTTGCCGATGTGCCCAGTTAGGCACGGAGGGCCCACGCTTTACAAGCTCTTCTCGCTGCGCGTTTCGACCCATCGGTTTCAGGACCATGCACCGGGGTGATGGCTTGATCGCTGGCCACCACTGCCCTGTTTTCAAACCGCCCCTCCCCTTTCGCGGGCGCGCAAAGGGGGGCTTGTATGGGGCTGGTTAATGATGCGGGCGCATGTGTAATGCGTTGTTAATAAACAAGGTTTCGCAGCGAAACCTCCGGTTGAAGATGGCTGTTTGCAGGCCGCCATACCGGTTGCAGCGTGTTGCCGGGGTCGGGGAGGTCAAATTGGGCGGGGCAATTCGGGGCGGGGCAATTTGGGCCGGTCAGCCCCGTCGGCTCTGCCGCGCCGGAGCTGTCGTGTCATTAGGGCCTACTATTAGGCCCTGTCGCATTGCGGGCCTGCCGGTCTGGGCCTGCTGCCCTCCTGCGCCCTGCCAAAGAAAAACCGCCGCAGGCCAAGGGGCCGCGGCGGTTTGCTGTTTCAGGTCCGGACCGGATCAGAGGTTCGGATACAGCGGGAACTGGCCGCAGAGATCGGCGACTTTGGCGCGCACCGATGCTTCCACATCCGCATTGCCCTCTTCACCGTTGGCCGCCAGCCCGTCGATCACCTCGATGATCAGGTCAGCGATCTGGCGGAACTCCGCCTCGCCAAAGCCGCGGGTGGTGCCGGCAGGCGTGCCCAGACGCAGGCCGGAAGTCACGGTGGGCTTTTCCGGGTCGAACGGGATGCCGTTCTTGTTGGTGGTGATATGGGCGCGTCCCAGCGCCTTGTCGGCGATGTTGCCGGTGACGCCTTTGGGGCGCAGATCGACCAGCATGACATGGGTGTCGGTGCCGCCGGTCACAATGTCCAGCCCGCCCTGGATCAGCTGATCCGCCAGCGCCGCCGCATTGGCCTTGACCTGCTGCTGGTAGGTCTTGAACTCCGGCTTCAGCGCCTCGCCAAAGGCCGCCGCCTTGCCGGCGATCACATGCATCAGCGGGCCGCCCTGGATGCCGGGGAAGATCGCCGAGTTCACTTTCTTGGCGATGGCCTCGTCATTGGTCAGGATCATGCCGCCACGCGGCCCGCGCAGGGTCTTGTGGGTGGTGGTGGTCGCCACATGCGCATGCGGGAACGGCGAGGGGTGCTCGCCGGCCGCAACCAGGCCTGCGAAATGCGCCATATCCACATGCAGGAGGGCGCCGACCTTGTCGGCAATGGCGCGGAACCGGGCAAAGTCGATGACCCGCGGGATCGCCGAGCCGCCGGCGATGATCAGCTTGGGCTGATGCTCCACGGCCAGCGCTTCCAGCTGGTCATAGTCGATCAGATTGTCGTCGCGGCGCACCCCGTAAGAGACCGCGTTGAACCATTTGCCCGACTGGTTGGGGGCGGCGCCGTGGGTCAGGTGGCCGCCAGAGGCCAGATCCATGCCCAGGATGGTGTCGCCGGGCTTCAGCAGCGCCTGGAACACGCCCTGGTTGGCCTGCGAGCCGGAGTTCGGCTGCACATTTGCGTATTCGCAGCCAAACAGCTGCTTGGCGCGGTCGATGGCCAGGTTTTCGGCAACATCAACATACTGGCAACCGCCATAATAGCGGCGTCCCGGATAGCCTTCGGCGTATTTGTTGGTCAGCACGGACCCCTGTGCTTCCATCACCGCGGCAGAGACGATGTTCTCAGAGGCAATCAGCTCGATCTCGTCGCGCTGGCGGCCCAGTTCCGCCGTGATCGACGCATAAAGCTCAGGATCGCGCTCAGACAGCGCTTGGGTGAAAAAG
>NZ_JBNAFX010000060.1:0-11106 GCF_049800895.1 Leisingera sp. S232 | reverse complement strand
GGTGTTTGATCCCATGGTTTGATGGTGCGATCTGTTCTTTGGAATGGAAGGAAGCACTATGGGACAAGTTCGTCACGGGAGCGCCACGACCACGCACGCTGTCAGAGCAGCAATACAGCGATCGCAAGCTTCGATCGCGGCGCTGAGCAAGGAACTCGGGATCAACCCGAAGACTGTTGCCAAGTGGCGAAAGCGCGAGACCGTTGAGGATCGCAAAACAGGGCCGAAAGAGCCTCGCTCAACCATTCTCAGTCAAGCCGAGGAGGCCATGATCGTCGCATTTCGGCGGCATACGCTACTGCCGTTGGATGATTGCCTCTATGCGCTCCAGCCCTCGATCCCGCATCTGACGCGGTCAGCGCTGCATCGGTGCCTTCAGCGGCATGGCATCTCGCGCTTGCCGGATGTCGGGGGCGACAAGCCTAAGCGGCAGAGGTTCAAGCGCTACCCCATCGGCTTTTTTCATATCGATATTGCCGAGGTGCAGACTGCGGAGGGCAAGCTGTATCTTTTCGTTGGCATTGACCGGACCAGCAAGTTTGCAGTCACCCACCTCGTCGACAAGGCAGATCGCAAGACCGCCTGGGAATTCCTCGAACATTTGCTCAAGGCGGTCCCTTATCGCATCCATACGATCCTGACCGATAACGGTATCCAGTTCGCCGAACAGCCACGAAACCGGAACAGAGTATACTCCCGGCAGATGCGCTTCGACATGATCTGTGAGGCCAACGGGATCGAGCATCGCCTGACCAAACCGAACCATCCGTGGACCAATGGCCAAGTCGAGCGGATGAACCGCACGATCAAAGAGGCGACAGTGAAGCGATACCACTACGAAAGCCACGATCAGTTACGAACACATCTCGGCGACTTCATGGCTGCCTACAACTTTGCCCGCAGACTCAAAACTCTCAGCGGCCTCACGCCCTACGAATACATCTGCAAAATCTGGACTTCAGAGCCAGATCGTTTCATCATCGATCCGATCCACCAGATGCCGGGACTGAACACTTAGGCTGTAATGCCTATGACAAGACTGTTATTGGTCCTCGCCAAGTTGCCAAAAGTATGAGTAGTTTATACTTTGACGTCGAAAGTTGTTTGGACGTGCAAGTTTAGCAAGCCGTCGAAGATGAACATTTGCTTGGGGGTTTAAATGGCCGAAGAACCGCTCAGTGGCCCTGAAATTAAGAAAATCATTTCAAAGAGCCGCAAGAAGCCTGTGAACTTTGCGTTCAATCCGGGCAAGGATGATGCTGACGGCTACCTGCTGCTGCATCTGAAGAAGGCCCCCAAGATACTTGGCAAGCAGGCCAAGTCCGAAGGTGAAGGGGGCAAGGCGGCCTTTGGCACCTTTGAAACCGAGGGGAAAGTGATCAAGCTGGATTGCGAGCTGTCCATTCCAGCCCTCAGCAAGAAGCTGAAGAAATACCTCAAGACGCAGAAAATCAGCATGGCACCGGTGGTGCTGGGCGAAGAGGATCTTGAAGCGGCTCTGGCGGAGCACAACACCGGCGAAGACGCTTTTGAAGACGAATACGCCGAGGAGGACGGCGGCGAGGAGGACGGCGGAGACAAGCCGGATTCTGCGAAGATTGGCGCGCGCGTCAAGGAGATGGTGACGGCGTTCAAATCGCTTTCGGAGCCGGACAGGAGCAAGCTGGCGAAACCTGTTGAGACCATCGTTGGGGCGTTTAAGGCGGGCAAGCTGCAGCAAGTCGACGCTGCCATTGGCAAGGTGATGTCGGCCATTTTGGCTGCACAAAGCAGGGATAGCAGTCCGACGCAGGAAGACAGCCATTCGGACCGCGCGGCGCTGGAGGCCCAGCTGAAAGAGCTGGCCGGGCGGGTCAAACAGCTTGGCGATCCGCAGAAAACCCAATTTGCCAAGGCTGTTCAAACTCTTGCGGCTGCTTTGAAAGCTGGTGAACTGGGCAAGCTGCCTGCTGGGCTGGCCAAGCTCCAACAGGCATTGGACAAGGCGGCGCCGAAGCAGGAGCCGGACGGCGAAGAGGCCGATGCAAACCAGACCAAATACATGCAGCTGTTCAATGAAATGGACCGGCAGGTGCAGGCGGCTTTGCGCGACAACCGTTTCCCGGATGAGCAGTCCCGCAAAGACTTTTTGAAAGTCTGGAAATGGGGCAACAACAACGCCGCGGACGGTATCTACGACAAGGCTGTAGCGGCTCTGGAACGGGCCAAGGGGCTGCTTGACACAGCGCTGGCGTCGGAAGGGGCTGAATATGCCGCGGATGTGCCGACGGACGTGAAACCATTTGCCGTCTCACGGCTGAAATGGCAGCGCACCCGGTCCACGATGCAAAGCGAGCTGAAGAAACTGCAGGCTGCAATCCGTTCAGTCTGCGATGGGGACCCGGAGCTGCAGACGGTGGCTGACAGTGTCGGCGAACTGGACAGCTATCTGAGCCGCCTTGATGAACGGTTGTCGGACAAACTGGACGAGGTGGTCAATGCCGAGCCTGGGAATGCCCGCGAAGACCGGAAAACGGAGGCCCGCAGCCTGCTGAAGGAATACCAGTCAGAGCTTTCGACGGAGTTTTTCCAGGCAGTGGACGGAGGCAACGGTTTCACCAATGTGGCGATCGCCTCCACCGCAGCTGCGGCGCTTTCTGAAATTGAGAGCACGTTAAAATAATTTGGTCTCTGACCGACAGGAGTTTCCATTATGCCCTGGGACGATCTCACCAAACCGCAGAAGACCTTTATCAAGACGTATTTCACTTCAGGCAAAGGTCTGTCCAAGATCGGCAAGAAGCGAAACTTGCAGGAAAACAAAGACCTGATCGAAGGTTACCGCGGCTATCTGCAGGCGGAACAGGCGGTTCTGTCTGCGCTGCGTGGCCTTGAAGGTTCACCCGAGCACAAGTTTTTCAATGATGAGTACCTGAACGCCAAACGCATGAGCGAAGCCAACGGCACTTTTGTCGGCGGCACCAAGGATTTCCAGAACATCGCCCGCCGTGCGTTGCGTCAGGGCGTTGCTAACGCCCGCAAGGAGAAAGAGGGCGGCGAGAAGGCAAAGCTGGCGGACGGGTATTACCGCAAGCTGCAGGCTGCAGTCAGCGAAGACGAGCCGGCATTAAAAGAGCTCGAGGCCAAGGTTGAAGGCCTTGCGTTGCTGGATACCGAGAGCGGTTTGCAAGTGCCTGATACGCCTTTTGCCCAGGCCCATGCGGATCTGACCGCGCAGTATTACAACGTTATCCGCAAGGCCGTTGAAAACACCAAGCTGCCGATTGAAGACGCAAAGCAAGCCATGGAGACCGCAGTCAGCGAGTACATGACCAAGCGCAAAGCAGTCATGGCCAAGGCAGAAGCCGCGCTGAAGGATACCGCTGCGCTCGAAGTTCTTGCCGAGGCGATGCGCAAGGCTCCTGAATTCCGCCAGCTGATGCAGGAATGCCAAGTTATTGCTGATGACTTGATCGATTGGGAGGTCGAGAAAGCCGGGGCATTCCAGAAAGCGCTGCGTGACATTGGCACCAAGGCAGAAAAGTCCCGCCGCTATGACCTGGAGCTGGTTACCCTTGGCAAATGGAAGGTCCAGGCCGAGAAAGCCCGAACTGATGCCGAAGCTGCTTTCGACACGGCAGCCAAGAAACACCAGATCAAGATTGCCGCGCTGACAACTGGCCTGTCCGGTCTCAGCAGCAAAGTGCCGGCAAAGCAAAAGGAACAGCTGGCCGATCTGATCGCCATGGCGAACCTGGTGCTGAGTGAAGGTAAGAACATCGGTGCGCTTGCTCCGCTGGGCGGAATGCTGGACAAGGCGGACACCCTGCTGGTCGAATTGAGCCACGCAGAGACCATCAACCAGAAAACCGCAGAACTGATCTCGCAGATTTCTGAGGTCATCGGCAAGCCGGGCGGCACTGATATGCTGCCGGCCTTCGAACTTCAGCCGACCAGGTACAACGAGCTGAAAACCGCATTTAACGAGCTGCACGAGGATTGGCAGGACATGCCGCCCGAAGCGGCACAAATGGCTTTTGATGCTCTGGCCAAGCAGGTTGCCGCCTTCAAGACCACAACGGATGGCATGCGCACTTGGCGGGATGGGATGCTGACCAAGTACAAGGCCGTGGAAAAGAAAGTGAATGCCCTGGCCAAGGCGATATTCGACTACGGCAAGGAAGATCACGGCACTGTCGCAACCATGCTGCGCAAGGCGTTTGGCGTCACCGGCGACAAATACGAAGGTGCTTTGCGTGAAACCCTGTCCGAGGCGCATGAGATGATCACGGGCGAGGACCCAGCGCAGCAGAACTACGCCGAAACCAAATTGAACGATGTCGAGACCAAAGCGGATAGCTGGCTGAATGCCACTGCGCGCCTCAGGGCGGCGGAGAAGGCGGGCACTGCGCCCGATCCCGCCGACATGGGGGTGGTTGCTGAACTGTTGACCGACCAGCAGGCCGCCGTCGACGCCCGCGAGGAAAAAGAACGCCGGATCAAGGACTTTGAGGCCCGCACCAAGCAGACAGCCGGCAACCTGAAGAAGCTGAAGGGAAGCGATCAGATCACGGATAAAACCCGCGAAGAATACGAGGCGATTGAGAAACTCAACGAGTCTGCCCTGAGCCAGGCCAAGGCCGGCAATCTTGACGCGGCAGAAGAGCTCCGCTCCCGTGTGCAGATCCGGATCACCCGCGCCATGAGCGCACCGCCCAAGGCTACCGACAACTTTGAAAAGCTCGCAGACATCGGCAAAAGCTGGGCCGGCGCTGTTTCACGGCTTGGCGAGGACCTCTCCACACTTGCACGTACGGCTTCTGATGCGGTTGAGGAAGACACCGCCTTTGACAAGGACAAGACCGCGCAGGCGAAATCGGGCCTGGCCGCAATGCAGAAAGTCGCGGATGCCTTTGATGCTGCGGCTTTTGATGCTGCTGCCAGTGTGCTGGGCGACCCGGACACCGCTGGGGACGAGAAGGCGCGCAAGCAAGCGCGTGAGGACGCCTTGCGCCTTGTGCGGCTCTACCGGGGCTACATGAAGGGGAATGAACTGGTCAGGCATGCAGCTATGAACCCCTTCAAGGTCTCCAGTATCGCGGTGCCTTTGAACGCCATCCTGAATTACATCGAACTTGAAGTTCTGCGCGGCGTTTAAGCCGGCCGACGAGGGAGGAACACCCAATGCCAATGACGCCCGAACAAACTGCCTGGGTCGGTCAGGTTACCGGAGTCGCAGCGCTTGCCAAGCAGGCTGACGAGGATTTCAAGCAGCGCCAGGAAGGCGCACAGTTGATCCAGGACACGCTAACGGAAACAGCGCTGCAGGATCTTCAGGAGGCCTTTTCCGCAATCCAGGTGGAAATGAAGAACGGCAAGACCATGCCGCTTCTGGATACAGAGGGCCATGATCCCTTTGCCGAGGTGGACACCTATGCAGACATGCCCGGTGCAAAGCCTGTCGACGGGGAGAAACTGGGCCGCCTGAAAGAGCAGTACCAGAAGATCCTCGCCATGCAGGCGCAGCTGGAACAGCTCGACTACTACAAAGTGCCTGAGCCTGAGGATCCAGACTTCCCCACCTATGAGGAAGAGCAGGCGATCAAGGAAGCCAATGACCGCATGGCGCGGGATCTGTGGCAGCCCCTGATGCGCCAGGGCATTATCCCTGAGAACTTTATCAACGACCGTCATTCCGAGGTGGTGCATACGTTTCAGGAAAGCTCGGCGCTGTATGAGGCGCGGCTGCAGGAGCATTCCAAGAACATGTCCAAGGCAGATGTGTTCCTGGAGAAATTTGCGCCGGTTGAGACCATCGGCAAGGCAACCATCAATGCTGCGGGCAAGCTGACGGGTTTTGCCGGGTCGGTGGCCGCCGTGACCGAAAACGCCAAAGTGCTGACTGACACCAAGGAGGCCGCCGAAGTCATCGAGATGTGCAATGTGGTCTTTACGGCCACGTGCAAGATCGTGCCCACCGTTGTGAAGGAGCGCGACGCGATCAAGGCGGTCGATATTTTCAATGATGCGCTGGGCAATACCTTAAAGGGGGCCGGTGTAGATCCAACCATTGCCGACTGCGTGACCGGCATCATCAACGGTGCGGCCCGTTCCGCCAATGCGGGCAAGCTGATTGCGGCAGGCGACCTGGAAGGGGCGTTCAGCGAGTTCGGCGCGGCCATTACCTCCAGTTTCGGCGCCACCGGCGACAAGCAGCTGGCGGAAGTGGGCAAGCTGATCGGTGAGAACATCACCCGTCTTGCCAAGGCATCTGGTGCAGTGAAGGCTCTGGCAGAAGATCCGCCGCAGCCTGGCAAGGCGATGGATTTCATCCTGGCCGAAATCGGCAATGCCGTCGGCTCACCCGAAGTGAAGTCCGTCATCGGTATTCTGCGCACCGGTGCGCAGGAGCTGCCGGATGCCATCGCCAAGAAGGATGCTTTTGCGGTCACTGACACTTTGACCAAAATGCTGGGGCAGTCCCTGGATGCAGGCGGTGTGGACTCCAAAATCGCCAACGCAATTACATCTTCCATCACCGCAGGCGCACGGGGCGCTGCTGCCGCCAAACATCTGGCTGAAGGCAATGTGGAGGAGGCCTTCAAGTCTTTTGGCGACGGTATTGCCAAGGGGCTGTCAGGCACCGGAAACAAAGACGTGGCCGCAATCGGCGACTACATTAAAACCGGCTTGGAAACCGCAGCCCAGGCCACCGCTGTCAAACAGGCCATGGACAAAACCCCGCCCGACACCGTTGGTGCAATGAAGGCAATGGAGGCGGCCGCCGCAGGTATTATCGGCTCCACTGGCGTCAAGGACGCGATCAGCGCCATTGCCAAGGCGGAAGACAGCGAGACGCTGGGCGAGGATCTTGAAACCGCTCGGTCCAAGCTGGAAGAAGCGGTTAAGCTGGCGCAGGAAAGCACCCAGGAATACAGCGAGATCGAAGGTGTGGACACCACCCCGATCACCATGGATGCGATCAACAAGCTGAAGGAGCAAAAGGCGCTTGAAGAAGCCGCTGCAGCGCGCTCGGAGGAAAAGAAGCTGCGCGACTTCATGGATGAGAAAGACGCCGCCTTCGAGAAGTTGCTGGTCACCGGTTTCCCGCCGCCCACGTCGGATGCTGAAGAAATCGCCGCCGCAGAGCAGACGCGCCTGGATTCCATGGAGACGCTGATTGCAATCGTTCAGCGCGACAAGATGACCTTTCAGCTGGCGCAGAAGATTGTCACCAAGGGGCCGGGCCTGATTGCCGATCTCGTGCCCGGTATGGGGCTGGTGCAGGCATGCGCCGAGCTGGCGTTTGCCATAGCCGAGGCCGTCAAACATGCTGAACAGCTGCTGATCTGGATGGAGAATGTCGAAGATGCAGGCGCCGCAGCCACGGTGCAGCTGGATGCAATGATGAACCGTTACGGCCTTGAGACTAAGCAAACGATCATCGCCAGCATCAAAGTGGGCATCAAAGCGGTCAAGGTCGCGGGCGAAGCCACCAAGCTGTCTCCGGCGGCGCCTATCGGCCTGGCAATCTCCTCCGGCGCCGATGCGGGCGAAGCGGTGCTTGATCTTGGTGTTGAAATTGAAAAGAACGTTGCCATCGCCCAGGCCTGGTCGGCCTACAAAGCTGCGCTGGAACAGCCGCAGAACCGGAAAGCGGCGCGTATGGCCCTGCGCAAGAACCCGACACTGTCGAAATACGCAATGGCCTATGGCGCCAAGGTCGAGGGCAACGCCATCGCCAAAGAGGCCATGCGCCGCTGCGGGATCAATGAACGGACACTGGCGCAGCCGGACACCAACGTCGACAAGGTCGTGACATATCTTGAACAGCTCTATGATGAGGACCCGGTGGTGGTCCGGGCAGTTGGGGTCGCCAATGAATGGCACCCCGGCGATATCGAGCTGACCTACGAAAGCTTCTGCCGTTTCCATATGAAGGCGGCCACAGTGGCAGAACCGGTGGTTTCCGGACCGGACGCGGGCCGCATCAAGAGCACGCTCGCGGCTTTTGAAACAGCAGTTCCTGCTTTTGAGGAAGCGGTGAAGACGTCTGCCGGCACCGGAACGCCCCCGGACGAAACGGTTGAAAAAGCCGCAGTCGAAGCGGTTGTTGCCTTGGGCAAAGCGCTGAAGGCCTACAACCCGGAAGCGGCAACCGGCGGTCTGCATCAGGAAATGGCTGAATACATCCACACGCTTGGTGCAAAAACATCGCTTAAACATCGGGCACTGCAGAAAGTCATCGGTGAGGTGATCACACCGCAGCGAAAGGCCTTGGAGACGCAGTAAATGATCATGGGCAGGAACCTGTTCTGTACAGTTCAGAGGCTGATTGGCAGTGTGATCCTGATATTCGCTGCGGTGCAGTCTTCAGCCGGTGAAATGTCGGTGGACGCGGCGATGGCCATCTTCGAACAACAGCGTATAGGCGGGCTGGTTGTGGTCACGCCAGCAGCACTGCCAGGCATGGCCAATAGCGCTGGGATGACGGAAGACATTGCAGCCTACATGTCCCAGCAGCTTGGCGGTATGCCGATGAATGAACTGATGAAGATGATGGAGCTGCAAAGGATCGGCGGCCTCATTGTCGTTTCCTATGCCGAGCTTGCAAACAGTGGGCAGCCAGAGCGCGCGGAGGAAAATTCTGCATCTGAACAGAAGATCCACATCTATTTCGACTTGGGATCTGAAACGGTTGACCCCTCTCAGATTTCCGCAATTCGGGCAGTTTGCACTGCGATGACCATGATGGATGGTGGCAGCTTTGAACTTATTGGTCACGCAGACAGTATCGGCGAGCGGGACTACAATGACCTGCTTTCCTTGAAACGCGCCCTGAACGTTCGCCGGGTCATGGAGCAGGAATGTGGATTGGAAAACGAGGATATTGCTGTTGCCGGGCATGGCGAGCAGCATCCGTTGACGCCGGAAGAGCCTGCATCCGGGAAAAACAGACGGGTGGAAATCCGGGCTCGTTCAGATTTTCATATGATGATGGCAAGGCAACCGGAAAGTCCTGAATTGTAAAACTTCAGACTTGATCTGACGGACAGCGCAGCTTTCTGTGCTGAGAATGTGTTGCAGGCTGTCCGATGTCTCGGAAGCCCTGGTCGTCTTTTCCCTAGCAATATATACTGGTTCGCGGAATGTCTGCTGCATAGGTGTTTTGCCGTAGCAGTATCTTCCCGAGTGCGGGCGCTGCTCGTTGTATTTGGCCAGCCAGGCATCCAGGTCCACCTGCAATTCCTCCGCCGACCGGTAGAGCTTCTTGCGGAAGGTGATGCCGTAGAACTCGTCCTTAATGGTCCGATGGAAGCGGTCGCAGATCAACGCACTCGGCACCGTCGAGATCATCCACGTCGCCTAAGTTCGGAGGGGAAAGGCGGAGGCAGGCCTCAAGAGCGAGTTCTGCAACAATGCCGGTCTAAATTGAAAGTTAGTGCATGGTTGGCCTGGAGCTCGCCCAATTTTTGGCCCGGGCTTCATGCGACCTTTCGGGTTTTGTTCAGCTGGGCCGCAAAGTCGCTCGGCATCAAGTTCGCCAGCGAGGAATGCGGCCTGGCTTCATTGTAATCGGCTATGATCTGACGAATAAGCAGAAACAGAGCGTTCCGATCTGTCGGGCGGCCCAAGTAGAGATCGCGGAAGCACACCTATCCCCTTCTTTGCCGAACCCCGCATCAGCCTTCTGCGCAACTGACGGACCGTGGCTCCGAAAAATGTGGCAAACCCGACATCCTCGCCCCCTGTTTTCACACCCGCGCTGGTCACTGTCCGGTGAGCCTTCAGGTAGAACATGACCCTGCCCGCTGTCTTAGGCCCTGCCCTGTTCTGGCGTTAGCGCATAGAAAAAGGGCCTCCCAAAGGAGGCCCTTTCTATCATCTCACCGGTGCGGGCTCCCGGCGATTTTCCTTTGGAAAACCGCCTGCCGCCCACGGTTTCCAAAATTACTCGGTAATTTTGGAAACAACGCCGGCGCCGACGGTGCGGCCGCCTTCGCGGATCGCGAAGCGCAGGCCGTTTTCCATCGCGATCGGCGCGATCAGCTCAACGTCGAACTTCAGGTTGTCGCCCGGCATCACCATCTCGGTGCCTTCCGGCAGGGTCACGGTGCCGGTCACGTCGGTGGTGCGGAAGTAGAACTGCGGACGGTAGTTCGCGAAGAACGGGGTGTGGCGACCACCTTCTTCTTTGGTGAGGATATAGGCCTCAGCTTCGAACTTGGTGTGCGGCTTCACGGAACCCGGCTTACACAGAACCTGGCCACGCTCAACGCCGTCACGGTCCACACCACGCAGCAGGGCGCCGATGTTGTCGCCTGCTTCACCGCGGTCCAGCAGCTTGCGGAACATTTCCACACCGGTACAGGTGGTGGTGGAAGTGTCACGGATACCAACGATTTCGATCGAGTCGCCAACGTTGATCACGCCACGCTCAACACGGCCGGTCACAACGGTGCCGCGGCCAGAAATCGAGAACACGTCTTCGATCGGCATCAGGAACGGCTGGTCAACAGCGCGCTCAGGGGTGTCGATGTAGTCATCAACAGCCGCCATCAGCTCTTTGATCTTCTCTTCGCCGATTTCCGGCTTGTTGCCTTCCATCGCCGCCAGAGCGGAGCCTGCAACGATCGGAATATCGTCGCCCGGGTACTCGTAGGAAGACAGCAGTTCGCGGATTTCCATTTCGACGAGCTCCAGGAGCTCTTCGTCGTCAACCTGGTCCACTTTGTTCATGAACACGACCATCTTCGGGATGCCAACCTGGCGGCCCAGCAGGATGTGCTCGCGGGTCTGCGGCATCGGGCCGTCAGCTGCGTTCACAACCAGGATCGCGCCGTCCATCTGCGCCGCACCGGTGATCATGTTCTTCACATAGTCAGCGTGGCCGGGGCAGTCGACGTGCGCGTAATGGCGGTTGTCGGTCTCATATTCCACGTGCGCGGTCGAGATGGTGATGCCGCGGGCTTTTTCTTCCGGGGCGCCGTCGATCTGGTCGTAGGCTTTGAAGTCACCAAAGTATTTGGTGATCGCCGCGGTCAGAGTGGTCTTGCCGTGGTCAACGTGGCCGATGGTGCCGATGTTGACGTGCGGTTTATTACGTTCAAACTTTTCCTTAGCCAT
>NZ_JBNAFX010000059.1:0-12458 GCF_049800895.1 Leisingera sp. S232 | reverse complement strand
CGAGATACTGCGCGCTTCGCAACGCTTCGGCAGGGCGCTGTGGAAACGATGGAGTGGTTATCACATCCGAAGTCGCGTGGAGGCCAAAATGCTATGCCTCAAGGCATTCGGCGAACGCATCATGGCGAGGGACCCAGACAGACAAACCGCCGAAATCCACATCCGCATCGCTCTCATGAACCGATTCTCGGCCCTCGGCACCGCCGAGATCGTGTGTGATGGATGAATCCGCCGCGGAAAGGGGAAGCTCGTCCTCAAAACGAGTTGCGCAACAACGCCGCATAGTGGCACCAGAGGAAACAACCGTGCGGGAAACCGGGCATCCGGAATTGGGGTGCCTCCCTCTCCCCTGCCCGTCGGCGCTGATCCATCTGGCTTGGCGGAAGATTGCGTCCCTTGCGCCAGACCGGCGGGCGGCACCGACCAATGCCGCCCGTCATTTCCTGACCGGACGCATGGAGGCCGGCATGGCTGCGCGAGCCGAATACACTGGACCAGTTCTCTTTTCCTTCGGCTTCAGGCCGTTCTTTCTGGGCGCCTGCCTGTTTGCCTTGCTGTCGATCCCTGCCTGGCTGCTGATCTGGCGCGGCGATGTGGAGTACTCAGGGCCCTTTCTGCCTGCTGATTGGCATATTCACGAAATGATTTTCGGCTACGCCGCCGCAGTTGTGGCGGGATTTCTGTTTACTGCGGTTCCGAATTGGACAGGGCGGATGCCTTCCCGCGGCTGGCCGCTGGCGCTGCTGTCCGGCCTGTGGCTGCTTGGACGGCTGGCGGCAGCGGGCTGGCTGGGACTGCCTGCACTGGGGGTTATGGCAGTGGATTGTGCCTTTCTTGCTGCGGTCATAACCATGATCGCAGCAGAGATCATCGCCGGCAAAAACTGGCGCAATCTCAAGGTTCTGGTGCCGGTCACCCTGTTGGGTGCCGCCAATGCCTGCTTTCACATCGAAGCGTATACTGCGGGAGAAGCGGATTTCTCACGTCGCCTGGGTATTGCGGTGCTGATATTCCTGATCATGCTGATAGGCGGCCGTATTATTCCCAGTTTCACACGCAATTGGCTGGCAAAAGCCGGCTCGGAAAAGATGCCCGCGCCCTTCGGCAGGATTGACGCGGCGGCACTGGTCTGCGGCGCTGCGGCGCTGCTGGCCTGGACGGCAGCACCCTGGTCCGCTGTAACCGGTGCGCTGTTGTTGGCCGCGGGCCTGGTGCATGCGCTGCGGCTGGCCCGCTGGCGCGGAATTGCCGCCTGGCCGGACCCGCTACTGCTGATGCTGCATGTATCTTACGCTCTGGTTCCCGCTGGGCTGATCGCAGCGGGCTGCGCGCCCTTTGGCCTGCTGGAACCCGCTGTAGCCGCGCATATTCTGGGTATTGGTGCCATCGGCGCCATGACGCTGGCGGTGATGATGCGCGCGACCATGGGACACAGCGGTCGCCCTTTGGCTGCCGGTCCTGTTCTGACGCTGGCCTTCATGCTGGTGCTGACATCCGCCGCAACGCGTATTGCCGACGGCACAGACTTTATTGCAGGCTGGGATGGTATCACCGTCTCAGCCGGCCTCTGGACCGCAGGATTTGCCCTTATGGTGCTGAAGATCGGCCCCTGGCTGGTTACCCCCAAGCTCGGTTCTAAGAAGGCAAACCGGCCGCAAAGTCAGCCTTCGACAGCGGGGCAAGCATAGCTCACGATTATTTAACGGCCTTCTCAGATGATACCCTTTCCGGTTAACAAGGTTCTGGAAGGTAGAGAGGAGATCCTGAATGTGGTGGAAACCTGCGGCAACTGCCCTGGTGCCGTTGCTGTTCTGGACAGTCCAAAGCCTGGCCCAAACGGCCGGGCTTGATGTGTTCCGGCGCCCTGAGACGGTGCCGTTTCCCGCCTCTGCACCCTACGATCGTGAAATCGCTGCTCTTGGCAAGATGCTGTTCTTCGATCCGCGCCTTTCAAGCGGCCGGAACATCAGCTGTTCCAGCTGCCACAACCCGTCTTTTGGCTGGGAAGTCCCGGCACCCAAACCCATTGGCGCGGCCAATAAGCCTGTGCGCCGCCACGCACCGACACTGATCAACGCCGCATGGATCACCCCGTTGCATTGGGATGGCCGCACGGAGAGCCTGGAAGAACAGGCCATCGGGCCGATAACCGATCCAACAAAAATGAATGCAACTTTCGACGGCATCACTCAGCGGTTGTCAGCAGTGGAGGACTACAGAATCTGGTTCGCCCGGCTGTTTCCCGAACAAGGCATCGGCAAAGAGACCGTTCTAACCGCTTTGGCCACCTATCAGCGCACCATTGTCAGCGGCAGTGCCAGCTTTGACCGCTGGGTGGAGGGCGATGAAACCGCTATTTCTGATGCTGCCAAGCGCGGTTTCGAGCTTTTTGCGGGCAAGGCGAATTGCACGGTCTGCCACTCAGGCTGGATGTTCACCAACAATCAACTCTATGACATCGGCTTGGAAACCACCGACTTAGGCCGCGGCGCCTTGGAGCCGTCCGATCCTGATCAGAAATACCGCTTCAAAACGCCCGGGCTGCGCAGTATCGCACTGCGCGCGCCCTACATGCACAATGGCTCGCTGCGTTCCCTAGAGGAGGTGATCCGCCACTATGCCTCAGGCGGCGCTGCCGCAGAAGGCAGACCCACAGACATCTCTGCGTTTGATATCTCCAGCAATGAAACTGCCGACCTCATTGCTTTTCTGGAGACACTGACGGGCACAGATTCCAATGTTCCAACCCCAATCCTGCCGGCCAACTGATGTATTGGGCTGGAGAAAACCGCTTATGAACATCAAACGGTCCATCGTTTTGCCCGTCTTGATGATCGCAGTCGCGGCAACCTGCGCGTCAATGCTGGTCGGCGGCATGGCAATTTATGCGTCTGCCCGCAAGGATGCCGTTCTTGAAGCATCGCTGGAGGTCTCCCGGCGCACCAGCAGTGTCATAGCAGGAATAACCACCGCAGAAGAATACGCACAAGACGTGCTGAAAACGACGCGGCTGCATCCGCAAATTGAAGTCGCGCGCAATTTCCAAGGCCATTTGGCTACCATCGATCAAGAACTGTCTGCACTGATGGATCTGCCGCTGCCGGCACCGCTGCGGGCAGAAATCCGAGCGCTGGACGATGCCCTGGAGCGATGGTGTTCCAAGGCCGTTGTGCTTTTGGGCATAAAACCGAAACCGGAAATTCCCACGCTCAGTGCCCTGGCCCTTAGCAGCGAGGCCGTTACATCTCAGGCCCGGCATGTAAGTGAGCTCACCACTCAGCACGCGGAACGCGCCGTAGCGGCGGCAAACGCGGCGCTCACCCGCATTCTCGTGTTGGGGCTGACCGGCACTACCCTGCTTATGACCGCTGCGCTAATATTTGCCATGCGCAAGGCGCGCAGTTTTTCTGCGGCGATGCAGCGAGCTACCTGCAAACTGCGGCGGTTGGCAGCCTGGGAACACCCGGCAGCACCGGATGGCGACAATGAAATCGCCGCCGTTTTCGCCGCGCTCGATACGCTGGAAATCAGCCTGCTGGAAAAGAAGCGGATCGCTGACCGGTTGTTGCAGGAAAAAGCCAGGGCAGAAGCCGCCACGGAAACCAAGTCGCGCTTTCTCGCCACCATGAGCCACGAAATCCGGACCCCCATCAACGGAGTGCTCGGCATGGCCGAGGTGCTCAGTGAAACAGCTCTTTCGCCGGAACAACAGTCATGCACCAGCACTATCCTGGCCTCCTCGGAAGCTTTGTTGCGTATCGTCAATGATATTCTCGACTTCTCGAAACTGGAGGCCGGCAAGACACAAATGCTGAACCAGCCTTTCAACCTGCGAGACGTGATCTATGAAGTCGCCGCACTGATGTCGCCCAGCGCCGCAGCCAAGGGCCTTGAGATCTGCATCGACATTCCCGAAGGCAGCCCGGCAGTCTTTTCCGGCGATGGCGGCCGTGTGCGGCAGATTTTAATGAACCTGGTTGGCAATGCGGTCAAGTTCACGCTCGAAGGCCACATCAGCATTACGCTCAACTATGATGCCAGCCACGAAATTCCGCTTTGCATTGATGTCCAGGACACCGGTGTTGGCATCCCCAAAGACAGCATTGGCCAGATTTTCTACGCCTTTGAACAGGTCGAGAGCACCACGGCCAGGCGGTTTGAAGGAACCGGCCTGGGGCTGGCGATTTCCTCGCGGCTGGCGCATGCAATGGGCGGGCAGATTGATGTGGCTTCTGAACCCGGCAACGGCTCTTGCTTCACGGTCTGTTTGACCCTGCCGGTGGCCGCGCCAATTCCAACACGCTCACAACCATTGGCTGGCAAAGAAATTATTGTCCTGGCCGATCTGCCGTTCTCTCGGGACGTACGGTTGCGGCAGCTGGAATACTGGGGTGCTGCGGCGACGGCCGCAGACGGGCCGACAGAGCTGTTGACCCAGCTCAAAGCCAAGGCCGCCGCTGGGCGCCGTCCCGATCTGGTTCTTGTCGAAGCCAGCCAGACGCTCGAAAATGCCAAAATGCTCTGCCAGGAGTTACATGCGCTGCCCGGCTACCGCGAATTGCCCGTTGTCTATTGCACAGAAGGCCTGCTGCTGCCTGACTTCCAGGCGCTCAGCGTTTGCAAGTCTGTGCATGTGCTGATGAAGCCTGCCCGAGGTCTGCATATCCTCCAGACGCTGCAACAAGCCCTGAATTCCGCGCCGTCTTTGGCTGCTGCCATCAGTCTACCTGGACTTGGATACCCGAAGGACAAGTTCAATCAGCTACGTGTTCTGGCAGCAGAAGATAACCGTACCAACCAGCTTGTTCTGAAGAAGATGCTTGCCCCAACCGGCATTCAACTAACCATTTGCAGCAACGGCCAGGAGGCTGTTGATACGTTTGCCGCCCAGGACTTCGATCTGGTGCTTATGGATATGTCTATGCCGGTCATGGATGGGTTGGAGGCAACCAGGCGCCTGCGTGAATGGGAGCGGGAAAATGGGTGCGGTCCCTGTCCAATTGTAGCGCTGACTGCAAATGTCCTGAGCACCGATGAAGCCGCCTGCCGGGCAGCGGGAATGGTTGGCTTCATCACCAAACCCGTGCGCAAAAAGGAACTGCTGGACCGGATCGCGGAATGGGCCCATCTGCCGGACACAACAGACACCGCAACCCAATCTACAGGAACCTGACCCCCCAATCCGCGTACCAGCCACATCCCCCTATGTGATACAGCAACAAAGTTGTCGGCATCACGAGATCTCACAATCAGTCACAAAAATATGATAAACTGACAGATGATCCTGTGTTCCGGCAGTGTTTTTCGCTGGAACCGGCAGGTGAAAGGCCACCGCTTGGCACTGGGGAGTGTGCATGGCGCGGCGGCGTTTCTAGTAAAAGTAACGAGTGATTGGGGGATCACATGTCCGACTTAAAGATTGGGGCCGTGCGCCCTGCCGATGGCATTTCTGCACATCCTGACCATCCTGACTGGGGCGCAACAAATTCTGCGCTGCTTCACATGGCACCCAGCGACCTGGGACCGAATGGGGAAATGGGCGGCGATGACCGGCCCAACCCGCGCGAAGTATCAAACATCCTGTCGCAACAGCACGGCAGCACGCAAACAACCGGCGGCGCTTCCGATTTCCTGTGGATCTGGGGTCAGTTTCTGGACCACGACCTGTCGCTTTCCGGTTCAGAAGGCGAAGTCACCGCGCATATTGAAGTTCCGGCAGGCGACCCGTTCTTTGACCCACTCGCAACCGGGCAGGCCATCATCCCATTTACCCGCATCGAGCACCATCACGACGGATACCATAACGAGATCACGGCTTATGTCGATGCGTCGATGGTTTATGGCTCGACCGAAGAAATGGTCAGCGCAATGCGCGGTTCTGGCGGGAAGCTGAAGATGACCGCAGACGAGTTCCTGCATCGTGACGGCGACGGTTTTCTGACCGGAGATGTCCGCGCCGCTGAAAATGTCGCCTTGACGTCAATGCACACGCTGTTCACCCGAGAGCACAACCGGCTAGTCGACGAATTGTCCACAAGAAACCCGGCGCTGACGGGCGATGAGCTATTCGAGGCAGCCCGCGCCCGTGTCGAGGCTCTGGTGCAAGCTGTCACCTACAAAGAGTTCCTGCCAATCCTGATCGGCAAAGATGCCATTGGCGCTTACGAAGGATATGATGCAGAGGTAAACCCCGGGATTGCCATCGAGTTTTCGGCGGCAGTTTACCGTCTGGGGCACACGCTGCTGTCAGCAAAACTGCAACGGGTCGCCGAGAACGGCAAGCAGCTGGACCCGCTGCCCCTGCGAGACGCCTTCTTCCAACCGCATCTGGTCAGCCAAAAAAACATGATCGAAAATGTGCTGCGCGGTGCGGCCACTCAAACCTCGGAAGCCATTGACACCAAGGTCGTTGAGGATGTCCGTTCCTTTCTGTTCGGACCACCAGGCGCCGGCGGACTTGATCTTGCTGCTCTCAACATTCAGCGCGGCCGTGACATGGGGGTTGCCAGCTACAACGACCTGCGCGAGACCTTGGGCCTGTCAGAAGCCCAGACCTTTTCAGACATCACTTCTGATGCGGCACTGGCAGCCAAACTCAAGCAGGCCTATGGCGATACAGACCTGGTGGATGCATGGATTGGCGGCCTTGCAGAAGACCCGTATGGCAGCGGCCTCCTGGGCGAAACCTTCACGATCGTAATGGCAGATCAATTCACCCGGCTGCGTGACGGTGACCCCTACTGGAGCGAAGGGCGCGACGGAATCTCCCAAAGTGAACGGGCAGAGCTTTGGAACACCAGCCTGTCCGACATCATTGTGCGAAACACTGATATCAACCAACTGCAAAAAGACGTCTTTGCCGCGATGGACCGCACTATGGGCACCAATGGTCAGGACGACTTGACGGGCACCAGCGCGCGCGATTTCATTCATGGGCGCAATGGGGCCGACAGCCTGTCTGGAGGCGCCAACGACGATGAACTGCGCGGTGGCAGCGGTTCGGACATTCTGAAAGGCAACCGCGGCGATGATTACCTGTCTGGTAACCGCGGCCAGGACCTGTTGAAAGGCGGTCTGGGGGACGACCGGATGTTCGGTGGGGCTCAAGCGGACCACCTCATCGGCGGCAGTGGCAATGACGACCTCTATGGCGGTTCTGGCAAAGACCTGCTGCGCGGCAACCGCGGCAATGACACCCTTGATGGAGACAGCGGCCACGACGTTCTGATCGGTGGAAAAGGGAACGACCAGCTCACAGGTGGAGCCGGAGCTGATTGCTTTGTTTTCCTATCATCGCATGCAGGCGAAGATACCATAACCGATTTCGAACTCGGCCAGGACCTCATCAAGGTCGACGGCCCTACCCGCCATTCCTTGCGGATCTTCAACCTTGGCGACGAACTCGAAGTTTCCGATGGCAGCAACTGGTCCGTAATCCTGCAGGATATCAGCCTGGATGACTGGCTGACCTCCGGTGCCGGTCTGTTCTGACTTAGACAACCAGCTGCTTTCGCCACCGGAAACAGCTGGTTGTCGACCTCTCGCCCAATCAGGCACATGGTGACGCCGATCGGAAACTTACCGATCGGCGCGCAGGCCGGATGTCGTAACTCCCCAACACGCTGACGCAATCGCAAGATAGGAGCTCACCGCGCCAAGACTAACATCTGCGACCAAACTGCCGTGCGGATGCTGCCCCCATTCCCGCGGCTCGCAGCTTCGGGGAGGAGGCGACGCCATGAAAGACAAGACAACGACAACTGAACAGGCAATGGCGCTGATCCGCGACGGCGACGTCGTGACCACCACTGGGTTTGTGCAAAGCTGCATCCCCGAGATGCTGCACGCAGCGCTTGAAAAACGCTTTCTGGCCGAAGGCGCCCCGCGCGACCTGACGCTGATCATGTGTGCCGGCGCCGGGGACAGCAAAGGTCTGGGCACCGGGCGACTGCATCACGACGGTCTCTTGCGCCGGGTGATTGCCGGCAACTTCGGCCGCATGCCGAAGGTTGCCCAGGCCGCGCAAGAGAACAAGATCTGCGGTTACAACCTGCCGCAGGGGGTGATTTCCCAGCTTTACCGTGCCTGTGCCGCCGGCCAGCCGGGGCTGTTCTCCAAGGTCGGCCTGCACACCTATGTCGATCCGCGTCATGGCGGCGGCAAGGTCAACAAGGTGACCGCAGAGGACATCGTCCGCTACCACGAGGTCGATGGCGAAGAATGGCTATTCTACAAGGCGACAAAGATCGACGTTGCCTTCATCCGCGGCACCAGCGCCGACCGCTCCGGCAACATCAGCATGGAGCGCGAGGCGCTGACGCTGGACTGCCTGGCCCAGGCAATGGCCGCGCACAACAACGGCGGCATCGTCATCGCACAGGTGGAGCGCATCGTCGAAGATGGTTCGATCAAACCCAAGGACGTTAGAATCCCCGGCCTGCTGGTAGACTGTGTCTGCGTCGCAGATGATCCGGAGATGCACCGGATGAACTACGGCGTGCAGCACAATCCGGCGCTGTCGGGGGAAATCCGGGTGCCGGTTGAGGGTATCGCCAAGATGCCTCTGGACCAGCGCAAGATCATCGCCCGCCGCGCCGCTTTTGAACTGCCGCCCAACGGTGCAGTAAACCTCGGTGTCGGCGCACCAGACGGTGTGGCAGCAGTGGCGAACGAAGAAAAAGCCACCCCCTACATCACTCTCACAACCGAGGCCGGCGCGGTCGGCGGGGTGCTTGCGGGCGGCTCCAGCTTCGGGTCTTCTGCCAACGCTGACGCGATCATCGATCAAAACCAGATGTTCGATTTCTACGACGGCGGCGGGCTCGATCTCACCTGCCTCGGCATGGCCGAATGCGACGCCGAAGGCAGCGTCAACGCCTCCCGCTTCGGCGGCCGCCTCAATGGCTGCGGCGGTTTCATCAACATCTCGCAGAACTCCCGCGCCGTGGTCTTTGCCGGCACCTTCACCGCAGGCGGGTTGAAAGTTGCAGTCGAAAACGGCGAACTGCGCATTGTTCAGGAAGGCCGCAACAAGAAATTCGTCCGCCTCATCGAACAGATCACCTTCTCCGGGCCCTACGCCTCGAAACGTTCGCAGCCAGTGCTGTATGTAACCGAGCGCTGCGTGTTGCAGCTGACTCCCAAAGGGCTGGAGCTGATCGAAATCGCCCCGGGCATCGATCTTCAGCGCGACATTCTCGATCAGATGGAGTTCAAGCCGATCATCGAAAACGTCACCGTGATGGATGCCCGCATTTTCCGCGATGAGCCGATGGGGCTGATGAAGGATCTGCTGAATCTCAACCTCAGCGAACGCGTTACCTATGACGCAGCCCGCCACACTATGTTCCTCAATCTTGAGGGCTGGAGCGTCCGCAAAAAGCAGGACATCGAGGATCTGGACCGGGTGCTGCAGGAGGCCTTTGACAAGAGCGGCCGGGATGTCAGCATGGTGATGAACCAGAATGGCTTCCGCATCGCCGAAGACCTGCAGGACGGCTATGCCGCCTCTGTTGGCCAGACGCTGGAGAAGAACAGCGCCTCAATCGCCCATTACACGACCAGCGCCTTCATGCGCCTGAAGATGCAAGGTGAACTTGCCAGCCGCAGTGTCCAGCCCCATATTTTCGAAAGCGGCGAGGAAGCGCATCAGGCGATCTGGGGTTCCTGACCCGGGCCACCCCGACACGATCCTGCGGCACTGCCCGCCCCTGCGCCGGCCCTGTTTCGGGCCGGCCTTCTCCCCAGGCACACAGAGCAGGCTCCGGCCACAAATTTTCGGATTGCCCTGCCGGTACAGCCAAGAAACCCCGCGAAAAATTCCGCCATAAGGTATTGAAAATAGTTACATTTTCAGGGCCACCTCCACACCTCCCTGCGCTATCACGGGAACGCATCTGGACCTTCTGGCAAAGCCCTACAAAAGAACCGCATTTTTTTTCAAAAACCCTCTTGCACCCCTCCGCAACAAACTTTAGACAGCGCCTCACCGATGGGGTGTAGCCAAGTGGTAAGGCAGCGGTTTTTGGTACCGTGTACCGTAGGTTCGAATCCTACCACCCCAGCCACAGAATTCTAAACCCGATGCTATCCGCATCGGGTTTTTTCTTTTTTACCTATTAAAATCAACAGCATAGAGAATCTGCGCAAACTGGGCACTTGACCTAAGGTTGTGCATCCCGCAACAAATCCCGCAACATTTGGCCATCTGGCAGCACTTGGAGATTGGGAATGGATGACCGTGGGTTAAGACCGCGACACAACCGAACACCTAGCAGTCGCGAGCGTCTTGCTGATCGTGCGGTGACACTTTTTTGCGTTTTCGCCGGCGGATTTAATGTGTTCGGCCACCTTGCCTCTATTCTCTGATCTATTGCCGCCGGGATACAATGGTCGCCAATGAGATTTGGCCGGAGGATGTTTGCAATGAATAAGCTGGCAGTGCTGTGTGTTGGCGCCGTGGCAGCAGCGGGCGCCCTTGCGTTAGCAGGGGGCGGTGCCGCAAAACCTGAGCGGGTAGGGTATTTCAAATCGGCGGCTGGCAATCGCGTTATGGCCTATGTTGCACCTGACGGCATGACCGAGAAGCAAGCCCGCGACACCTTGAGCGGCTTAATGCACACCCCCGGGCGGTTAACTTTTGCCGTCATCTACGAGCCGGGCCGCAAGCACCCTGGTAGCCGCCTAACGGGCGCGTCTGATTATTTTACCGCTGCGGCAATGCTTGACCAGCCGCCCTTTGATAACTGGACGTGGGGCGCCGTGGTCAATATCGCCGGGCATGTCCAGCTTCAAGAAAAGTGAGGAACAGCGCTTGGGGATCATAAATGATCGGGGCCGCTTCTACTGGGTCAAACGGGTGCCAAAAAGGTTCGCTGGCCTTGTGTTGGGCGCTGACGGCAAACCGATCACTCAAGTGCGACAGGCCCTGCACACCGACAACAAGACTGAGGCAAAACTGAAAGCGGCGCAGGTTGAGGCCGCCCGAATGGCGGAATGGGAAGCTTTGGCCGCCGCCGACCACGCCAGTGCCCGTGCCCATTATGAGGCTGCCAAAAAGCTGGCGCAGGCCCGGGGCTACCCATACAGACCAGTTGCAACCCTGATTGCTGGTGATCCTGATCAGTTGCTTAGACGCGCGCTATCAGTGACCAGTGAGAATTACACAAGTAAAGCCGCCGCCCAAGCTGTACTTGGCACTGTGCCAGAGGTTCTGCCCACGCTCACAGAAGTGCGGGATGAATATTATGATCTGACCCGCACCCGTCACCTGAAAAAGACCGAGCAGCAGCTAAAGCGGTGGCGCCAGCCACGCGACCGGGCAGTGAAAAACTTTCTGGATGTGGTCGCTGAGCGTGATGGCCGGAACATACCAATTGCCATGCCCATCAATAAGATTACCCGGGATGACGCGCTGAGATTCCGCGACTGGTGGGGGCAGCGGGTTGAGAACGGCCTAAAACCCGACTCGGCCAACAAAGACTTTGGTCACTTGTCCGAGATGTGGAACACTTGGACCACCTTAAAAAAAATTGACCTCGACAACCCGTTTTCAAGGCTCTGGTTTGAGGTGCGCGGACGCAAGAAGACCAAGACTCCGCCGTTTTCCCGGGAATGGGTCAAGAGTAAACTGCTTGCACCGGGGGCACTGGGTGGCCTCAACGATGAGGCACGCGATATCTTTCTGATGACCGTCAACACTGGCCTGCGCCCCAGCGAGATTACCGATGCCCCGCTTGAGGATTTTGTTCTCACACACAATGTCCCGCACTTGCGCGTGCGCGAGAATGGGCGTGAGATCAAGGTTGAGCACACTGAACGCGATATGCCCCTGACTGGCGTTTCCCTTGAGGCTGCCCGCCGTATCGTGGATCGGGAAGGCATCAAGCGCTATCAGCACAAGGCAAATTCGTGGTCGGCCTTAGTCAACAAATACCTTGAGAATAACGGCCTGAAAGAGACGCCAAAACATGTGGCCTATTCGATGCGGCACTATGTGGAAGACGCGCTATTAGCCGCAAAGGTTGATGACCGGATGCGCGCTGATATCTTGGGTCATGAGTACAAGCGTCCGAACTACGGCGAGGGTGGCGCTTTGGTGGGCCACCGCGAAGCCTTGGAACTGATTGCGCTTTAGGCTGCATGCCCCGTCTTTCGTGCAAGCTCTCTCGCCCTGTCCGCCGCAGAGGATTGATGCGCTATTACCTCAATCTGGCGTTGTTGCACAAAGGCCGTAGAGGATTCACTTTGCGAATCCCGTAGGTTAGATCGGCGGCATGCCGAAGCCTGCCTCTTCCCGCTATCGAACAACGAACTGGTCCAACTATAACGCATCACTTCGAAAGCGCGGCTCTCTGCTGGTCTGGTTTGACCGCGACATGACCTGGTTCGCCGAGCGATGCGGCAAACGCGGACGACCGGAGACCTTCTCCGATGCGGCCATCCAGTTCTGCCTTAGT
>NZ_JBNAFX010000058.1:0-14647 GCF_049800895.1 Leisingera sp. S232 | reverse complement strand
CGAGATACTGCGCGCTTCGCAACGCTTCGGCAGGGCGCTGTGGAAACGATGGAGTGGTTATCACATCCGAAGTCGCGTGGAGGCCAAAATGCTATGCCTCAAGGCATTCGGCGAACGCATCATGGCGAGGGACCCAGACAGACAAACCGCCGAAATCCACATCCGCATCGCTCTCATGAACCGATTCTCGGCCCTCGGCACCGCCGAGATCGTGTGTGATGGATGAATCCGCCGCGGAAAGGGGAAGCTCGTCCTCAAAACGAGTTGCGCAACAACGCCGCGTCTGCCCCTGTTCCTGTCTCTTCAGACATCCTATATTGATGCCATGAAACAGCTTATCTTGCCCGCCGCTCTTTTGGCCCTTCTTTCAACCCCGCTCACCGCAGAGGAAGCAGGCGGGGAAGGCTCCGGTTCCAGTCTGATGGAACGCGGGGCGGAGATGTTGCTGGAGGGGCTGGTGCAGGAAATGGCGCCGGCACTGGAAGATCTGCAGGGGATGATGGGGGAAATCGGCCCGTCGATGGGCGCTTTCCTCAGTAAGATGGGGCCAGCTCTGGCGGATATCGCCCAGGAAGTGGAAGACTGGAGCGCATATGAGCTGCCGGAAATCCTGCCCAATGGCGATATCATCATCCGCAAGAAGCCCAAGGAAAAAGCGCCCGCCGAGGCAGACAAGAGCGAAGAAGAAGGCGTCACCGAAATCTGACGCCGCCTGCGCAGTTCGCCTGTCTTATGCCGGCGGTCCCGGCGCGACTTGCGTCGCTGCCTGTCAGCCCGCCTCCGGCGCAGGTGTGGGTTTCACAAAGCGCAGGTCGATTTCAGCTTCCAGGGTCTTGGCCAGCGATTTCAGCCGCGATTCTGCCACCTCGCCGTACAAGGGCCGCGCCGTATCCGGCAGGTCCACGTGCAGTATCCGTTTGCGCGGCTGCCAGCGCAGCGCACCGATGTCACCATTGCCGGTCACCATCAGCATGGCGCCGAATCGCATTGCCTTGCCCAGCACTTCGGCCTCCTGCTGACCTTTTTCATCCAGCAGCCCGTAGAGATGCTCAAAGGAGCTGCCCTGCCGCTTGTTGCTGTAGCGGTGCAAGAGCGCCAGGCCCAGGAACACCCGTTCGGAATGTTTCAGCCCGCCCAGATTGGCGCGGGTGGCATTGTCGAAACAGACCTCGGCACGGTAGTCGGGATGTGCGCGCCAGCTGACGTCATGCAAAAGGCAGGCCGCCTTGACCAGCCGTCGCTTGCTGTGGCGGGCATTGGCGAACAGCGGGCTGACAAAATCATACATCGTCTTGCCGAAACCGGGAACACGGGCGTCCTTCATCTCGGCAAAGCGGGAGGCCTCGACCAGCGGGTCGCGGGCGCGCAACCGCTGCGGCATCTGTTCGTACAGCAGCCCCTCGCGGATGCCATAGCTGGACACCGCGATATCCTTGGGCTTGAAGGTCTTGACCAGCCGGCTCAGCACGTCGACGGCATAGGGCACCAGCGCCATCCGGCTGGCGGAGACACCGCAGGCGCCGCGCAGCTTGTTCAGATCGGCGGCCTCGATATAGCGGGCGGTTTCGCGCACATCCTTGGCCGACATCCGGTATTCATGCAGCACCTTCAGCGGATAGCCGCGTCGGTGCATGTCGATGCGGGCAATCGCCCGCCAGCTGCCGCCAACCAGGAACAGGCGGTCGCGCTGTGGGCCCATCTCGGCCTTCAGCTGTTCGATCACCTGTTTGATGTGTTCCTTGCGCCCCTTGCGTCCGCCTTTGACGTCGCGCAGCTTCAGCGGCCCCAGCGAGGAGGTGACCCGGCGGCCGACAGAATTCTCCTGGATCTCTGCCAGTTCCATCGAAGAGCCGCCGATATCGCAGACCAGCCCATAGGCGCCGGGCCAGCCCAGCAGAACGCCCTGCGCCGACAGCCGCGCCTCCTCTCGCCCGTCGATGACATGGATCTTCAGCCCCGTTTCGCGCAGCACCTCGTCACAGAACTCCGGCCCGTCCTCGGCGTCGCGCACCGCAGCGGTGGCGACAGCGGACAGGGGTGGCAGCCCCATGCCCTGGGCCAGATGCTGGAACCGGCGCAGTGCGGACAAGGCACGCTCGCGTCCCTCCGGGTTCAGCCGACCGCTTTCCGACAGGCCCGCACCAAGCGCGCACATGATCTTTTCGTTGTAGAAATAGGCCGGGCTGCGGGCGGCGCCGTCAAACACCACCAGCCGGACCGAATTGGAGCCGACATCGACCACTCCGACCCGGGACAGGGCGCGGGCTTTGGGGTCGTCAAAGATGGGTCGCCCGAAGGGCCCCCAATCAGTTGCGGCGGCGGGGTCCTGTGTCACGTTCATGAGGGCTCCGTCTTGCGATCCGGGTGCAGGATGGGACATGGGCGGGCAGCGGTCAACAGCTTGCGGATGCGTCATTTTCCGCCGCCTCTTCGCGCACCTCGGTGAGCGCCCGTACCGCCAGGGGGCGTGTGAGGCTGCGTTTTTCCGCCAGCGACAGCAGGTCCAGCCGCTGCACGATCTGGGCCGCTGCGGCAAAGGAGCGGTCCATATGCGCCACCAGATAGGGAATCACATCCGGCTTGGGGGTGATCTGGCGGTCGTTGAACAGCTTGGCCAGCACCACCGCCAGCAGCTGGTCGTCCGGCGGCTGCAGTTCGGCATGGGTGGCGGCCTGAACCCGGCTTTGCAGGTCAGGCAGAGTAAGCCCCCAAAGGTTCGGCGCGCCGCGCCCGGTCATCACCAGTGCGTGACCCTGTGCCAGCACCAGATTGTGCAGGTGAAACAAGGCATTCTGCCGTGTGGGATCCTCTGCAATCTGCGGCACGTCCTCGACCGCGACCGGCCCCTGCGCCAGCTCCGGCACGGCCTGCTCGCTCAGCTGGGGCGCCGGGATGATCCGCGCTCCGGTCTGGCTGGCCCAGACATGCGCCAGATGGGTTTTGCCCGCGCCCTTGGGGCCGGTGAGCACCAGCTTGCCACTGGGCCAGATGAACTGCGGGTCCAGCAGCGCCACTGCCATGGCGTTGGAGGGCGCGACAAAGAAATCCTCCCGCCCCAGCGCCGGTTTCGCCGGGAGATCAAAGCTCAGCTGCTGTGCCATAGCTGTTATTCCGAATCCGCGTCGCGGTGGCCAAGCCCCAGGTAGAGGCGGCTGTTCAGGTATTGCTCTGTCAGGAACCGCGCAACAACCCCCAGGGCGGCAGCGACGGGAACCGCCACCAGCATGCCGACAAAGCCAAAGAGGGCGCCAAAGACCGACAGCGCCAGCAAGAGCCAGACCGGGTGCAGGCCGACAGAGCCGCCCACCAGCTTGGGTGTCAGGAAGTTGCCCTCAGCCACCTGGCCAATGGCAAAGATGCCCGCCACCAGCCCGATGGACACCCAGTCGCCCCAGAACTGAAACAGCGCAAGGCCAATGGCCAGCGCGCCGCCGATCAGGGCGCCGAGATAGGGGATGAAGGTAATGAGACCGGCGATAAAGCCCACGGCAAGGCCGAAGTTCAGCCCCACAATCATCAGCGCCACGGCGTAATAGGTGCCCAGGATCAGGCAGACGGTGCCCATGCCGTGAATAAAGGAATGCAGCACCGCGTCAATTTCAGAGGCGATCCGGCGGATCACCGGCTGATGATCGCGCGGCAGCAACGCATCAATGCGGTCGATCATCCGGTCCCAGTCCAAAAGCAGATAGACGCTTACCACCGGCACGATGACCAGCAGGACCACCACATTCAGAAGCGACACCGCGGAACCGGCGATGGATTGCAGCATCCCGACCGCGCGCAGTTGGAGCGTCTGGGCGATTGCGGTGATCGCCTGATGAATGCGGCTGTCCTGTTCAAAAACCGCTGGGAAATGCTCATTGGCAAAGCTGCGCGCGTCCTGGACCAGCTGCGGCAGCACATTGACCAGATCGATCATCTGATAAATCAGCGTCGGCACCACAACCAGCAGCATCAGAAGGAACACCAGCAGCGCGCCCACCGTGATGGCGGCAATGGCACCGGAGCGGCTCATCCCCCAGGCTTCCAGCCGGTCGGCGATCGGGTCGATCATATAGGCGATGGCGGCGCCCAGCACAAAAGGCAGCAGCACATCGCCCAGGGCCCACATCACAACGGCAAAGACCAAGGCCGCAATGCCCCAGTATTTGAACTGCTTCTTTGCTGGTAGAGCCATGTCCGGGTGCCCGCCTTTGGTCCGTTTGCTTCAGGTTTCTGGTGCCAGTCTTTCCTGATGGGGCAGGGGCTTGCAAGGGGGCAGGGTAAATCCCCTGTGGGCAAGGCGGGGATAAGGCGGAAAAGAGCGGGGGCAAGTTTAGAAAATGCTGCGCCCTGCCGCAGGTCGGGCAGCGCCCGCCCTCATAGTGTGGGCGGGCGCTCCGCCCCGTTCGGGGCGGGGCGTTCCTTCAGCTCTGGATGGTGCCCAGTTCAGGGGTGTCTTCGCCTGCGTCCTCATCTGGCCAGTTGGTGCGCCAGATTTCTGCCGACCAATGGCCGCAATGGACCGCTGGGCGGTCGAACCCCGGCACCGGTGGCAGCAGCGGCGCCACCACCACGTCATGGCGCGGCACCGCGAAATAGGGGAAGGAATAGCGTTCCCGCCCGGATTTGTTCACCACCCGGTGCGGGGTGGAGACCAGCCGCCCGCCAGACCACAATTCCAGCATGTCGCCGATATTGACGACAAAGCCGCCGGGCGGGCAGTCGGGCGTGATCCAGCCGCCGTCTCGTGTCTGCACCTCCAGGCCGCCGACCGGGTCCGGCGCGATGATGGTCAGCGCATCGGTGTCCTTGTGTGGATGGATGCCAAAGCCCGTATCCTCCGGCGCCTGCGGCGGGTAATGCAGCAGGCTCATGTTGGTCAGGGGCTCGCGGAAGGGGTCCTGAAACTGCGCCGGATCCAGCCCCAGACCCTCGGCCAGCGCGCCCAAGAGCAGGTGAAAGACGCCGTCCAGTTCGCCCCAGTACCCCAGGATCACATCACGCGCTTGCGGCACCTCAGCAGGCCAGCGGTTAGGGCCGTAAAGCGGGCAGGCGGCGCGGATCGGATCGTCCGCTGCCACCTCATGGTGCAGTTTGTAGCCTTCGTATTTGTCTGCGGTGCCGCTGCCATCGTTCGGAGTGAAGAACCCCATCGGGATGTAGCCACGGTAATTTTCTCGCGTAATCGCTTGATCCCATTTGGATTTCTCATCCACGGCAAAGATCGCCCGCACGGCGCTGCGTACAGCCTCCACTTTATCCGGCGCAACGCCTGTGCCGGTGATCGAGAGGAACCCGATATCCTCTGCCGCCGCCAAAACAGCAGCAATTGTGTCCTTGCGCTGCGGATGAGCCTCCTTGCGCAGGGGCGAGATGTCGATGGTGGGAATGCTCTGGCTCAATGGATCCGCACCCCCTGGCGTTTCAGCTCGGCCTGAACTTGCGCGATATTCACCGCGTCCAGTTCGCAATCCGACTTGACCGACAGCGCTGCGGCAATGCCGGCACCTTGGCCAGCCACAGCGCAAGCCGCCATGTTGCGGGTGGCGGCATGGGCGATCTTGTCGCCGCCGATGGCGCGGCCGGTGACCAGCAGGCCCTGTACGCCCTTGGGCAGCATCGACCGGTAGGGGATCTGCATGTAGCGCCCCGTCGTGGGCAGGATCAGCACCCCGTAGCCATCGATGAATTCGGGATAGATGCCGATGGTGTCGTCAAAGCGGCCCTGATTGCGGGTCTCCTGCTCGGTGATGTTGTGACGGGCATCGATCTTGCGGGTGTCGCGGATGCCGATGGTCATGCCAAAATTGCGCAGCCGCGCGCCCGCGCAACCCGGCGTATAGATGCGCAATGCGTTGATGGCGTGCATCGCCTGTTTGCGCCCCTCGATCTCGCCCTTGGTCATGCTGTCGGGGTCTGTGCCGTCGATCTCTGCCAGATGCACCAGGTTCATATAGGTCATCTCACCGCTGTCATGCACCGCGCCCCAGGTGCCGCCGATGGTGTTGAGATGCGCGGGGATCACCCCGTCGCGGATCGCCTGGCCAAAGGGCTTGGCCAGAAAGGGAGAGAACATCTCGTCTTCCTTGCCGGAAGTCTCCACCTGCCATTCGCCGGTGGACCAGTTGGCATAGGTCTGTGGATCGGCCTTGACGCCCTCCATGAACGCCTGCTTGTCGACGCCGGCAATGTGGAACATCACGCTGGCCGCCTGCATCTGCTCCACCGGGGTCTTGATGGTCGGTGCACCCATCATATGGGCAATATCGGCGTCGCCGGTGGCATCGATCACCCGTTTCGCCAGCACCGCTTCGCGGCCCGCCTTGCTTTCGACAATCACCCCGGTGATCCGGCTGCCCTCGTGGATCGGGGCCACAAAGACACGGTGCAGCATGGGGTAGATGCCTGCTTCCTCGACCAGCGTGTCCGCCACCAGCTTGAAGCCTTCGCTGTCCAGTTCATAAGACAGGGACTGGCTTTCGGGCACCGCCGCCCCCATCGCCTTGGCGCGCTCCTCGAACTCCCAGCCGATGCCATGGGCCTCGACCGTCTGTTCATGCCGGTACCAGGCAAAGCCTTCGACGCCGACGGTGGTGATATTGCCGCCGAAACAGCCGAACCGGTCCATGAGCGTCACCTCCACCCCGGTCCGCGCCGCTGCCAGCGCCGCAGCCAGCCCGCCGGGGCCGGAGCCCACCACCAGCACGTCGGTTTCATGGATGACCGGGATCTCCCGCGCCGGTTCTGTTATGGTCTTGGCCACGTGTCTCTCCCCTGTCCCTGAGAGCGGTGTTTACGGTAACAGTTCCGACTATTGAACGGCGGTTCAAGTTCTTTTGCGCCGCGATGCTGCAAAAACGACAAGAGCGCAGCAATCTTGTAAAAATGGCCAGGCTTCCTAAATTCTCTGGCTATGGGGGCCTGAAAATTTGGTTCCGAGCAGTTTTCATGTGTTGTTATTTTTGAATACCGGAGTTTGCAAATGTCGAACAAAGACGCCTTCAAGATCGTCCGAGCCTTTATGGATGAAACCGAAGAATTCTATTCAGACGTTGTCGAGGTTGCTGAGAAGAACCTCAAGGACGGGGAGCTGAAGCTCTATCCGGACAAGCTGAAAAAGTCCTACAAGGCCGCACTGACCAAATGCGACAAGATCTATGGGAAATTCTGCGACGTCTCTGACCGGATCGACCCGGAAAACCCCGACATGAAGATCGTCCGCAAGGCCAGCGAGGAACGCGGCAAACTGGCGCTGGCCTGCGAAGTTCTGGAGGCGCAGAATGCCATGTTCTCGGCCTATATCGGCGCCAAGGTCGCCTCGCAATATGTCGGGGTGATTGCGCTGCTGGCGGCGGTGGTCAAGAACGGCGAGGGCGAGCTCGGCCGGGTTGTCAAAAAGGTCGAGAAGCTGACGAAGGAGCTGAAAAAGGCCAAGTCGCTGGTGCGTGAAGCCAAGACCCAGCGGGCAATCAACGTCACCATCACCGTTGCCACAACCGTTCTGCTGCCCGAGCTGAAGGCGGCGCAGGCGGTCTATGTCGCCATCGGGGTGGGCCTGTCGCGCTCCGCGATCGACGACATGCTGGGGCCGACCGGAGCCACTGACGCAGGGGCTCTCAAGAACGTCTCGACCGAATATGCTGGCTGTGCAACCGCGCTGGGCAGTGCCGCCAACAGCAGCGCCACGGTGATTTCGGGCATTGATACGCTGATTTCGGACGGGGTTGAGGTCGGCAAGGCCGAGAAGATCCTGAAAGACGCCAAAAAAGACCTGAAAGACGCGCAGAAACGGCTGGAGAAGCTGAAGCTTTATGCCAAGCCCAACGGCGAGCAGCTGCAGAAGCTGGCGATTGGTCTTGAAAAAGCGCAGAAAGCGGCCTCCTCCAAGATGAAAGCCTATAAGGCAGCCAAGGCCAAGCGCGACGAGCTGCAGAAAGACCTGGAGAACGCCCAGGCCGGATAAGGCCGAAAAAGGTCGGGGATTGCCCGGAGCCTGCCCAGCGCTGGGTAGTCCGGCAGTCCTGCGGCCCGCTCGCCGGGCCGGGACCTGACCTTGGGAAGGCGTGCAGGCGTGTTTCCGCGGCGTTGAGACCGTTGTGAAAACTTTTCCTGCGGACAGTTTCGGGTCGAAACGGGCAGGGCCCGATCAGGTGCAGGCCGTGCCGCCGCGCGCTACGCCCCATAAGATACAACCCGATGCGGGATCTGTTGTCCTGGTTTCAGCACCAAGCAAAGAGGCAGTTGTTTCTCCGCCCTTGCCCGCACCCCCATCAGCCACTAAACCGGGCGGGAACTCGAACCCTCATCACCGATGGAGCCAAGATGCGCCTGTCCCGCTATTTTCTGCCGGTTCTGAAAGAGAACCCCTCGGAAGCCCAGATCGTCAGCCACCGGCTGATGCTGCGCGCCGGGATGATCAAGCAATCCTCTGCCGGGATCTATTCCTGGCTGCCGCTTGGTTTCAAGGTCTTGAAAAAGATCGAAAGCATCGTCCATGACGAGCAGATCCGCGCGGGCCATATCCCGATGCAGATGCCGACCATGCAGTCTGCCGATCTATGGCGCGAGAGCGGCCGCTATGAGGCCTATGGCCAGGAAATGCTGCGGATGAAGGATCGGCATGACCGCGACATGCTGTTCACCCCCACCGCCGAAGAGCTGATCACCGATATCTTCCGCGCCCATGTCAGCAGCTACAAGGACCTGCCGCTGACCATGTATCAGATCCAGTGGAAATTCCGCGACGAGATCCGCCCACGTTTCGGCGTGATGCGCGGCCGCGAATTCTACATGAAGGACGGCTATAACTTCGACCTGACCAAGGAAGACGCGCTGCACGCCTACAACCGCCATCTGGTCAGCTATCTGCGCACCTATGAGCGCATGGGCCTGCAGGCGATCCCGATGCGCGCCGACAGCGGCCCCATTGGCGGCGATGACACCCATGAATTCCTGGTGCTGGCCGACACCGGCGAGTCCGAGGTGTTTTATGACAGCGCCGTCACCGATCTGACCTTTGGCGACCGCGAGATCGACTATGACGACGTCGCGCAGTGCCAGGGCGTGCTGGAGGAGTTCACCTCGAAATACGCCCGCACCGACGAGACCCACGACGAAGCCCTGTTCAATGCAATCCCCGAGGAGCGCCGCCGCGTCGCGCGCGGTATCGAGGTCGGACAGATCTTCTACTTTGGCACCAAATATTCCGATGCCATGGGCGCCACTGTGCAGGGGCCGGACGGCAAGCCGGTTCCGGTCCACATGGGCAGTCACGGCATTGGCGTGTCGCGTCTGCTGGGCGCGATCATCGAGGCCAGCCATGACGACAAGGGCATCATCTGGCCCGAGGGCGTGACCCCGTTCCACTGCGGGATCGTCAACCTGAAACAGGGCGATGACGAAGCGGATGCGGCCTGTAACCAGCTTTATGCAGCGCTGACGGCGGCCGGTCTGGATCCGCTTTATGACGATCGCAAAGAACGCGCCGGCGGCAAATTTGCCACCATGGACCTGATCGGTCTGCCCTGGCGCATCACTGTCGGCCCGCGTGGGCTGAAGAACGGCGTGGTGGAACTCACCTCCCGCCGCACCGGTGAAAGCGAGGAACTGTCCCCGGAAGAGGCCGTGAAGAAGGTGGTGGAAGTCTACAAGGCCCACCCCACCGGTCGCGGCTTCTGAGCAGCACTGCTTGGCAGTTTGAAAAGCATGAGAAAGGGAGCCGCGCGGCTCCCTTTCTTCTTTGGAGGGGGGGGCGCACGGCGTCGAGAGGGGCACCCAAGGCGTGTTATCAGCCGTGTTTCAACGGGTAGTCATGTCCTGAGAACCGGTGAAACACAGCGGCAATCGCAACCAATGCAAGGGCACCGGTCAACACCGGGAACAGCAGGAAGGAGATGCCAGGGTCGGCGGCGAAGACCACCAGGGGATCCGCACCGGCGGGCGGGTGGGTCAGCCGAAGCGCGGCCATCAGGGCAATCGACAGGCCGACGGCCAGCGCCAGGGCCCACCAGGTATCGGGCAGCAATGCGTTCAGCGCCAGCGCGACAGCGGTCGCCAGAACATGGCCGCCAACCACATGCGCGGGCTGTGACAGCGGGCTGGTGGGAACCGCGAACAGCAGCACGCAGCTGGCGCCGAAAGGCGCCATCAAAAGCAGGATATTGGCGTGCGTTGACAGCAGTGACAGCACCGCAATGGCCAGAAAGGCGCCCAGTCCCGCCAGTCCCGCCATCCGCAGCGACGCAGGCGGCAGGGCGCGTTTGAAATACCTGTCCATTGTTTGTTCACCCCTTATCACAGGTACCCGGTCGATAAAGCTGTGCGGGCGAAAAAATGCAAGGCCGAGGGCATTTTGGCGCCTCACAACGAGGTGACATCAGCCGTGGCCGAGCCACGAGTTTTCTGCAAAACCCATGGCAAAGCAATTTGCAGAAAAAATTGCCCCCGCCGCCGGGCGGGGGCAGGGGCCGCAAGGCGGTTCAGATCAGAGAATGTCGAAGTTGGCGGCACTCAGCTCATCGAATTCAACTCCGCGCAGCACCAGCGCATCACCGTCGCCGAAGTTCAGTACGGTGTTTTCGCCGCGGCTGCGGGCAAATCCTGCAAGGTCGTCAAAGCTCTCTACGCCTTCGACATCCAGCTGGATCATGTCGTCATCGGCACTGAAGTCCACGATACGGTCGCGGCCATCGCCTTGTTCAAAGATGAAGGTGTCGTCACCGCGCCCGCCTTTCAGCACGTCGCGGCCGGTGCCACCATCCAGCGAGTCATTGCCACGGCCGCCGAACAGCACGTCACGGCCTGCGCCGCCGTCCAGCTCATCCCAGCCGCTGCGGCCCAGCAGGATATCGCGGCCACCGCCTGCGCTGACCAGGTCATCCACAGCGGAGCCGCGGAAGAAGTCGAACCCGTCGGTGCCTTCGGTCACCAGATATTCGTTGATGTGAACTTCGGCAATCTGTGCGCCGGGCTGGGTGAAATCCGCCGCCTCCGGGTCAATGAATGCACCGGCTGCATTGGTGCCGCCCAGGACGTTGCCTTCGCCCTCGGGCAGGAAGCCTTCGTGCAGCGTGACCACACCGTTTTCGTCTACGCCGGTATCAGGCGCTGTCTGGTTGAGGAAAGCGGCGTCTTCTTCGGTGTTCTCTTCAGTGCCTGCATCCAGCACATCGCTGCCTTCAAAGACGATGTTCTGTGAACCGAGGAAATTGCCTTCTTCGTCAAACAGCTGCACGGCCTGTCCGGTGCCGACAAATGCGTCGTTGGACGGAAGGATCATCGACGCCAGCGAGATATAGCCGTTGGAGGCGCCGTCCACGCTGATCTCTGCGACGCCGGTCTCGCCGGTGGCCAGCGGCCCGCCTGCGCCCAGCACCGCACCGGTCACGGCATCGCTGTCGAGAGCCTCGACCTCAGCATTGATCGGGGCAAAGTTGCCATCCTCGGCCAGTGCCTCCAGCCCGGCAGACGCGGCTTCGTTCCGGTTGTAGAGGTCAAAGCTGCCGTCATGGGCTGCAAACCAGAACGGGGTCAGAAAGGTGCCGCCCTGGGCAGAGGTGTTGGATGCAACAATGCGAATATCGGTCATTGGGGTGTCCTTTTTTATAATGACGTGCGGGCACCTTGGGCAGGTATGTTTCTCCTGCCTAGGTGCAGGCGGATCACGGTTGATCAACTGGGCAGGAACTCACTGTGAGATCACAGGAAGATCATTTGTTGTGAGGCAAAAAGGCCGGGATTTCTAGATGTTGTCGCTGTTTCTGAGTGGCTGCGGGTTTTGCGGCAGGCAGCCGGGCCGGCGGAAATGCACATCTGCGGTACGCCCAGCCTTGACCCCGGGCGCGCATCGGCACAGGTTGCAGGCAAAATCTCCGGGCAGGACCTATTTATGGCCACGACACCACCGCCGTTTTCCCGTTTCGAATGGATCATCGCCTGGCGCTACCTTCGCGCCCGCAAGGCCGAGGGCGGGGTCAGCGTGATGACCTGGATCAGCCTCATCGGCATTACCCTGGCGGTGTTTGCGCTGATCGCCACGCTGGCGGTGCGCACTGGCTTTCGGTCAGAGTTTGTCGGCACCATTCTTGGCGCCAATGCCCATGTCACGCTCTATTCCTACGGCCAGGTGAATGAGGCCGGCGCGGTGGATCGCACCCTGCAAGATTTTCAGGCGCTGGCAGATCAGGTGGCCGCAGTGCCCGGTGTCATCCGTGCCGCGCCTTTGGTGAAGGGGCAGGTGATGGCCAACCGCCGCCAGCGCAATGCCGGCGTTGAGGTCTTTGGCATCTCGGCTGCCGATATTCTGGGTATTCCCGGTGTTGCCCAAAGCAAAGAGGCGATCGGTGATCTGGCCCGGTTCGGCGAAGGCATTGCCATCGGCTCGGGCGTGGCACGCGAACTGGGCCTTTCTGTTGGCGACAAGATCAAGCTGATTTCTCCCAACGGGGTCAAAACCGCCTTTGGCACCAGCCCGCGGGTCAATGCCTATGAGGTGGTCTATGTTTTCACGGCAGGCCGTTGGGACATCGACCGCACCCGTGTTTACCTGCCGTTTGCCGAGGCGCAGAGCTTCTTCAACCGCGAGGGCGTGGCGGATGAGATTGAAATAATGGTGCAAGACCCGGAAAACGTGGACAGGCTCGTCCCGTCGATCCTGGTGGCAGCGGGGGGCGGGGCAGGTGTCTGGACCTGGCGGGATGCCTCTGGCGGGTTCCTGCGTGCGCTGGAGGTCGAGGACAACGTCATGTTCATCATCCTGTCGATCCTGGTGCTGATTGCAGCGATGAATATCGTTTCCGGCCTGATCATGCTGGTCAAGAACAAGGGCCGCGACATTGGCATCCTGCGGACCATCGGTCTGAGCGAGGGGTCTGTCATGCGGGTGTTCTTTATCTGCGGCGCCTTTACCGGCGTTCTTGGCACCGTTTTCGGCGTTGTGCTGGGATGCCTGTTTGCGCTGTATATCGACCCGATCTTTTCGTTCGTGAACTATGTGATGGGCGGCGGTGTCTGGGATCCGTCGATCCGTGGCATCTATGCGCTGCCTGCTGAGCTGCGGCTGGCGGATGTGCTCTCGGCCACCGGGCTGTCTCTGGGGCTGTCGTTTTTTGTGACCATTTTCCCGGCCCGCCGCGCGGCGCGGCTGAACCCGGTGGAGGCGCTGCGCTATGAGTGAGGTCATGCTGGAACTGAAGGGGATCGCCAAATCCTACCTGACTGGCACAGCGGGGCAGGTGGATGTGCTGCGCGGCGCGGATCTGAGCCTGCAGGCAGGGGAAGTGGTGGCGCTGGTTGCACCTTCGGGCGCTGGTAAATCGACGCTCCTGCACATTGCGGGGCTTTTGGACACGCCGGACACGGGCGAGGTGCGTGTGGCGGGCGCAGATGTGACCCGCAAGGGTGACCGCGGCCGCACGCGCCTGCGCCGTCAGGAAGTGGGTTTTGTCTATCAGTTCCACCACTTGCTGCCGGAATTTTCGGCGCTGGAAAACATCGTGCTGCCGCAGCTGGCCAATGGTGCTACGCAGAAATCCGCGGTGGCGCGGGCGGCGCAGCTATTGGGCACAGTGGGGTTGGCGGGGCGCGCAGATCACCGCCCTGCGGCGCTTTCGGGTGGCGAGCAGCAGCGGGTGGCGTTCTGCCGGGCGCTGGCCAACAGCCCTCGGGTGCTGTTGGCGGATGAACCCACCGGAAACCTCGATCCCGCAACTTCCGATCAGGTCTTTGCCGCCTTGATGGAGCTGGTGCGCGGCACAGGCCTGTCGGCGCTGATTGCCACTCATAACCTGGAGTTGGCTTCCCGGATGGACCGGCAGATCAGGCTGGAAAATGGGCTGCTGGTGGCGATGTAAGAAAATTGCGCCCTGGCGGCGCAATGCCTTCGGCGAGAGTATTTGGGAAAGGTGAAAGCGGGGCGAGCAGCTTCAGGCGGAACCTTGCCGACGGTGCCGACAGCAGTCTATGGCCGGGTGCCGGGGTTTGCTATCAGCTATTCAAATCGGAGCAGGCGGGTTAGGCTGTCCGGCAATGCGCAGAAAGGGCTGATACGTGGTGAATTCCGTTATCGAAAAAGATGTGACCGTTGAGGGCAACATCTCCTCCAGCAAAGGCAGCGTCGAAGTGCGGGGCCGGGTTGTCGGCGATGTATCGGCGCAGGCTGTGACAGTGCTGCAGGGCGGCACTGTCGAGGGGGCGCTGAATGCCCGCTCCGTGACCGTCGAGGGCGCTTACAGCGGTCAGATCCAATGCGAGGACCTGCGGCTGGCGGCCAGTTCCCAAGTGCGGGCGGACGTGTCGGCGCAGACCATGTCCACGGAGAACGGCGCCCAGCTGCAGGGCAATATCAAGGTCAGCAGCCAGGCAGGCTGAGGGGCGGGACGGTCCTGTCCGGGCCGCGCAGTTCCGGCTGGTGTTGATCGGCGTTGTTGCACAAAGGCCGTAGAGGATTCACTTTGCGAATCCCGTAGGTTAGATCGGCGGCATGCCGAAGCCTGCCTCTTCCCGCTATCGAACAACGAACTGGTCCAACTATAACGCATCACTTCGAAAGCGCGGCTCTCTGCTGGTCTGGTTTGACCGCGACATGACCTGGTTCGCCGAGCGATGCGGCAAACGCGGACGACCGGAGACCTTCTCCGATGCGGCCATCCAGTTCTGCCTTAGT
>NZ_JBNAFX010000057.1:0-14886 GCF_049800895.1 Leisingera sp. S232 | reverse complement strand
GGTGGTTGCGCTGGTCGCCTTCCCGGTGCGGCGTATGGATCGCCACATCGACGGCCACACCGTAGCGGCTGACCAGCTCGTGGGCGAAGTCACGGGTGATCTGCGACCGGTCCTCGGCGCTGATCTCGGACGGCAGGGCCAGCTCCCATTCGCGGGCGGTGACGGAGTTGCGGCGGGTCTCGCTGGCCTCGACCTCGTTCCAGAGGCGGGACCGGTCAGCCGCCCAATCGGGCGCGTCTTTCGGGGTCAGGATGAAGGTCTCCTCGATGCCCTGCTTGCGGGTGTAATCGTGGACGCGGCCTTCACGCTGGCACTCGATGCGCTCGCCAACGCGGTAGGCCGCTGCCGCCGTGGCAGAACGCCCGGCGCTGCGTTTGATCGTCTTCACGGAAAGGTGGTAGCTTGCCATGCGCCCTACCCGCTTTCGTGATGCGAACGATCATCGCGCACGCCGCTGCTGATCCCGGCCAATGCCCGAACATGGGCCACCGGGTCAGCCGTCTTTTCCCCGGAGGCCCGCGCCCCACAACGCTGGGGCCGGAGCGGAAAAGACAGCCCGTCCGAAGCGAGCCAACGGCTCTCTGAGGCGCGGGCGTGCCAGTGATCTGCCCCCAAATCCCCAGCCTTATGGGGGGCGGGATATGGGGGCAGATCACTGGCGGTTTGCCGGGGGCAAACCCGGTTCGTGTCGGCACCGTCAGGTCCGACGACACGAACCTCCCGAAAGGGAGACGCCAGCGGCAGACCGGCTCCCACCGTGGGGCATCGGGCGAGACGCTGGTGCGACATTGCGGGGCGCGATCCAACTGCCGAAGTTGGCCCTGGAGAGTTTGAGAGGCCGGGAGGGCCTTTCATTCCGGCGCGCCTCGCGTCGGACGGAGTTCGCCATCGGCTGAGGCCCTGCCTCAAGGAGATCGCACGCAAAGCTCGGAACCGCAGGTGGAGAGTTTGCATAAGTGCGCCCTTGTCCTTTACAGGCCTACGGGTAAGCGCTACCGATGGTTGTTGCAAGCCTAACCTTTACACCCGCCCTCTTTGAAGTGGATTTCCAAATTGGCTGAGACTGAGCTTGAACGCGCCGAGAAACGCTACGCCCAGGCCAAGGCCCGCCTGCAAGCTCTGAAGAACCGGGAAGCCACTAGACAGCGCAAGCTGGATACACGGCGCAAGGTGATCCTGGGCGGGGCGCTCATGGACCTGGCGGAACGAGATTCCAGTGCTGCCGCCATGCTCGACCGGCTGATCCGCAACCTCTCCCGCGAACAGGATCGCAAGGCTTTCGCGGACTGGGAGACGCCCTCCCCTTCCCCTACCGATGATGGCGCGTCCTGATGCGGAGCGTGATGCTCGTCCTCGGGGGGCTGTTCCGCCTCTTCGGTCGGTTGATCTTCACACCCATCATGCTCGGATGGTTGATCGGAGCGATGGCCTTTGGGGCGATGCTCGGCTCTCTGGTGGCCACGCCGTTCATCTTCGCCTTCTTCGACCAGACGCCGGGCGAAAGCGCCTGGCAGTGGCTGGTCTTCGGTCCCTTCATGTTTGTGGGTGCAGTCTTCGGGTTCCAGTACTGGCGCATGGCCTCCGGTGCGGATGCCTATTTCGGACTGACCGGCGACAGCCACGGCTCGGCGCGGTTTGCCAACCGCAAGGAGCTGAAGAAGCTGGAGCGGGGCAAAGGGCAAGAAGATGGCGGTCTTCTGATCGGGCGTAATCCGCACACCGGGCGGCTCCTGCGCTATGACGGCCCGGCGCATCTGATCACCCTCGCCCCAACTCGGGCCGGGAAAGGCGTTGGCACGGTGATACCGAACCTGCTGGTGGCGGAACGCTCGGTCCTGGTGATTGACCCCAAGGGCGAGAATGCCCGGATCGCTGGCGAGGCTCGGCGGCGGTTCGGGACGGTCCACGTCCTCGATCCCTTTGAGGTCAGCGGCCATCCCTCTGCTGCGTACAACCCGCTCGACAGGCTGACACCGGACAGCCTCGATCTGGGCGAGGATGCCGCCTCGCTGACAGAGGCGCTGGTCATGGACCCGCCGGGCCAAGTGACGGAAGCGCACTGGAACGAGGAAGCCAAGGCGATCCTCGGCGGGCTGATCATGTTCTGCGTCTGTCACGAGGATCGCAACCGCCGATCCCTCGCCACTGTCCGGGAATATCTCACCCTACCCCCGGACAAACTCCGGGCGCTGTTGGAGCTGATGCAGGACAGCGACGAGGCAGGCGGGCTTATTGCACGCGCCGCCAACCGCTTCCTCGGGAAAGCAGACCGGGAAGCGGCCTCGGTCCTGTCGAACGCGCAGCGGCACACGCATTTTCTGGACAGTCCCCGGATCGCAAAGTGTCTGGCGCGCTCGGACTTCGCCTTCTCCGATTTACGGCACCGGACTACCTCCGTCTTCCTGGTGCTTCCCCCAAACAGAATGGACGCCTACAGCCGCTGGCTGCGCCTCCTGGTCTCTCAGGCCCTCCAGGACATCGCACGGGGCGCTGAACGGCCTCAGGGCGCGTCAGAGGGCCATTCTGAGCGCCTCAAGGCCCCTGCCCTCTTCCTCCTGGATGAATTCGCCGCCCTGGGCCGTCTGGAGGCGGTAGAGCGCGCTATGGGGCTGATGGCAGGCTACGGTCTCCAGCTCTGGCCGATCCTGCAGGACATGAGCCAGCTCAAGGACCTTTACGGCGACCGCGCAAACACCTTCATCGCCAATGCCGGGGTGCAGCAGGTCTTCGGCGTGAATGATTTTGAGACGGCTAAGTGGCTGAGCCAGATGATCGGCCAGGAAACCGCCGGGTTCCAGACTGACAGCTTCAAGCCCGGCGATGGCCCCAGTTTCTCGAACAACCTCACGGGACGCGATCTGCTGACCCCCGATGAAATCATGCAGCTTCCCCCGGCTCGCCAGCTCCTGCGCGTCCAGGGGCAGGCCACCGCCGTCGCGCAAAAGCTGCGTTACTACGCCGATCCTGAATTTGCCGGACTGTTCACGCCCGAAGGCCAATAACCCGAAAGCAAGCCGCCATGTCTGACACGCCCGCCTCCCCTGCCCCGCTCTCGGACGATGATCTGCGCGAAACGCTCGATCTGCTCGCCACGGCTGTCGCCAGCATCTCAGATCGGGTGGATGATCAGACACGGGTGCTCGACCGGGTGAACAAGACGGCGACGGAAGCCCGCTCTGCCGCCTTTGCCGCTCAAAAGCAAACCGACCCGGAACACTATGGCGAGATTGTCGGTGCAACCATCGACGGCAGGATCGGCGATACCCTCACCCGCGTTGGCCAGATGGCTGGTGATCTGCTCCGGGCCTCCAACCACACGCAAGAAGTTCTTAGGAAAGCTGACGAGGCCAAGTCAGATACCATGCGCCAGCTTTGGGAACGGGAACAGAAGCTGGATCGCTTCAAAAGCCGTCTTCCATGGTTCGGTCTGGGTGCTGTCGTTCTGGCGCTTGTCCTGACGGTGACGCTTCCTCGTTTCTTAGCAAGCAACGCTTCCATGTGCGCTGTCCTTGGGGCGTCCTGGACCACGACAACCACGGGTGTTGATGCCTGCGTGTTCTATCAGCGGTGAGCGGTGATGTGCTGATGGTTGTTGATACAGGCTGAGAAGCTGGGTGTTATATATGTGTTAGAATCTGTGTTACGTGGCTCCGAAATTCGCGCAACGACTTGAAAAATAATATATTTCCCCGAAAGCCGGTAACTAATAACACGAATCTTGGTAACTGAAATCCTGCTTTTGGTAACTGATAACACGAATCTTGACTGCGGTAACTAAAACCACGAATGTCGACTCATGGTAACTGATAACACGAATGCCCTCGCCCCGCTCCTGCCGGATCGCCATCCGCAGCATGATCTGTTCATCTGTGATGTGGCTGACGCTGTCCTAAAGGACGTGATGCAACACATGGAGCATCCGTTTTATTCCCTCTCAAAGAAGCCTGAGACGACGGTCAAGCGCTATGAGAATGGCGACAAGTGGCTGCAGATTACGCCGAGTGTGAAGGGTCTGGCGACGATCTACGACAAGGACATTCTGATCTACTGTATCAGTCAGATCATGGCGAAGCTGAAGGAAGGCGAAGCCGTCTCTCCCCGCGTGCGGATCAACTCCAGAGAGCTGCTGATTTTCACCAACCGGGGTACAAGTGGCCGGGAATACCAGTCCCTGCTCGATGCCCTTGATCGCCTCGAAGGGACGCGGATTAGGACAAACATTGTCACTGGCGATGAAGAGCAAGTCGATGGCTTTGGCCTGATCGACGCTTCCTCGATCCGTCGAAAGCACGGTTTGGACGGGCGTCTCTTATGGTGTGAAGTGAAGCTGTCAGACTGGGTTTTCAACGCAATCCGGAACGAAGAGGTACTGACTCTCCACCGGGACTACTTCCGCCTGCGCAAGCCCATTGAAAGACGGGTGTACGAGATCGCCCGGAAACATTGCGGGCAGCAGAAAACCTGGCGCATCACGCTTGCTAAGTTGCTACTTAAGACTGGGTCGCAAAGCCCACAGAAGCGCTTTCGGCAGATGATCCGGCAACTCGCAGAGCATGACCATTTGCCGGATTACCATGTTACCTTTGAAGATGAAGCTGACATGGTGGTGTTCACTAATCGCGGCACGATGTCCCCTGCCCAGCTTGTTGAAGGCAGTATTCCACCGCTGCAGTCCGATACCTACGAAGAAGCGCGCCATGCAGCGCCCGGTTGGGACGTTCGTTTCCTGGAACGAGAGTGGCGTGACTGGTGTGTTGAGCCGCCCCGCAATGCCGACCGGGCTTTCATTGGGTTCTGTCGAAAGTGGTTCGAGAAGCGAGGCAGACCTTGAGATTGAAAACCGGTTACGGAAATAAAACCGGTAAGAGATTTAATTCTGGTATTGGATTTATTTCCGGTGTGAGATATAAAACTGGTAACAACAAAGCGGCAGGATCGAGCAATGCCCGTCATCGTTATGGCAAGCCCCAAAGGTGGGGTTGGAAAATCGACATGCGCCGTTCTTCTGGCGTCTGAGTTCGCACGCATGGGCGCGGATGTCACGGTGCTTGACTGCGACCCGAACAAGTCTCTTACTCGGTGGGCATCACATGGTGCACCTTCTGGTGTGACCCTGAAGGGCGATGTTGGTCGTTCAGAGATCGTTCCGACCATCCGGAGCGCTGACGGTGACGGCAAGATCGTCATTGTGGACCTCGAAGGGGTTGCTTCCCAGCTCGTCAGCCGCGCCATCTCCCAGGCGGACCTGGTGATTGTACCGATGCAGCCAACGGCGCTCGACGCAGAAATCGGCTCAGAAGCACTGGCGTTGGTTCGCGAAGAGGAAGAAGCGCTTGGGCGGTCAATCCGGCATGCCGTGGTGCTGACCAAAACTAGCGCAGCCGTCAAAAGCCGGGTGCAGAAGGAGCTTGAGGGACAGCTCAGTGGGGCAGGGATCGACGTAATCGAACCGTCATTAGTTGCCCGCGCTGCATTCTCGGAGTTGTTTGCCTATGGGGGCGATCTGACAGCGATGATGAATGATCCCGAGATGGTCACTGGCGGCAAAGTTGATAAGGCGTTGATAAACGCTCAGGCGTTCACGGAGGCTGTATATGAGCGGCTCAAATAGGCTTGCAGGGCTGAAGGCTCGCCCAAAAGAGACGACCGTTGAGGAAGTCCGGCGCGTAGATGAAGTTGGCGAGGCGAGAGGTTTTCTGGATCGAACACCGCGGAAAAAGCCAGGTCGCAAACCAAGCCCACGAACTTGGCAGCTTCATCCAAAGGTTTTCCCTAGGGTAGGGGAGGCGATTGCGGCTGAGGCAGAACGGCTTGGAATCACGCAAGGGCAACTCATTGAGTTGCTTTGGGAAAAGTACGAAGCCTCAAATTAACCAAAAGCAGCCATTCTCAATCTGCTGCCCAAGAAACAAACCGAACAGGAGAGGCAACATGCTGAAGTCAATTGAGCTTTTTGCAGGCGCGGGCGGGCTGGCGCTCGGAACAGAGCTTGCCGGTTTTCATGCTGTTGCAGCCATAGAACGGGACAAGTGGGCCTGCGAGACTTTGGAAGAAAACAAATCCCGCGGGTTTCCGCTAGTGAAAGACCTCCGTGTAGTATGTGGCGATGTTCGAGATTTGGACTATGAAAGTATTCCGTCTGGCCTCGATCTCGTTTCTGGCGGGCCACCCTGCCAACCTTTCTCGATTGGCGGAAAGCATCGAGCTTTTGAAGATGAGCGGGATATGTTCTCCGCGTTTGCGGATGTCGTGGCGCGGTTGAAACCGCGGTCTTTCATCATAGAAAATGTAAAAGGGCTGACCCGTGCCGCGTTCGCGAACTACGTCGCTTACATCGAGCACCGCGTCTCAATGCCGGAAATCTCTCAAAAGCCAGGGGAAACCTGGCAAGAACATTTGAAGCGGCTGGAGAGAGAGAAAACTTCTACAGGCGATCATGGTGTCCGATACAATGTCGCGCGCCAGCTATTTAATGCGGCTGACTATGGCGCTCCGCAAAAGCGGGAAAGAGTGTTCATCGTTGGTTTCCGAGAGGATCAGGACGTACATTGGAACTTTCCTGACCCGACGCATAGCTTCGACGCACTACTTCGCGAGCAATGGATAACAGGTGAGTACTGGGACCGGCATCAAGTTTCAAAGCGGGCGCGTGGATCAGTACCCGAACGCCTAAGAGGGCGTGTTGAAAGACTTCGTGTGCTGAACTCAAACGATGGCTGTCTTCCTTGGCAAACAGTACGCGATGCTCTTCAAACCCTTCCCGAACCGCGGTCTGACGGGCGGCAAACGGCAGGAATTGCTAATCACCGGTTTCAGCCAGGCGCTCGCGTGTACAAAGGCCATACCGGCTCCCCCATCGATCTGCCGTCAAAGGCTCTCAAAGCTGGAGACCATGGCGTCCCTGGCGGCGAAAACATGATGGTCAAGCCGAACGGAGAGGTTCGGTACTTCACAGTGCGTGAATCGGCGCGCCTACAGGGGTTTCCAGATGGCTATGTATTCCATGGGGCGTGGAGCGAAACGATGCGTCAGCTCGGGAACGCTGTCCCAGTAATGTTAGCACATTCGGTTGCCTCCAGTGTGGCTCAGAAGCTTCTTGAAGCTGACTTGGCCCGGATCGCAAAGCACGGCAAGCTGCACTGATGAGTGACTATAATCCGTTCAATCCGCTGGACCGCGAGAATCTTGCAGCGTCGGTAGGCGAAGCCCTTTTAGAAAAAGAGCCCGTGCAGCTTGGCAACCTAGAATCGTTCGTCGGGGCAGGGGTCTACGCGATATACTACACCGGCGATTTTGCGCCCTATCGCAAGCTTGCAGATGCAAACACGGATGGAAGGTGGCGCGCACCAATATATGTCGGAAAAGCAATTCCTGCGGGTGGCCGAAAAGGTGGCATGTCTTCCAACGCCAAGCCCAAACCGTACCTAAAAAAGCGGTTGGACGAACACGCTGAGAGTATTCGCTCTGCAGCCTCGACGCTCAACATAGACGACTTCTTCTGTCGCTACCTTGTTGTTGAGGACATCTGGATTCCCCTGGGGGAAAATTTGATGATCAGTCGGTTCTCACCCATTTGGAATACCCTGATCGATGGTTTCGGAAATCATGATCCTGGTAAAGGTCGGTACAACGGCTTGCGACCAAGATGGGACGTACTCCATCCGGGGCGGGGCTGGGCAGAGAAGTGTAGAGAACGCCCCGAGACGGCCGACACGATTGCGCGCGAAATCGAAGACTATCTACGCACACGGCCAATCTCAGCGCAAAAAACACTCTTCAACAGAGAAAATTGATCCACTTCTCTAAGTGAGTGTGGGCATCGGCAGCCGTTAGTTGCAGTCCGAGTGTAATGCATCCCAGTAATTCTAGAACCGTTGAGCGTTGGCGATCTCAGCGAGTGAAACGCTTGCACCCAATTGCTCCACCTTGTGTACGTACTGGCTCCTTAGTCAGCCCCACCACTAGATCAAATATAAATCATCCAGGACTATTTGTATTTCATGCCTGGCGTATAAAAAAGCAACTCCTGGCTATTTTTAAGTTGACACCAGGATTTTTATAGGTATAAGCCAGGACATCACTTATCAGGAGGATTTAAGTATGTACCCATCTTTAGACGGAATGCCCCAACCAATCACCGACCGTGAAGGCCTGGACGATCTCGATGCGCTTTCGGCAGCGGGCGATATCAATGAAACGCCTTTCAATGTCTTCATCGGACACAACCTCGGTCATCGCGTTTTCTCGATGTCGGTCCCATTTCGGCAGTTTTATGAAATTTCCGACGTGGCAAATGATCGTGAAGCAGGGCCAGTTGCCCAGCGTCCGCTCGATGCAAACCACGCCAAGAACCTTGCAAAGTACATGCTGCGAGGACTGGTTTCTGCAGCCTTGATGCGCCGCAAGATTATGGAGAAGGAGGCCGTCCCTGCATTTGAGGAAGTTCTCGATCTTCTCGGGAACCAGCCATATTTTTCCTTACAACCAATCGTTTGCAACATTCGCAACATTCCCTATGGCGGCAATGGAAACGGTGGAATCCGCGGGATGCGCTTGCAAACTGAACGCGGAGAGACCGCCTCCTTCCGCGTATTTCTGTCAGAACGTCACATCTTGTGGGTTGTTGACGGACAGCACAGACGCGCAGCTGCAGAAATGGTCATGTCCTTCCTTCAAACGGTACGCCAATCCGGAAAGTACCCTGCTAAAGCCCCAGTTCTTTTTCCGGAGAAGGGTAGGGAAGTTACGCCAGATGAGATGGTTGTCTGGAATGAAGCCTTTGATGCCGCGCGCTCATACGCCACTTTGACAGTTGAAGTTCACCTTGGGCTCGATATTGCCCAAGAAAGACAACTTTTCCATGACCTTAACAAACTCGGGAAGCGGGTAAGTAGCAGCCTGGCGCTGCAGTTCGATAGCTCGAACCCCGTAACCCAGTTTATTAAGTCGAGCATTGTTGCCGACGGACTGCTGCGAGTAAGCGACACAGACACCAAGGACTGGTCCAAAGACTCTGGCGAGATCGCCATGAAAGATGTGGTGGCAGTCACGTCGCTTGCATTCCTGAACAAGTCCAACGCCTCCGGAGCCACACCTGCGGTAGTTGAACCGCGACAAGATGTGGTACAACAGCTCTGGCACAAGATTTCTGAGATCAGCGGCTTCGGAGAAGATCGCGCCAAAGAACAGACTGTTGCGGCCCAGCCAGTGGTTCTCAAAGCACTTGCGAAACTAACGTTCGACCTGAACTTCAGCAACCGACGCCCAGACAACGGAGGCGAGCTGTTCACAACGCTACTGAACTCGATTGAGAACATCGATTTTTCACACGAGAACCCGATCTGGCGATACTACGAATTGGATGAGTCAGAAATCGCTGAAGCAGGACTAGAGAATTTGACTGCCTGGCTTCCCTCAAGCGAAGGAACGGCTAACCGAGATATCGGGTCATTCCAGGGTGGCTTTATGCGGTTTGGGGCCAAGCACAACGATATTTTCCCAATCCTGGGCGACATGATCCGCTTTCAAAGCAACCTACCCAGTCGTCATTCGTAGAGCTTGGTGTTGGACTGGCGAGGCAGACTAAGCCCGCCTGACGGTTCTTTCGCTAACTTTGAACAGTCGCGCGATCTCTGAGATCGCGCGACTTTCTTCATCCCGCATGCGGCGCACCTCATTCTTTTGGTCAACAGTGAGGGCAGGGGGCCTGCCGCCGATACGTCCCCGCTTGCGCGCCGAAGCCAAGCCCTCCTTGGTCCGCTCTGAAATCCGCTCGCGCTCAAACTGGGCGATTGAGGCGAAGACATGAAACACTAGACGGCCTGCCGGCGTCGTCGTGTCGATGTCTTCGGCCAAGGACCGGAAACCGGCACCTCGCTCGCGGATCGCTTCCACGATCTCCAAGAGGTCCTTCAGGGACCGCGCTAGGCGGTCATACTTCGTGACAGTCACAACGTCACTGTCGCGGAGTTGATCCAGCATCTTATCCAGCTCCGGGCGGGCACGCTTCGATCCGCTGATCTTGTCTGCGAAAACCTTCTCGGCACCGGCTGCCGACAGGGCATCCGTCTGTGAATCCACGCTTTGGTCGTCAGTGCTGACGCGGGCATATCCGATGATCATGCTTCACTGTGACAAAAACCTGCCAAAACCGCAAAGGTTTTGCCGGGGGGTTTTGTCACAGCTAAGCGGTTGATCTTGGGCGGGGTAGGGTGCGCGGCCAAAAACGACCGTTTTTGGCACGCGCAGTCACTTAATATATTTGCAATCTTAGCTTGCTAATGCTATATGTTCCGCAGGAGAAAAAGTATGAGCAACCAAAGATATCGCCAGTTCCAATCTTACACCCTGCCCCTGGCAGGCGTGCTCATGGTTGTCGGCTCAGTTGCTTTGATGATCGGCTGATCTCAGCGCTTAATCGCTGCGAACGTCGCCCCCACAATCATTCCAAGATGTAGATTCCCCAGAAGTGCCTGGGTTGCTGCTATTATCCGAATTGATGGATGTGGAGCGAAATCCCCGTATCCCAAAGTTGAGAATGTAACCGACGAAAAGTAAATCGCGTCTAACATACTGGGGCGAATAATCTGGCCGTTGGAAATAAGTCCAACGTTTCGATAAAGTACCGAGAAGACAGAAATCATAAAGACTGCGGAAACCATCGTGTCGAAAACCAGTCTCCAAGTATCGAGTTGAAAGTCCTCATTGTTGTCACGAAACGGCATCAGCAACACTATTTGAAAGAAGATAAGCGAACTCGCCAGTATGAAGGCTACTGCAGCTATCGAAGCCCCAACTGAGTAGCCGGACGGTGCCGTTGTGGCAGTCAGTAACGCCCAAACAAAAGAACCGATACTCCAATACATGCAAAGCCGTATGGCCATGCGACGTGTATCACTCCCTGGAGTTGTACTGCCTTTAAGGCCTAAGACATGAAGCCTGAATTTTTTGTGCCACGTCTTCGCATTAGATACGATCTTGTTCCAGAAATCTTTCAATGTACTACGTACCTCAACTTTTCCCGACCAGGCTCCCCAAAGCGAAGGACTAGTCGATCTGAAGCTGCCTCTTCCGAATATGATTGGACGTTTCTTCGACATCATCCAACACGACGGCTTCAGAATCTGAAGGGGGTATCAGCATTGATGGGAATACGCACAGCCATGTAGAAATCAATTCACCGAGGCACAAAAATCAAATATTCATAGTAGAATAGAAGCGCAGCACACCCCAATAATGCGACGATCAGAAGCAACAGCGCAGTAATTTTCTTTCGCTGCCTTGAGACAATCTTACGGATTCGTACGACACGCTTCTCAGAAAGTTCTGCTTGATGCTCAGCTTCTGCCAGCTCATCAAAACAGCCATCGAACAACAGTTCCAAAGCCTGCCTAGCTGAAATTTCTTTTTCGAGGTTTTCGCGTAGCTTCTCTTCTTGGGCGCGCTCTTGAGCACGCTGAAAATAATCAGGCGTTTCAATCACTGAATCTGTCAAAGTTACTCACACCCCCAGCGTCTACCTTAACTTTGCGAAGGTATACGCCCATGGGAATCCAAGCAACGTTGCGAACCAACTTTTTCGAAAGCTGTTTCCTGCCCGCCCCTTACAGCTCAGATATCAGTAACTGCATGATTTCTTTGTTGTAATTTTCAATTGATCGTTCGGTCCCTTCGACGCGAACTGCTAGTTTTCCTGCAAGCTCAAAAAGTTTGGGTTCACTCAGGTCCCTACCGTACTCGTCCAAGAACGACTTCAACGCGGATTTCGCCTCTTCAATCCGGCTCTTTTCCGGCGGCAGCGTAGGCCCTTCCCATCCATTGAAGTATCCAATTAGGCCTTCATCTTTGACGATCTCCGAAATTGGTACGTCGCAATAGGACGCAAATTTTTCTATCTTATCGACTGTCCACGGGTGCCCCGTGTCGTCGTTCAAGAGTTTACTCACTGCGCTTTGTTTTAACCCAAGCCTTAACGCTAACTTCTCCTGCGTTAGTTTCTTGAATCTCTTTTCACGATCCCAAACAAGCTTCACCTCGCGCTTGATGTCTCTAATGACGTCTTCTGAGTAGATCGTGCGTCGTCTCGAACTCCCCCCACTGTCACCGTCCTCGGTTGGGTGCACTTCATCAACGGTCTCTAAGGGAGTCTGCTCAGGTAACATCGTTTGTTCCGTGGGAGGGATAAAAGATGCGACTGAGGCTACAACAATTCCTGGGAATTTCAAGTATTCCCTAGCGTCTCGGGAATATTCTGGGAATTTTTCTGCCGCTTCTGGGAATATTTTTGTTGACCCAGACAGCTTCTGGGAATATTCCTGTAAGTCGAGGAATATTCCTGAACATCCAGGACCTCTTTTCTAACTGGGAGAAATACCATGTTGAAGAACCTGAAGACCACTGCCGCAGCACTTGCGATCGGTGCCGCTGCGAGCTCCGCCTTTGCACTTGGCGATCCCGCTCTGAACAACGCGGACGACTTGATCGTCCGCGAGGGCGAAACCGTCACCCTCACGGGTGGCAGCCACACATTTGACGACATCGTTGTTAGCGATGATGCGACATTGTTCGTTCCCGCAGGTGTTACGATCACTGCTAACCGCATTCACTCTGATGGTGGCACGATCCGTTACCTTGAGGGTTCCGGAAATGGCGCAACACCTACGGTCACGCTGATCGCGTTTGATGCAAGTAATGTTCGTGACTTGACCGTAATCGGTCATGGTCGTGATGGTGAAAATGCGACGCAGACCCCGGCACAAGCTGGTAAGAACGGTCGCAACGCCTGTTCCCGCTATGACCCCTTTAACTGGTGTGACCGTCGCGCCGAGCGTGGCGGCAACGGCGCACATGGTGTTCGCGGCGGTAATGGCGAAGACGGTGTTCAGGTTACCGCGTACTTTGTGGGTGCGGAACCTGGCGCACTTGTGCGCTTCAATTCCGTGGGTGGTGATGGTGGTATCGGCCAGCCGGGCGGTCGCGCTGGCGACGGTGGGAACCGTTCCACTCTTCACCAGTCAGCTTCCGGCGGCACAGGCGGCAACGGTGGCGCAGGCGGTGATGCCGGTGACAGCGGGCGCGTGACAATTTACCTCGTCGCCGACAGCGCCGAAGTTGATGCCAACCCGGATTGGGTCAAAATTGCCGCCAATCTTGCCGCCGGTCGTCCGGGCGAAGGTGGCGAACGTGGTGCAACAGGTCGGCGCGGCCAGCCCGGCATGAAAGGCCCTAATGGCTCTCATGGCATGGCACCCGTTGACGAGCATTCTGAAGACTTTGCCCAGGTGCTGCTGATGGACCGCGACACCTTTGCCCAGTTCGCTCTCGCCAATCAGGTGATCAGCAACTGATGCACTTTGCGCCTCACCGTAGAAACGAGTGGTGAGGCGCATAACTCCAACAACAGATGGGCCGCCTCACTGACTGGTGGCCCATTTGATTTTCAGACCAACATTACAGAACGAAAGTGAGCATAGAGATACCACTTATCCAATAATATAATATTGTTATTTCTCAAGAATAGGTACAAAAGAAGGCAACTTCCTTCTCCAGCTTCTACGAAGAATCTAATGGCTGATGTCGAACCGAATGTGACCACTGAACAGGGTCTTCGCGCTCTCGCTGCAGAAGGTCACACCGTCGAAGTGTTGTGCAAAGCCGATCCTGAACGCAAGGGTCCAAGCTGGTATGGTCTCTGGATCATGCGGACTGTCGGAAGCGACGGGCAGGAGAAAATCCTTGTCACTGCCAGGACGCGCGTGACGCAGAATGCAATAAAGGTTCGCGAATTCAAGACAGCCACCGGCGTGATTTCGTTTCTGGTCGGTGTCGGCTTCTCTCAGGCGAGTATTCCTATGAAGAACGGGGAAACGACCTTGCATCGCCTCGTCAGTGACTGAGACCCGGATCGCGGTCGACATCTCGATCCTTCTCGACCTCCTGATCCTTTTCCTTATCGCGCTCATCCTCGATCTCCAGCCGCTCACGCGGCTTGTTTAACACGTCCTTCAGCCGCTCGTTAACGGAGGGCTTGCGCTCCTCACGCCCAGAACCCCCGCCAAGCTCCGGATCGCTGTGACCATCCAGCTTGTGAACTGCTGCTTGGCCGTCTCGCCCCGCATCCTTTTCCATGATCTCCTTCAAGCGCTCCCGCGCGTAATTGCGGCTTTCTGGCTTCGGCGTGTCGTCCTGGTCCCGCGACCGGCCCACGACGCGCGCCAGCCGCTCCCGGAAGTCGCCCGGGTCTCGGTCGCGGTCTTTCGCCGTCGCAGCTCTGAGCGCAGCCAGACCGGCAGAGACACGCCCCTGCCCCGCGTCCCGCTCGGCCCCATAAGTCTCCCGCGCGATGTCCAGCCGCTCACGCATTTCATGGAAGGCCGCGCGCGCCTGACGGGCGGCATGGACGACAGCGCCGCGTTCGGTGACCGGAACATATTCCCGGCCCTGGCGCTCGGCCACCGCCTTCGCCCGGCGCTCCATGGAATTGGCCGCCGGTCCCAGCTTCAGCTCCGGGTCGCGATCCAGCTCCTCCGCCGACAGCGCATCACCCCGCTCCAGCGCCGCCTCGCGCTGCGCTTCAAGCGACCGGTGATCGACACGACCCACCTCCCCTGCCCGCTCCAGGGCGCGGTTCTGCAACTCGGCCCAAAGCCCCCGCATCTGCTCGATCTCGACGCCGCCAGTCTTCGCGGAATCGAGCACGCGCGTCTTGGTCGTGAAGCCTTCGGCTTCCAGCTTGCGGGTGGAGGTCAAGACGTGGGCGTGGTGGTTGCGCTGGTCGCCTTCCCGGTGCGGCGTATGGATCGCCACATCGACGGCCACACCGTAGCGGCTGACCAGCTCGTGGGCGAAGTCACGGGTGATCTGCGACCGGTCCTCGGCGCTGATCTC
>NZ_JBNAFX010000056.1:0-15824 GCF_049800895.1 Leisingera sp. S232 | reverse complement strand
AGAGTATCCGTCTTGCGTCAAGGCTAATTGAAAGGGCTTCTAGAGCCATTTGAACCTCAGCAATCTGCATTAACGGTTTTGGCACAAAGCTTTCGTACGTTCGCAGTTCGAAGGTGTGTGGCCCAGATAGCCTTGGAGTAATCGAGATGTTCTTCAAAAGCAGGAAAACTGCGGATTCAAAACAGCCGGATACGAATGCCATCATTGCTGGCATGGTTGACCGGACACAGGCAACAATTCAGTTCCACCCCGATGGAACAATCATCACAGCCAACCAGAATTTTCTGAACGCACTTGGCTATGATCTCGAAGAGATCCAGGGAAAACATCACTCCATGTTTGTTGCTCCTGAGCTGGTTGCCTCTGAAGAATACAGGACATTCTGGTCCGACCTCGCCAGCGGAAAGGCATTTACGGATCAATTTCCCCGGATGACAAAGTCCGGCGAAACCATCTGGATTCAAGCGACGTATGCGCCTGTCGAGGATGACACCGGCAAGGTCGAACGGGTTGTGAAGGTTGCTTCAGACGTGACCGAGCGCCGCCGCGGGCTGGAAGCAATCGGGGCTGGCCTGAAGGAATTGAGCGAAGGCAACCTTGCCTACAGAATTGAAGCATCCAATCAGCCGGACATTGCAGCCCTTGGAGACGCTTTCAACCATTCTCTGGAGCAGCTTGCCACCACCGTTGGTGCCGTAAAGCAGGTTTCTGCAGCAGTAGGGCGGACATCGGATGAAATCGCCCAGGCCGCCAATGATCTTTCCCAGCGCACCGAAAGCCAGGCTGCAACCCTTGAGGAAACGGCTGCAGCGCTGGAAGAATTGACGGCAACAGTTAAAGCCTCAGCAGACGGCGCACGAAATGTCGAAGAGATCGTGACTGACGCCAAGGCCTCTGCGGAACGCAGCGGCGAAGTTGTAACTAGCGCTGTTGATGCGATGTCAAAAATTGAAAACTCTTCGGAACAAATCTCCAAGATTATCGGTGTGATCGACGACATTGCGTTCCAGACCAACCTGCTAGCTTTGAATGCTGGCGTGGAAGCTGCACGGGCAGGTGAGGCCGGCCGCGGTTTCGCAGTTGTTGCATCGGAAGTCAGAGCACTTGCCCAGCGGTCTTCTGATGCTGCAGGAGAGATCAAGCAGCTGATCAGTGAAAGCAACCAGCAAGTAGGCAATGGTGTGAGCCTCGTCGGAAAATCCGGCCAAGAACTGCAGCAGATTATCAAGAGCGTGGCAACGATTTCAGATCACATCCGTGAAATCGCCACAGGGGCCTCTGAGCAATCGACAGCTTTGAGTGAGATCAACATGGGGGTTTCCCAGCTTGATCAAGTGACGCAGCAGAATGCAGCAATGGTTGAGGAGACATCTGCTGCAAGCCAGATGCTGTCGAACGACGCCAGCCAGCTCACACAGGAGATCTCCAAGTTCAAAGGAGATACAGCTCCGCCCGCAGCGGCTAAATCCTTGCCTCAAGCGCATCCTCCGATGCCAGATGCTGACGCGGCCTTTGATGACTTTGATCAAGAGGTGCTTCCGGCGGCGCAGGGCTGGGATAACTTTTAAACACAAGGTGTCTGCTACGGCAGGTTGGGTAAGAGGAAGCTGAGAAATCGCTCCTCTTACCCGTTTCATCTCAATTGATTGGCGAAAGCAATGCTGGGTTCCGGACCAGGTTCCGGACACCATGCGCATGTGTTTCCGAAAACGGGTTGTCGCCCAGCCAGGCGTCAACTGAATGGATATCAAGCTTGAGAACTTTCGGCCGGACATTCCAGGTAACCTGGAAGGGAGATCCCTTCTCGTTATAGGCCGGGCCCGTGGTTGATCCTGTGTAGGTCACCGGTGCCCCCAAATCGGTCGGCAGGTTTGGAAGCTGGTTCAGCCCGCCAGTTTCCTGGATCCGCGCCAATTCGGTAAAGTCTGCGCCTCCCTCAGAAACAAGGACTGCAACAACAGCTTCCACCCGCAATTGGGGGTTGCTGGTCGCTTCACCAAGGCAGGTGCCCAATCCATTTCCAAGCGTTGCCTGTGCGGTTGAATAAACGAAATGGGCTTCGATTGTGTCGCCAGGCACCAGGTCTCCATGCTCGCTGGCTCCAACCGCTTTGCCGGCAGAAGCTTTCTCGGCTGGTGTCAGTTCTCCGGAGAATTTGTAACCTGTTCCGTATCCATTGCCATCACCATTGCCGGCATAGGTGGTGAACTCTCCACCACGATGCTCAGCGTTCTCATGAAAATGAATATCGCAAAGAGTCATCCCTGTAACAGCTGGCGCCTTGCTGAACACGCGCGGGTTGGTACCTTCCGCCTGTCCAATATCACGCGGTGACTGAGGGCCAAAACCTGTCCCTTCCGTTGCAGCGGCCAAAGAGGCGCGCTGCGCAGCAATAACCTCGTCTGGTACGGGTTCACTGTTCTCCGCAACCGACATTGATGCATCCGCAAAGGCGGCCGCACCCAATGCCAGTGTCCATTGTCTCAAGTTCGTCAATTGGATCAAACTCCTGCGATGAGTTAACGAAACCTAAGTCTACTTCACCTATAAGGAGAGTCGAGATTGGTTCCTCCATCTCATATACTCTAGGCACACCATGATGGGCACCTTCATCTCGCGATGAGGGTGCTCACTTTCGGTTGAAAGCAAAACACTCTGAACCTGTCCTTGAGAAGGAAAGGCCGCTGTCGAACAGGAAAGCCCTTAGCAGTGTTCACGGTCATTCACCCATCTGCGGGTCATGCAGCGGGCCTCATCGGCACTTACCAGATCCGGGTTATGCATCCAGTAGACGTTGCCATTGCCTGAAAAGTAGCCGGCACCGCGGGCAATTGGCTGAGAGTAACCGGCCAGCCGAAGATCAGAAATTATTGCGTCTCCATGATCTTTGAACGCGATTGCACCCAGGCCCTGCTCGTCGTTGACATAACCATCTTCAAGCAGCCTCGTCTTGATGGCCCTGATTTCCTCATCGTCGAAGCTCATCGCGTCTCCAAAATCCTGAAATTCCGCTCGGGAAAATCAATCTAAGCGGTACTGACGCTTAGAATACTGTATTGATCTTTTGGAGGCTAGAGGGCAGGACGCACTTCCCAAGGCCTGTCAGCCTTGATCAGGACATTGGCTAAAACAATCAGCTTACGCATCACCGCTGTTATCGCAACCTTGGCTGGCTTGCCGGCTGCAACAAGCCGTTCATACAGGGCGCGCAGGTCCGGGTTATGACGGGAGGCGACAAGTGCAGGCATATACATAGCGTGCCTCAAGACCGCCCTTCCGCCCTGGATGAAGGACTTTCCCTTCCACTTTCCGGATTCCCGCGTCATCGGCGCAAGGCCTGCCAGGCTGGCAACCTGCGGCGAAGAAAGTGTCCCGATTTCCGGCATCTCCACCAATACGGTGAAGGCAGTAACATCCGAAATGCCAGGAATGCTGATCAGGATTTCCTTCTGCCGCTTCAACTGTCTATCTGCCTCGACAGTGTTACGGATCTCGGCATCCAACTGCTTCACCTGCCGCTCGATCTGGCGCAACTGGGCCGCACACTGGCGTCTCAGCAGGGGGTGGGTCAGCACCTTCTGCCTATTCAGTGTTGCTGTGCGCTCTTTAACCAATCCCCGTCTGAACATCGCCAGCTCACGCAAGATGGCAACCAACTCCCGCTGCGGCTGCTGTGGCTCAAGGTCCAAGGCAAATCCCATCCGTGCCAGCATAGCTGCATCAACCCGATCGGTCTTGGCCAAGACACCAGCGGATTGCGAAAACCGGCGCGCATACAGTGGGTTCACCTTACAAACGGGGATTCCTGCCGTGTGCAAAGCCTGTTCGAATGCTCGATGATAGGAACCTGTCGGTTCGAAGACGACGATCTCCGGCTCCAGCTTCCGAAGCCATCGGATCAGCTTGGGAAAGCTGCCTTTCCTGTTCTGGATCCTCACTTCCTCTCCTGAAGGCAATGCGTGAAGGTCCAAATGGTCTTTTGATATATCCACGCCAATAGTGTGTCTGGTCATCTTTCCCTGTCCTATGCTTGTCATACGGGGCGGGTTCTCCCCCGCGTATCCGTTCAGGCCCCATGGAAATTGACGGGAACGATCCCACTCTAGCACGGTTCCGAGAACCTGCGCGGTCTCGATCCATCCCCGCCACTGCCCGGCATAAATGCCGTGCCAGGCAGTGGCTCCAGTTTGCCATTGGAGCCACGAAATTCATAAGACAGGCGCGGTCCCGGGCGTAAGCACGGGATTTGCCATGATGAACATACGATCAGAAATTCCAGTGAAGTTGCGGCCCGCAATTTTGGCAAACAAGAACTCAAACAATGCAGGCCGCTTCCCCAGCCATAAGCGGACAATCTTGATTTAGAATTATAGCGAGGAAGTCCAGTTCAAGAACACTGATCTGCTGTCATGCAGCTACCCTGAATCTTTGGCTTCTCCCGCCGCATAGTTGCAGCCATTCGGGTGATCTCGACGCATTGTGAACACGCCTCAGTTGAACCTTAATCCAAAATGCGTAGACAGATGCCATCGAAATAGTAGGTATTTGATCATGGCAAACCCGATCGACATTCATGTGGGCAAGCGCATTCGGCACCAGCGTTGGCTTAAAGGTATGACACAGCAGGAACTTGGTGAACGATCCGGTGTCAAATTCCAACAGATCCAGAAATATGAAACTGGCGGCAACCGCGTCAGCGCATCGAGGCTTTGGGACATATCTCTCGCGCTCGATGTCCATGTTTCATTCTTCTTTGAGGGACTGGACAAGCCCGAAGGCAAAGCCCTGAAGGCTGTTGCTGATGAAAGCCTGCTTGCCGGAAAAGAAGCTATTGATCTGGTCCGGAACTATTATGCCATTCCAGAAAGAAGCCGGGAACATGTGTTCTCCCTGGCTAAGGCACTCGCGGCCTGAACGGAAAAGGGCGGCTCCGAAGACCCGCCCAATTCACCGAGGTTTGTCAGGAAACCCAGCTGCGTTTTAAGGCAACCATTGATTTCCGTTTGTATCGGTCAGCCCGTACCACTGCAAATCAATTGTACGCTGGAACTGCGGATCGGCTTTGGCATGAGCCTGCTCCAACAGCTCTTTTCCGCCCGCTTCAGCCAGGGCCCGGCCAACCCGTGAAATGATCGCGGCACCGGGCAGCTTTTCGTAGTCGGTTTCGCTGGTGTCTATCAGCTCGGCACCCCGGTTCAGCTCGCTCACCATTTCACTCAGCTGCTCGTCATTCATCGTCAGGTTTCCTGCCTTCTTCTTTTGTTACTGGCCCGTTGATTGAAGCGCGGCTTCCTGGCCGAACAACTCAACGTAGCGATTTAGCACTTCGCGTGTCTTCTTAATCGCCAGCCCATGCTCTTGCCTGAGACAGTTTATGTAGTCCTCGGCATCACGAATATACTGCTGGTATTCTTCATTGATCAGCTGCCTTAGCTCTGGATCTTCGGGCGGCTCGAACGGGTATGGATCTTCGGGCGGCAAGCAGGAACCTAGAAGAATGTCGCCCTCGTACTGCTGGTCTTGAGCGATGCAGGGCAGGGCGGTGAAGCTGATCGCCGCGACAGCGGCGATCAGACTGTGCGCTTTACCCGCCAATTGCCGGGTCCACATATCCGGTGGAGTAATTGAGCCTGTAGAGCGGCGAAGTATAGGAATCCGGTGTACCGGGCTCGACAGTCACCTGAACCTGGAAATTCACATGGTTTGCGGGGATCCGCCCGTGAAAGACAACCTGGTCCGGTTCATCGCGGCCACGGGTCGTTGTGGTGTGGGTATAGCAAAACGTGGTGATGTTGTTGCTTCTGTCGCGGTCGCCATTCTGCCGGAAATAGAGCCGGTGCGTGTCGGGGCAGTCCCATCCGGCGGGTGTGTTGCGCTGCAGGTAGGCGTAAGGCGCGTCAACGGCCCGGTAGGGTGTGCCGTCGTCCTGGGAACAGATGCCGAAAGGGGGCAGGGGCTTTGGAAACCGGGTGATCCGGTCGATCATGTATCTGTAGGCATCCCCGCAATCGCTGGGAAACCCGCCAGCCATGCAAAGGATAACCTTGCAGTCCATGTCAAAGCCCTGAGCCTGGACAGGTGCGGCCGGTGCCAGCAGCCCTGCTGCTGCGGCGGCGGATAGAAAAAACGTGCGCTTAAACATTTGGCTCTACTTGAAATTCAACCTTGCCGCGATCATAGTTTGCCGCCGAAAAAAGAAAAGCGTCATTTCGATAATCTGATGCAAATAAGCGATTTGATGCGGGCGGCGCACTCTCTGTGCGCGGCTTCTGCAGGGCAGATGATCTGCCCTGCAGGATGTTTCCGGCGTCATTCGCCTCCGGCATGTTTGCCGGTCGGAATGACCGCAACAGTGTCTGCGATAAGGGACACGTCGTAGACGGTCTCGCCAGCTCTGTCGTAAGAGGTGTTTTCCATCTCGCCGCGGACGTGAACCAGGTCGCCCTTTTTCAGATTGTCTTTAAGCCAGCTGAAACCGGGATTGTTCTCGAAAACGGTGACTGTGTTCCACTTTGTTTTCTCGTTGCGTTGGCCGGTCTCGCGGTCTTTCCAGCTTTTAGTTGCCCCGATGTTGAGGCGCATGACGTTGCCTGTGATGGTGACTTTGCCGACGTAGCCCTGAATGGTGAATTCTGCGAATTGAAACATTGGTTTGACCTTCTTTGTTAGTGTTTCGATAAAAAAGACCCCGCACGATCCCGGTGCCAATCAAGCTGAAATGCGGAGGGTTCGCGCCGCAGGCGTGGAAGCCGTATTTCTGCTTGAAGGCCGCAGGCCGGTTGGCAAGCGGGATTGAGATATGTGGGGTGTTCGAAACACGACGGAGAAGGGATGCCACATGGGGTTTCAGCATAGAGTTCCCCAGGGCACGGCCAATCAACACCGCTCGGCAATAGCTTCGCGGAATGCGTCAGGAAAAAGCTGGATGGCTCGCGCGTGGTCAACGGTAGAAAACAAAATCAGAAACAGTCTATGGTTGTGGGCACCATTACCAGCACAGAAAGCAAAGACAATCTGAAAACGGACCTGATGCGCTCACCATCCGGTGAAAGAAGGTCCAAACACCTCCTTCGATAGAGCTGATGCGGATCTGCTTACGTGGCCTTTGTCGGATCAGTCCGCAGAGAGCGAGAAGGTATCCGCAAGAACAAAGGGCGCCCGGAATCCATCGGCTAGGTAGGCCCAACCGCCCCGAAGCTGCACAAATGGGCGTTATGAAGAACATGACATGAACACGTCACGATGGCCTGTAACTTTTGGGTCCACCCGACCAAGAAAGTGTCACATATGGAGCAGTGCGGCCATATGTGACGCTGCAATCTGTCACTTATGACCGTCTCATGCGGGTCTACCCTTTTGTGACGCGATATCGACAGCGGCCATTCATGCTGTGCGCGGCGAAACCTGGCTGAGAGCCCATTCCGTCGGATGCTGCGCATTGCACCAATGGGCAAGAAGCACCTTAAGCGGACGCCGCCAAATGCAAAGTCGAATGGTGGCATGCTAGAATTGCCTAATCTGGAGAAAAGTACCCGACTCTTTTCCAGATTTTGGATCGCGCTTCTGAACAGCTGCTTGTAGAAAAGGATATTCCCATACGATATTTTTCGTAAATACGTGCAATTCTCGCTCTGCATAGTGGCGCATAGTGATCCAATCATGTGTCTCATATCGCTGGGTATGAGACAGTTTTCGGTGTGTGATGCACACTTTCTCAAAAGCGCTATCAACCTGACTGGCCCTCGTTAACCTTTGCTCCAACAAGGAGGAGAGGACAAATGCAGCCAGATAAACAGACATTGGCGTGGATGTACGAAAAGATGGTGACAAGCCGTCGTTTCGAAAACGCTATTGAGAAAATCTACATGGAAGGCAAGACGCCCGTGTTCAACATGGCGGACGGGCCAATTCCTGGCGAGATGCACCTGTCGGACGGGCAGGAGCCTGTCGCGGTTGGCGTTTGTGCGCATCTCAACGCAGAGGATGTTGTGACCGCGACGCACCGGCCTCACCATCAGGCGATCGCCAAAGGTGTTGACCTGAAGAAAATGGCGGCGGAAATCTTTGGCAAGTCGACAGGACTGTCCGGTGGGCGCGGCGGTCACATGCACATCTTTGATGCGGATGTGAACTTTGCCTGTTCCGGTATCATCGCGCAGGGCATGGGCCCCGCAGCGGGTGCCGCTTTGTCACGTCAAATTCAAGGCAAGCCGGGCGTTGCTGTCTCATTCATCGGTGAGGGTGCTGCCAACCAGGGTGCATTTCACGAGGCGATGAACCTCGCTGCGGTCTGGAAACTGCCAATGATTGTCGTAATTGAAGACAACGCATGGGGCATTTCTGTGTCCAAAGAGGCGTCCACGGCAATTGAACGGAATTCGGATAGGGCTTCGGCCTATGGCATTCCCGGTCACTATATTCCCGGCAATGATCCGTTGAAAATCTATGAGGTCGCAGGCGAAGCGATTGCACGGGCGCGGGCGGGTGAAGGTCCGACGCTGATCGAGATCGAGACCTACCGTTTGGCTGGTCACTTTATGGGGGACGCCGAGGGCTACCGCCCTGACGGCGAAAAGGACGGGTTGTTTGAGCGGGATCCGATCCCAAAAATGCGCGCCCAGTTACTGGCCGACGGCAGCTTTACTGAAGCGGAACTCGATGCGTTGGAAACCAATGCACAAAACGCAGTGGATGAAGCGATCAGCTTTGCACGCGAGAGCGCGGACCCGAAACCAGAAGACGCGCTGACAGCCGTATTCGCCTGATCGCGAGGGAGGAAAAACAATGGAAAACGAACGCAAACTAACGATTGCGCGGGCCATGGCCGAAGCCACAGCTCAGGAAATGCGCATTGATGACGGTGTCTTTGTCATGGGCGAAGACATTGGTGAACTTGGTGGCGTCTTTGGCAATACCCGCGGCTTGCTTGAAGAGTTTGGCAAAGAACGGGTGCGCGACACGCCGATTTCTGAGACTGGATTCATCGGTGCTGCTGTCGGTGCCGCACAAGATGGTATGAAGCCAGTGGTCGAGCTGATGTTCGCCGATTTCTTTGGCGTCTGTTTCGATGCAATTTATAACCTGATGGCAAAGAACACCTATTTTTCGGGCGGGAATGTCACGGTGCCAATGGTGTTGATGACCTCGACCGGCGGCGGCTATTCTGACGCAGGGCAGCACTCGCAATGCCTTTATGGCAGCTTTGCTCATTTGCCCGGTATGAAAGTGGTCAGCCCATCGAACGCCTATGACGCGAAGGGGTTGATGACCGCTGCACTGCGCGACCCAAACCCCGTGATCTACATGTACCACAAGGGGTTGCAGGGCATGGGTTGGTTGGGCACCGAAGCTGGCGCGATCAACCACGTTCCCGAAGAAGCCTATGAGGTCGAAATCGGCAAGGCTGCCATTGCGCGTGAAGGACGTGACGTGACGATCGTGTCGATTGCGCAAGGCGTGCATCACGGGTTGAAGGCTGCCGATACGCTTGCCGAACAGGGCATCAGTGCCGAGGTTGTTGATTTACGGTCATTGGTTCCGCTTGATCGAGAAACTGTTCGTGCCAGTGTCGCAAAGACAGGGCGACTGATCGTGGTGGATGAGGACTACCATAGTTACGGCGTTTCCGGAGAGATAATCGCCACAGTGACTGAATCCAACTTGGCCGACCTCAAGGCACCGCCCAAACGCATCGCCTATCCGGATGTTCCGATCCCCTTTGCCCGTGTGATGGAGCAATATTGCCTGCCAAACGCCGACAAGATCGTAACAGCAGCTCGCGAGATTTGTCAGGCACCGATCCCGGCCTGATCCCACCAACAGTACTGAAAAACCCAACCTCCCCGATGTCTCGGGGAGGCCACATTAGGAGACTGCCAAATGGCAACGGATATCATCATTGCAGCCGATCTTTGGGAAGGTGACGACGAGTGTGTCATTACAGCCTGGTTGGCGAGCGATGGCGCAAATGTAACCGAGGGCGCGTTGATTGCAGAGATCATGACCGCCAAGGTCCAGTACGAAGTGACTGCGCCTGCAACCGGAACCCTGAGCATTGCAAAAGAACAGGATGAGGTCGCGGCCAAAGGCGATGTCATCGGGTCAATCTCATGACGACTAAGGCAACGCCAGAACCAAAGGTCGTGCCGCTTCGCGGTGCGCGGGCCATGATCGCGGATAAGATGGTTGCCTCACTGCAAACAGCCGCGCAACTGACCCATCACGCGCGTGTAGATATGACCGCGTTGCTGGCCGCCAAGGCGCGCTACAAAAGCGAGGGCATCGCGCTTTCTGTCGAAGATCTTCTGATGGACGCGGTTGTTCAAACGCTGAAATCGCACCCTGACATCAATGGTACGGTGCAGGATCGGGAAGTGCATTTGTCGCAGGCCATTGATCTTGGCATAGCCATTGCATTGCCCGGCAACTTGCTGGCTGCGCCTGCGATTTTCGGGGCCGGTGATATGGATTTGCAAGAGCTTCGTGCGGCACGCCGTGACCTCTCAGAACGCGCACGCACCAACAAACTGACCGTGCCTGAGATGACGCGCGGCACCTTCACAGTCTCCAACCTTGGCCTCAGCCGGGTGGAGCAGTTCACGCCAATCATCAATACGCCGCAGATTGCCATTCTGGGTGTTGGCCGCACAGTGGAAACCGCAGTGCGCGATGGCGACGAGATTGCATGGAAATCCTTTACTGGCCTGTCGCTGACTTTCGACCACAGAGCGATCGACGGGGCTCCAGCGGCAGATTTCCTGACAGGCTTGTGTCAAACGATCGAGGCTTTCACGCCATGATTATAGCTCCGTTTTCCAATGCTACAGATGGAATAGCGCGCGAAGCAAGCCTGTTTCAGGCAGCACAGCCCGCGATGCTGATCTGGCAGGCGGACGAAAACGCCTTGGTCGTGCCGACGGCGCTTGCGCGGCGAGACGATATGAAAAACCCGATGGCCGAAGCAGCCCACATGGGTTGGCCGGTTGTTACGCGCGGCAGCGGCGGCGGCATTGTTCCTCAGGGGCCATGTACGTTGAATATCGCGATGGTTGTTGCGATGTCAGACATCTGCACGATGGATGATGGTTATCGCCTGATTTGCGATGTTATTGCCGAAGCTTTGACGCGATTCGACGTGACTTCCACAACCGGGTCTTGCGAAAATGCATTCTGTGACGGTCAGTGGAACGTGCTGGTTGAAGGTCGCAAACTTGCGGGAACTGCGCAGAGATGGCGGTCGACACCGCAAGGTCGCCTTGCCCTGATCCACGCGGCAATCTTGATGCAATCACCCGAGCCCGGGCTTTGGCCAGTCATGCAAAACCTGCATCAGGTGGCATTACCCAGGCATTCGCTGCCAAAGGCTGAGGCACATGTGGCTCTGGATGAGCTCATCTCCGGCAACATGAATTTCAATAGTTTTCCTGGTGCTTTGGTCAGGGCGGCGGAGGATCGCCTGACCTTACATGAGCGCCAGAAAAAAGCAGCGGCTTGACCGCATAACAACACCCAACGGGAGGGAAAAAATGTCAATTCGATTCCACCGACTAGGCAAATCAGAAGAGGATCGCGCAGGCATGAGCCGGCGTATGTTCCTCATGACGACGACCATGGCTGGCATAACAACAAACGCAATGCTGGGAAGTTCAGCTTTTGCTCAATCATCAGCACTGAGTTCTGCGCAAAGCGCCAGTGTTCTGCAAATGGTACAGGATATTTATCCGCATCCTGGACTTTTGAACCTGTCTCACTATGAGGCGATTGCTGCATCAGTTGCACAGACAGCCGACGATGACGAGGCAACCGCCAAGACGTTGACGGATGGCTTGGCACAACTCGATGCCAAAGCGCAGGAACTGTACGGTAGTACCTACGCAGAAATTGAAGATCCGGACACTCGTGAGGGTTTGCTACGGCATTTCCAGCATGAAGGGTTTTTCCAATCCGTTCGCTGGACGGCCTACTTCGGCATCTACAACAATCAGGATGTCTGGCCGCTCTTTGGTTATCAGGGTTCCTCTGTTGAACACGGCGGTTACATCGACCGCGGATTCTCCGACATCACATTCGTTCCCGAGGGTCCGACCCTCGAAGAGCGTATGGCTGAAGTTCAGAAATAAGGGAGCGGAAAAATGGCAGAATTTGATCTGAACGACGACAGCGTTGTTGTCATCATCGGCTCTGGCGCGGGCGGCGGGACACTCGCCAATGAACTGGCGCAAAAGGGCGTCAAATCGGTTGTTCTCGAAGCAGGCCCTCGTTTTGATATGGGCGATATCGAAAATGACGAATGGACAATGTTCAACAAGATTTCGTGGTTGGACAAACGTTATTCAGCAGGTGGTTGGCACGGGTCCGTAAACCACCCCACTTTGCCGACATGGATCGTCAAGGGTTTCGGTGGGTCCACCAATCACTGGGCCGGCGTTGCATTGCGGTTCAAGGATTTTGAATTCAAGACCCGTACGACGTATGGCGAAATTGATGGTGCAAATGTTGAAGATTGGCCCGTTGATCTGGCCGAAATGACGCCTTGGTACGAAAAAGCGGAACTGAAGATGGGTGTGACCGGCAAGACAACCGGCATGCCGCACCTGCCGTGGAACAATGGGTTCCGGGTTTTGGCCGAAGGCTGTCGCCGGACAGGTCGTACAGACTACAGATCGGGGCCGATGGCGATTAATTCGGTTGAGCGCGACGGCAGGCCAGCTTGTCAGCAGATTGGTTTTTGTATGCAAGGCTGTGCAATCGGCGCACGATGGTCAACCATGTACACCGAACTTCCCAGTGCCGAAGACACGGGAAATTGCGAGATCCGTACCGATGCGATGGTTTTGAAGATCGAGCATGACGACAGTGGAAAAGTGAATGGCGTGCTTTATGCCGACAAGGAGGGCAATCAACATCTGCAAAAAGCACGTGTTGTCTGCGTGGCAGGCAATTCAATCGAAAGCCCGCGTCTGCTGCTGAACTCCGCTTCGTCCATGTTCCCCGATGGGCTGGCCAATTCGTCAGGTCAGGTTGGCAAAAACTACATGAACCACACCACCGGTGGTGTTTATGCGGCATTGCCCGAAAAGGTGCATATGTTCCGCGGCACCTCAGTCGCAGGGATCGTGGGCGACGAGGTCTACCATGACGCATCCCGCGGGTTCAGCGGTGGTTACTATCTTGAGTTTCTGTCGCTGGGTCTGCCATTCATGGCTGCCTTCCTGGAACCTGGCAATACGGGTTGGGGCCGCAGCGTCGCGAGCGCCATGGAAAACTACGACAAGATGTCGGGTGTCTGGGTTCTGGGTGAGGATCTGGCCCAGGAACGTAATGCGATCACGCTGCATGACAGTGAGGTGGATCAATACGGTCTGCCCGTTCCAATCGTCTCAAAAACCCCGCACAACAACGACTATGAGATGACGGCGCATATGTATGAGACATCGGCGCAAATCTACGAGTCCGTTGGGGCTACAGATGTCTATGAGCTGCCCGCGTATCCCGCGACCCACAACATGGGAACAAATCGGATGCATGCCGATGCCAACAAGGGTGTCGTCAATGCCTACGGTCAAGCGCATGACATTGACAATCTGTTTGTCTCTGATGGCAGCCAGTTCACGTCGTCGGCAGCTTGCAACCCTACCCTGACAATCGTCGCATTGGCCATTCGTCAGGCGGAATACATCGCACAGGAACTGAACGCTCAGAACATCTGAGCGCTTCGAATGAACCTCCCTGAATGCGGTCGGGCCTTCGTGTCCGGCCGCGTTTGCGATAATTATTCGGGGCGCTGCAGTCCTTCGGACGCAATCCAGCGGTTGACCGTTGCACGGCTTTTTCCCAACAGACGCGCGGCTTTGGTCACGTTCCAATTGGTCGTGTCTAAAGCGTCTCGCAGCGTTGAGCGGGTCAAGGCTGGGGTTTTAGATCCTTCTCGCGAAGAGAGCAGCCGCGCGGGCAAGTCCGTCACGTTGATCCGCCTCCCATTTCCACAGATCAATGCTTCGCGCAGAACAGCGTGCATTTCACGGTGATTACCGGGCCAGTCGTGCCCGACGAGCACATCGCGGGCGCTGTCGGCGATTTCAAACGATTGAGAAAAACCATCCGCGACGACATTCTCAAGCACGGTTTCGCAATCTCGCTGCGCCACTGGCGGCAGTTCCACGACGGACTGCCCCAGCAAGTAGAGCAGGCTTGCAGGAATACTGTCATTACTCTCGAGCTGAGCCCATGATTTGGAAGACGTGAATATCACTACGGGTGGCTGTGCTCTAGAGCCGGAAATCGTATGGTCAACATCAAGAAACCGCTCAAGATTTGATTGTGCATTGATTGGCAGGCATTCGATATTGCGCAGGATCAGCGTGGGTACCACTTTGTCGACCGGGTAATCGCTCAAAAATTCTAGGCTGCTAAGGATTTCGGACAGTTCGGATTCAACACCGCTGCCCGCTGCATCAAGTGCATACCCCATCTGTGAGACCAGAGATCCGTCTTCCAGCAACGCTCTTGCGAAGCTTTCCGCTCCGACACCCGGCTCCCCACAGATCAGCAATGGCACACGATGCGCAACGAGCTTGCGCGCGCGTTCGGCCAAAACCGGCAGTGTCCCACCTTCTGCAATGATGCGCCCCAGTGCGGTTTCTTTCTCAATCCGTGCAGAAACGTGGGCCGCATATTCTTTCATGACCCGACGCCGGGGTGGCACTGTAACCGGGCCTTGCAAGCTGATATCCAAATCCTTCAGGTCGGATATATGTCGTCCCGCGAGGTGCTGGTGTTCTGCTGGCTTGGCCTCATCGCGCCAGAGCGGCAGATGCGATATCACGAAACCGTCGTCGTCACAGGCAACCAAAGTCTCAAACCGCCGCATCAGCTTTGGATCAAGTGACAAAACCCGTCCGGTCATTTTGTCAGAATGGAAATTGCGAAAGAGCCGGGTTTGAAAATGCCGCGATGCACGCCGGACGACCTGTTCGCAAAGTGCGTGTTCTTCGAGTCGCCTGAGCGCAGAACCAACGAGTGTCACAGTCCCGATCAGGTTGTTTTCCGCATCGGTCAAAGGGGCTGAACTGCAACTCAAACCGTGAAAACAATTATAGAAATGCTCTTGACCATGCACGGTTAACACACGTCCGGTCTGCATCGACATGGCAATGCCATTTGTTCCGGCAACGCGTTCGTCCCAGACCGCGCCACGGACCAAACCGCCGCGCTGAAACTCTGCTTCCATGCCCTCGGGCGCATAGGATTCGATCACTATGCCTTCGGCGTCTGTGATCAACATGCAATATCGTGACCGGCTTGGTAGCAAGGCGGATTTGTCCACCTCTGCCACAGCACCACCAATCCGTTCTAGAAACTGCTCGCTTCGAAGTTTGGTTTCGTCTTCTCGCAGACGCAATATCGGTGACTTGGTGGTCGAGGTCAGGCTATATTTCGACTGACTGCGATCCCTGGACATGCGGATCAGATTTTCCACCTTCGATCTGTCCATAGACCCTGACATTACCGACCTCCTCTGAAACTCAGCATCTCGATATGCCCCGGCCAAAATCGGGATTGTTATTCAAAATACACGCCGTGTCCAATCTGGCCTCGCCGGATTGAATACTATGACAATTCTTCAAGCGCCTCCAAAGCACGTCCACCATAGACAACTGAAGGGCCACCCCCCATCTCAATCGCGACCGCAATTGCCTCAATCACTTCTTCCCGATCGGCTCCGTGTTTCAATGCCGCGCGCAAGTGAAAAACGATGCAATCCTCACACCGAATGGCAATGGATATCGAAAATGCCATTAGTTCCTTGGTTTTACTATCCAACG
>NZ_JBNAFX010000055.1:0-15827 GCF_049800895.1 Leisingera sp. S232 | reverse complement strand
TTGCATGTCTTTTGTCAACAGGGGAGGCGCAGGGGTAATTGCTCCATCTTGTCGATGGAGTGATGTCTGCCATAGGATTGGGTGGGTCAGGCTGGGTGAGCCATTCGGATGGCGACGGTCTATCAGTCTTGCATTCGCGGATCGGAACCGCATGAACGTGCTACGTCGCAGGCCTTTCTCTTTACTCCCTCGCGGGCGTCGGCAGATCCTGCCCAAAGGGCGAAGCGAGAGTTGCCTTAACCGCAGGTTTCACCCGGCCTGACCCGCAGCCCTAGCCGGAGCTGGGCTGCATCTCTTGCCCCAGGGCCCAAACGAACCCGGCGAGTTCGCGCGCGATGGCGGCAACAATGACGGTCGATTTCTTTCCTCGGGCCTGAAGCGATCGGTATCGCTTGCACAGCCGTTCTTGTGTTTTCCAGGCCAGATCGCGCACGCATTTTGGCTGGGTTTCGAGAACACGCGCCTTGTGCTGGGCAACTTTCGCCGGGAAGCGATAGGACCAGGCCGCCTCGATCAGCATCCTGCGAGCTTCACGGTTCCCGGTTTTGGTGATGCCGCCCCGGCGGATGGTGCCGCCGCTCGAGTATTCAGACGGCGTGAGCCCGAGATAGTTCATCAACTGGCGAGGTTTGTCGAACCGACTGATATCGCCGATGGTGGCCGCAAGCGTCGCCCCAGAGACCAAGTCGAGCCCTCGAAAGCAGCGGAGCGCATAGACAAACTCTCCGAGCGACCAGTCTGGCACCAATTCTTCGATCCGCTTGACCATGTTGTCGCGCCGTTCAACAGCGGTCCAAACCGTTTGGACATAGTCCTGGAACACAATTTGCTGCGCCGGTTCGTCAAAGCTCTGGGTCCCAAGCCACCGGCTATGGATTTTTGTCCAGGGTTTGCGATTGGGAGGATAGGTCCGGCCGTGCCGCAACAGAAACGAAGAAAGCTGATGGCGGGCTGTTGTCACCTGTCGCACAGCGTCCATTCTCGCCCGGATCAGATCACGCATGGCTTCATGTCGGCCGTCTGGAACCCATACCGGCGTCAGTTCGCCCGCCCGATGCAAGACGGCCAATCGCTGTGCATCCCGCCGATCCGTTTTGACCTTGTCCCCAGGCGCCACCGCGATCTTGGTCGGGGCGACGACGCTGCATTCATGCCCCGCCCCTGTGAGTTGCCGATAGATACCGTAACCACAGGGTCCAGCTTCATAGCAAAAATCCAGCGCACGACCGCGTTCTGACAATCGTCGCATCAGGCTTTCCACGGCGACCGGTGTGTTTTCAATGTCCCCAAGAAAGCGCACCTCGCCAGTGCGCCCATCTTCGGCCAATCCAACTGAGACGTTGCGTTTGTGAACGTCCAAGCCAACAAATAGTCTCTGCTCCATTCCTCACCCTTTTCATTTTGCTGCCAAATTCGATGACATCAGCATAGTTCGGGGTCGAGCGAAGCAGACTCCTTCATCTCGTTCAGCGCATTAAGGGTATGCGGCCGGATCCGCCGGATCCGGATCCAGTCCCGGCAGCTTGGGGTTCGGACAAGCCGAACGCCGCTTCGCTGCATCAGGGGGAAGACGCCGCCTTCCCCCTCGGGCAACCCCATTAGACAGCACCGTGTCCTCGGCTACGCCTGCGGGCCGCACCACTGATGTCGAATGGCATTGCCTCGCCCCCATCCGCGTTCGCCACGTGGCAGATTTCCGAGACGAGGCCCTAACGGGCTCCGCTCAGAAATCACCAACAACGGTTGGGCGGCAGCGGATGACAAAAGACATACGTACTCCCTTCTGCCTTAGCTTACCGCGCGTTTCAGCACCGGCAGGTTACCCAGCAGCAGCACGTCAAAAGCCAGCACCGCCAGCAGCGCCAGACCGGTGAGCGGGAAGGCCAGCGAGACGAGAACGGCGATCAGGGCAGCCCCTTTCCAGAACGGCATTTCCGCCGGTTCCGGCGGCGCGGCCAAACGGGCGCCCTTGGGGCGGCGTTTGACCCACATCACCAGGCCGGAGACGCAGACAAAGATGACGGAAAGGCAGAACACCACGTTCAGAAGGAAGCTCCAGGTGCCCATCAGACCCATGTGGAAGGGGATGCTGACGGCCATTGCCTTGCCGGCCCAGGAATAGTCCTGGTATTTCACATCCGCCAGAATCTTGCCGCTGTACTGGTCCACATGCACGGTGCGGTCGATAAAGGGGCTGTCGCCGTCGCCGCTCATGCTGTCGCGGTTGAGGGTCCAGACGCCTGTGTCGCCGCCGGGGTAGGCGAGACGAAAACGGCCCTCCATGCCCAAGCGCCGGCCCAGGGCAATCAGGCTGGAGGCATCCACGTCTGCGCCCTCTGCCACGCCGGTGATCCCGGTGTCCGAGCCAGAGGCAGGCATCGGGGTCTGTTCCAGCGCCCAGGGCACGTCGTTGGTATGCCCGTGGTTCATGCTGGCGTGGATGTCGTCCGACAGGGGCACGTTGTCCCATTTTGCTGCCGGAAAGGTGCTCCAGGCCTGCATCATCTGGCCGCCCCAGATGCCGGTCCACGAAAGACCAGAGAGCAGAAAGATCACCAGGATGGCCGACATCCAGAAGCCGGTCACCGCATGCAGGTTCTTCCACAGGGCCCGGCCGCGCGCGCGGAAATTCGGGATCAAGGCGCTGGCCGCATTGCCGCGCGGCCACCACAGGTAAAGCCCGGTCAGCACCAGCACGATGCCAAGGCCCGCGGCAATCTCGATCAGCCGATCGCCGGTGTCGCCGATCAAGAGGGTGGAATGGATGTTGTCGGCCAGATCGTACCAGCCGGCGCGGCGATCCCAGACCTTGATGACTTCGCCGGTGTATTGGTCGATGGCGACCAGACGCTGGCCGCCCTCCGTTTTCACCCGGAACACGGCGGCCAGATCCGGCGCCTTGGGGCCGATCCATTCGGCGATGGTGCCGGGCTGGGCTGCCAGAACGGCGGCCTCCTGCGCGGGGATGCTCAGTTCGGCTGCAGCCTGGGTCACGGCGATTTTTTCACCGTCGCGACCGTCAAACTGGGTGATGAACATCATCATCAGGCCGGTCACTGCCAGCATGATCAGAAAAGGGATCACAAAGAGGCCGGCGTAAAAGTGCCAGCGCCATACGGCGAAGTAGAATTTCTCGGAAAGCGGGCGCGACTGGCCCGCGGATTGCGGTTGGCTGGTTGCCATTGGGTCTCTCCATATCGGAACAGGGCCGGGCGCGCGGGGCGCCGGCGAAAATGTCAGGTGTGTTCAGAACGTCAGGAGAGCGCGGGCGGGCCGCGTGCATCATAGCGCCAGTGAAAGCCGGCGGTGCGATGGGTAAAGGCTTCACGCGACCAGCGATCGCTGAGAGGCAGGTTGAGATCCAGATCAATCAGGCTGTCCGGCAGCAGCGCAACCGCGCCAAGGGCCGCAAACGGGCAGCTGCGGTCCTCCATCTGCTCAGCCGGGGTATGCGTGTCATCGCCGCCCAGATCAACCCAGGTTTCCACCGGGCCGCTGCCGGTGCAGATCACCAGGAGCACCTTGCCGTCCTGCACCGGGGCTGGCATCCAGCCGGATGGGATCAGCCCGGCCACAGCCAGGGCGATCACAACCAGCAGAGAGGGCAGGCGGCGCAGCATAATGATTACAGCCCGGCGATGATCGACCGCAGGGTGGCGATACCGTCGCCCTTCTCGGACGAGGTCAGCACGATTTCGGGATAGGCGGCGGGGTGTTTGGCCAGCGCGCCCTTTACCTGCTCCAGTACCTGGGCACGGTCCTTTTCCTTGACCTTGTCGGCCTTGGTCAGGACGCATTGGAACGTCACGGCGGAGCTGTCCAGCAGCTTCATGATCTCTGCATCCACGGCCTTCACGCCATGGCGGCTGTCGATCAGCACAAAGGCGCGGCGCAGGTTCTGGCGGCCTGACAGGTAGCGTTTCAGCAGTTTCTGCCACTGTTCCACCACCTTGAGCGGTGCATTGGCATAGCCATAGCCCGGCAGGTCGACCAGATACAGCTCGGGGCCTTGGGTGAAAAAGTTGATTTCCTGGGTGCGGCCCGGCGTGTTGGAGGCGCGCGCGATGCCCTTGGTGCCGGTCAGCGCGTTGATCAGGCTCGACTTGCCGACGTTGGAGCGGCCGGCAAAGCAAACCTCCAGCCGGTCGGCGTCTGGCAGGCCGTTCATCGCGACCACACCTTTCAGGAATTCCGTCTCGCAGGCAAACAGCTTGCGGCCCTTTTCGGCAGAGAGATCGTCCGGCGTTTCGGTCAGGGAAAATTGCATTTGCATCACAGCACCTTTACCGCGTCGCCCAGGCGGATTTCACCGCTGCGCACCACTTCGGCGTAAACCGAGAAATCCTGGTGGCCCCAAGTGTCCTTGAGGGTCTTAAGCGTATCGGCGTCGCGTTCGCCGGTTTCGGGGTTGGCGGTGGTTGCCAGGCAGCGCACCACCCGTTCGCGCACCGCAAAGACGGCGGCACCGATCTGAACCTTGCGGCCCAGCCAGGTGTTCTCGGCCCAGGGTTCATCCAGATCAAACCAGATGTTGCCGCGCCAGCGCAGGGGCGAAAGAGAGTGGCCGATTGCCTGTTCCACCGCGCGGTGAGAAGCCAGGTTGCATAGGGTGACCGAGGGAAAGTCGGTATCGGTCATGCCGCGGCCGGGCACCCGGACAATATGGGACGACGCGGCACGGTTTTCCGGCAGCAGCGGCTTTCCCCAATCGAGGAAGCGCTGCAGGTCCGCCGGGTTTTCCGGGTCAAACGTCAGATCCGGCTGCGCGGGGTGGCGCAGTGTCAGCTGACCGCTGGCATCGTCCAGAGCGGCGTTGATGGCCATCAGCCCCGGCGCCTTGGAACCGCGGGTGAAATTCTGGCAGGGCACCCATTGGGAACCGTCTGCCGTGGAGGTCTCATGCGCAACCGCCCAAACACGGTCGCCGGGCATGGTCTGCCCGGCGATCATGGTGACGCTGTCCAGTGCCTCCCGCCCATGAGATTTGAGCGGGTGGCGCCAGATGTCTGTGACCTCTGCGGTCATTCGTTCTCGGCCTTCGGCTTCTTTTTGAAGCTCGACTTGATATTGCCGAACACGTCCGGCTTGTAGCCGTGGCTGCGCATGATCAGATACTGCTGGCTGAAGGTGATCGTGTTGTTGGCAATCCAGTAGACCACCAGGCCGGAGGCAAAGCCGCCGAGCATGAACATGAACACCCAGGGCATCCAGGCAAAGATCATCTGCTGGGTCGGGTCGGTGGGTGCCGGGTTCAGCTTTTGCTGCAGCCACATCGAGATGCCGAGCAGGATCGGCAGGATGCCGATGAAGACCAGCGCCAGGATGCTTTCCGGAGCCGGGGAGGCAAAGGGCAGCAGGCCGAAGAGGTTCATGATCGACGTCGGGTCCGGCGCGCTGAGGTCCTGGAACGGTCCGAAGAATGGCGCGTGGCGCAGTTCCAGGGTGACAAAGATCACCTTGTAGAGCGAGAAGAAGATCGGAATCTGGATCAGGATCGGCAGACAGCCCGCAGCGGGGTTCACCTTTTCCTTCTTGTAGAGTTCCATCATCTCCTTTTGCATCTTCTGGCGGTCGTCGCCGGCGCGTTCCTTGAGCTTCTCCATTTCCGGCTGAAGCTCTTTCATCTTGGCCATGGAGGCATAGGATTTATAGGCCAGCGGGAACACCAGGATCTTGATCACCACGGTCAGGCCGATGATCGCCCAGCCCATGTTGCCGATCAGGACGTTCAGATTGTGCAGAAGCCAGAACATCGGCTTGGTCAGGAAGAAGAACCAGCCCCAGTCGATCACGTCCAGGAAGCCCTCGATGCCTGCCTTCTCGTAGCCGCGGATGGCTTCCCATTCCTTGGCGCCGGCAAACAGTTGGGTGGTGACTTCAGACGTCTGTCCTTCTGCGACCGTCACGGTCGGCAGCACGATGTCGGTCTGGTAGATGTCGCGGCGCTCGTCGAATTTGGCGATCGAGCGGAAGCTTTGGCCCGGGGCGGGCACCAGGATGGACATCCAGTAGTGGTCGGTGAAGCCTGTCCAGCCGTTGGCTTCGACCTGTTTGATGCTGGATTTCGAGCCGTCGCGGGGGTCGGCCTCAAAGTCGGCCATGTCGTCATAGTCGGTCTCGGCCAGTTCTCCGTCGGTCATGCCGGTGAGACCTTCGTGCAGAATGAAGAAATTCTTCAGGTCTGCAGGCTGGCCGTGGCGTGCCAGGGTGCCGTAGGGCGCCAGCGAAACGGTGCCGCCGGTGGCATTGGCGACCGATTGGGCGACCGAGAACATATAGTTCTCATCGACAGAGATGGTGCGCGAGAAGGTGAGACCCTTGCCGTTGTCCCAGCTGAGCGTCACCGGGCTGTCCGGGGTCAGGATGGCGTCTGACGGGGCGGACCAGATGGTATTGGCGCCAGGCACATCGCCCAAGGTCAGACCAGCGCCAGGTGCCCAGCCGTAAAGCGCGTAATAGGCGCCGGCTTCGCCCACGGGCTTCAGCAGTTTGACGATGGGAGAGTTTTCTTCCAGCGTCTCGCGGTAATCCTTCAGCGACAGATCGTCGATCCGGCCGCCCTGCAGCGAGATGCTGCCGGTGACGCGCGGGGTGTCGATGGCCAGACGCGGTGCTTGCGGGGCTGTGGCCTGTTCAGCGGCGGTGTCGGCCACCGCATCAGCGCCAGCCGCGCTGGGGGCGGCGGCGGTATCGCCTGCCGGAGCGGTTTCGCTGACCGCGGTTTCCGGAACCTGTTCCGGTTCCGGCGGCGGGAAAAAGGTGTACCAGCCCAGGATCACCAGAAAGCTGAGGACTGTTGCGAGAATAAGATTTTTGTTCTGATCGTCCATTTGGGACTGCCACCTCGTGTAGGGAAGGACACGAGGGGTTCAACAGAGCTGGGCCGCAAAGGTCAAGCAGAATCGCGGTGCACCGGTGCCTTGGACGGTCCCGGTGCGCAAGAAAATCAAAGGAATGAGCCTTTGGGGCGATTGTCAGGGCGTCTGGCGGCCTATTGCGGGCGCTTCCTGCAGCTTGGCTTCATGGGCGGCGATCCAGTCCAGTGTCTGGTCAAACGGCATCGGACGGCCGATGCCGAAGCCCTGCACATGGCCGCAGCCCAGCTGCGCCAGAAGCGCGTGTTCACCTGCGGTTTCCACCCCTTCGGCCAGAGTGTGGAGATCCAGCCGCTCAGCCATGGTCAGAATGGCAGAAATCAGTTTCTGCTGTTCGGGGTCCTGATCTGCCTTCATCACAAAGCTGCGGTCGATCTTGATGCGGGAGATGTTGAAGCGACGCACCGCAGAGATCGAGGCATGGCCGGTGCCAAAGTCATCCAGGTCAATCGGGCAGCCCAGTTCGCTGAGGGCAAGGATGTTGCGGGTGACCACATCATCGGGTTGATCCGTCATCACGGTTTCCAGGATTTCCACGCACAGGCGGTCGGCAGGCAGGCCGAAACGCTCCAGTTCCCATTTGACACGGCCGGCAAGACCCGGGTTGCGCAGTTCCTGGGTGGCGAAGTTGACACCGACGCAAGGCACCTGCACCCCGGCCTCGTCCCAGGCCCTGATGGCAACCAGTGCATTATAAAGCATGACCTGGCTCAGCCGGTCCATCAGCCCGGCTTCTTCAAGCGCCGGCAGGAAAGTCGAGGGCGGGATCAGACCCTGCACCGGGTGCAGCCAGCGGGCCAGTGCCTCAAACCCGGAAACACGGCCAGTATCCGTGCAGATCTGGGGCTGGAACCAGGCCTGGATCTGGCCGGTTTCCAATGCGGCGGCGGCTTCCTCGCGCAGGTTGCTGCGGGTGCCTGGACTGTTTGGCATATCGGCAGAGAAGGCGCGGATGCCGCCGGGCCCGTTGCTTTGGGCCTCTGACAAGGCGGTGATTGCGGCCTTGTTCCATTCGGCGCTGGAGCCTGCCGGTGCGCGGCTGTGCTGGCAAAAGCCAATCGAGGAGGTCATGTAGAGGCTGGTTCCGTCCAGCGCCACAGGTTCTTCGGTGGCGGATTGCATCCGCCCGGCCAGTTGAATGCACAGCTCCAGATCCAATTGCAGTGTTGGCGCCAGGCAAACGGCAAACCGGCTGTCGCCGATACGGGCGATGATGTCATTCTGGCGCAGCGCCGACACGATCTGGGCGCCGCAATGCTGCATGACGCGGTCGCCGGCCTCCTGCCCGTGGCGGTTGGTCATTTCTTTGTATTCGTCAAGCTCCACGATGAAAATGGCAGAGCGCAGGTCGGTGTCGGTGCATTCCTCGCAGATTTTGGCAGCGGCACGTTCAAACCCGTCGCGCAGGATCATGCCGGTCACACTGTCACGCTGGGCATTGCTGTCGCGCATGCTGAAGCCGCCGGCTGCTGCGAACAGAACCGGCAGGCCCAGTGCGACGGCCACCAGCGCGGCTTCGCCGCCGAGCCAGAAGGTTGCGAGGGTCAGCGCGGGCAGGAAGGCGAGCAAAGACGGACCCGCAATCGCGGGGGGAAGGGTTTGCCTGACGCGTGCCAAAAAGCCTGAACCCGTATTCATCATTCCCAGACCTTTCGTCTGCAGCCAGTCATTCTGGTTCTGAGACTAAAGCGCTGATATAACCCGGGAGTTAACGCAGGTTGGGAATTTCCGGATTTTCTTCGGTGGATCCACCCTTCTTCAGGTCCAATCCTGCAAAATCGAACAGTTTCGGGTCCAGAAGATGCGAGGGCCGCGCATTCATCAGTGCTCGGAACATCACCTGGCGGCGGCCCGGCGAATTTGATTCCCACTGGTCCAGGATCTGTTTCACCTGCTGGCGCTGCAGCCCGTCCTGACTGCCGCAGAGATCGCAGGGAATGATCGGATAGTTCATCGAGCGCGCGAATTTCTCGCAGTCGGCCTCAGCCACATGGGCCAGCGGGCGGAACACGAACAGGTCGCCTTCCTCATTGACCAGTTTGGGCGGCATGGTCGCCAGGCGGCCGCCGTGGAACAGGTTCATGAAGAAGGTTTCCAGAATGTCGTCGCGGTGGTGGCCCAGCACCACGGCCGAGCAGCCTTCCTCGCGGGCAATGCGATAGAGGTTGCCGCGGCGCAGGCGCGAACACAGCGCGCAATAGGTGCGCCCCTGCGGCACCTTGTCGACAACAATGGAATAGGTGTCCTGATATTCGATCCAGTGCGGCACGCCCATTTTCTCGAGGAATTCAGGCAGCACCGTGGCCGGGAAGCCGGGCTGGCCCTGATCCAGATTGCAGGCCAGCAGGTCCACCGGCAGCAGCCCGCGCCACTTCAGTTCATAAAGAACCGCCAGCAGGGTATAGCTGTCCTTGCCGCCGGACAGGCAGACCAGCCATTTCGGCGTGCTGCCGTCTTGGCGGCGCTCCACCATGCCGTATTGGTCGATTGCTTCGCGGGCATAGCGCACGATGCGTTTCCTGAGCTTCTTGAACTCAGTGGTCGAGGGGGCGCCGGCAAACAGCGGGTGGATTTCGTCCAGATCATCATCAAGCATGGCCGCGCCCTAGCCGAGGCGGGGCGTTTTGCCAAGGAAAAAAGGCGTGGAGGGGGTCAGTCCTTGCGCTCTGGTACCGGGTCATAGCCGTCTCCACCAAAGGGGTGGCAGCGCCCGATGCGGCGGGCGGTCAGCCAGGCGCCTCTGATGGCGCCGTGTTTCTCCAGCGCTTCCAAGGCATAGGCCGAACAGGTGGGCTGGTAGCGGCAGTTGAAGCCGACCCATGGGCTGAACAGCAGCCGGTAGGCGCGCACAGGCAGGGCAAAGAGACGGGCCAGCGGGGTCATGGCGGATAGATAGGGGCAGGGCGCCGCTGTGGCAATGCAGCAGGCTGCGGGGATTGCTACTGGCCGTGGATTTTCTTCAGCGCATAGATCAGGTCGCGCTTCAGCTCCTCGAGCGGGCGCTGGGCGGTTTCTATGGCGCGGCCGATCAGCACGTAATCCCAGCCGGGGCGGCCATGGAGGGGCAGAATCATCCGCGCGGCCTCGCGCAGGCGGCGTTTGGCACGATTGCGGGCCACCGCGTTGCCGACTTTCTTGGAGCAGGTGAAGCCGATGCGGATACCACCGCTGTCGCGGCGGTCCAGGCCCTGAACCATCATGCCTTTTGTGCCCTGCTTGCGGGCAGGGGGGCGGGCACAGGCGAGGAAATCACGGCGCTTGGCCATGATGTCCATCTTTTGAGACTCAGGCGCACAAACGGACACCGCCGGAGGCGTGTCCCCTCGGGCAGCGTTGCCGTCCTTGGGGGCCTCCGGCGGTGTCATGTCCGTCGATGCCGGAACTAAGCTTATGCGCTCAGTTCTTTACGACCGCGGGCGCGGCGTGCATTCAGGATCTTGCGGCCTGCCTTGGTGGCCATGCGCGCACGGAAGCCGTGGCGACGTTTGCGAACCAGGTTCGAAGGCTGATAGGTGCGTTTCATCGCTCCGGTCTCCAAATTATCATCGGGTGTGCGGAATCGCCCGCCCGGGGTCTATCTCGAAGCCCGGTCTTTAGGAGGGAATGACGGGTAAGTCAAACCCCGCAAGCCGCCTTTTCCGGGCAATATGCAACATTTCTGCCGAAAACTGCCCCGGGCGGCCTGCCCGGACGCGGCGGCTGTAACATGCACCGGATGATTCTGCCATAAAGCTCACGGAAACCGGTATTGTGATCAAGCGGCTGTGAAACGGGGCTGGCTGCCCTCGCCGCAGGCCCAAATTAGACGTAGCAACAATGGGCATCGATAGAGACGGACTTATGAGTGACATGACAGAAACCCCGAAACCCGGTTCGCAGCCCGGAACGGAGACGGCCAGTTCCAAGACTGCCAGTTCGAAATCGGGTGCCGTACGCCACCTGCCGCTGATTGCAGTGGTGGCCGTTGCCTTGATTGGCGCCATTGTGCTGAAGGATTATCTGACCTTTGACACGCTGCGCGACAACCGCGAGGCGCTGATGGCGTTCCGGGATCAGAACTATCTGGGGCTCGTGGCGCTGTTCATGGGGATCTATGTCGTGATCGTGGTGTTCTCGCTGCCTGGCGCTGCGGTGGCTTCGGTGACGGGCGGGTTTCTGTTTGGTCTTGTTTCCGGCACGGCTTTCAATGTGGTGTCCGCCACCATCGGAGCCGCGGGGATTTTCCTGGCGGCGCGCATGGGGCTGGGGGCGATGCTGACGGCGCGGATGGAATCTGCCGGGGGCCGGGTGCAGATGCTGAAGAATGCGCTGCGCCAGAATGAAATAGAGGTCCTGCTGCTGTTGCGGCTGGTGCCGGCGGTGCCGTTTTTCGTGGCCAATCTGCTGCCGGCGCTGGTTGGTGTGAAACTCGGCAACTTCCTGTGGACTACCGCAGCGGGGATCATTCCGGGCGCCATTGTGTTTACCTGGATAGGCGTGGGTCTGGGCGAAGTGTTTGACCGGGGCGAAGACCCGGATCTGAGCCTGTTATGGGAGCCGCATGTGATCGGGCCGATCCTGGGCCTGTGCATTCTGGCGGCAATGCCGATCATCGTGAAATCCGTTCGCAGCAAAAAGAAAGGCGTCTGAGCATGAGCAGCATTACCTGTGATCTTTTGGTGATTGGAGCCGGGTCGGGGGGGCTGTCGGTGGCCGCCGGAGCCAGTCAGATGGGGGCGGATGTTGTCCTGCTGGAAGGGCATAAAATGGGCGGCGACTGCCTGAACTACGGCTGTGTGCCCTCCAAAGCGCTGCTGGCCAGCGGCAAGGCCGCCCATATGCAGGCGCATACCCAGGGTTTTGGGGTGGCGGATCAGGTGCCGCAGGCGGATTATGCGGCCGCCAAGGATCATGTGCAGGCAGTCATCGATACCATTGCGCCGGTGGACAGCCAGGAACGGTTCGAAGGCTTTGGCGTGCGGGTGATCCGGGAATACGGGCATTTCGTCTCGCCCACCGAGGTCGCGGCCGGTCCGCACCGCATCACGGCGCGGCGGGTGGTGATTGCCACCGGCTCCTCGCCGCTGGTGCCGCCGATCCCGGGGCTGGACACAGTGCCGTATGAAACCAACGAAACCCTGTTCGAGCTGCGCGAAAAGCCAGAGCATCTGCTGATCATCGGCGGCGGCCCCATCGGCATGGAGATGGCGCAGGCGCATGTGCGTCTGGGCAGCAAGGTGACCGTGATCGAAGGGATGAAGGCGCTGGGCAAGGATGATCCAGAGGCCGCTGCTTTGGTGCTGGATCATTTGCGCGAAGACGGTGTTGAGATCGCCGAAGGCGCCATGGTCTCCCGCATTGGCGGGCAGGCAGGCGCCATTGAGGTCGAAACCCGTGACGGAAGCAGGTTCCACGGCACGCATCTGCTGATGGCGGTGGGGCGCAAGGCCAATATGGACCGGTTGAACCTGGCCGCCGCCGGGATTGAAACCCAGGGCAATGGCATCAAGGTGGATGAGAGCCTGCTGACCAGCAACAAAAAAGTATACGCCATCGGCGATGTGGCCGGCGGGCTGCAGTTCACCCATGTGGCGGGGTATCACGCGGGCATCATAATCCGATCCGCGCTGTTCGGCCTGCCGTCCAAAGCCAGGACCAGCCATATCCCCTGGGCGACCTATACCGATCCGGAACTGGCACAGGTGGGGCTGACAGAAGCGCAGGCACGTGACATTTACGGCGTCAAGCTGGAGGTGGCGCGATTTGATTTCCATCACAACGACCGTGCCATTGCCGAGCGCAAGACCAGAGGCTTCATCAAAGTCATGGTTTTCAAGGGCCGCCCTGTTGGCGTGACGATTGCCGGCCATCAGGCGGGAGAGCTGATCGGCCTGTGGTCGATGGCCATCGCCAACCGGCTGAAAATGGGGCAGATTGCGGCAATGGTTGCGCCTTACCCCAGCATCGGCGAAATTAACAAGCGGGCGGCGGGCGCTTATTTTTCCCCGCGGCTGTTCGACAGTGGTTTTGTTAAACGCGCAGTGCGCTTTGTTCAGCGCTGGATTTCATGAATTGAAGGCGGCCTAATGCTCAATACGCTCTCGGGCAGATTCCTGATCCTGACCACGGTCTTCGTGATGCTGGCCGAGGTGCTGATCTTTGTGCCGTCGATTGCGCGGTTCCGTGAAGATTATCTGGCGGACCGGCTCGAGCGGGCGCAGATTGCCTCTCTGGCGCTGCTGGCAGACGACATGCTGGAGACCGAGCTGGAAGCGGAGCTGCTGGAAAATGCGGGGGTCTACAATGTGGTGCTGCGCCGCGACGAGATCCGTCAGCTGATGCTGGCCTCGCCCATACCACAGCAGATCACCGCCACCTACGACCTGCGCATGGCCGGCGCCATGATGCTGATCATGGATGCCATGGCCCGGCTGGTGCGGCCGGAGAATGAAATTATCCGGGTCATCGGTGCGCCGGTGCGCGAGGCGGGGTTGCTGATCGAGGTGACAATAGAGACCGCGCCCTTGCGGGCCGCCATGATCGACTACGGGGTGCGGATCCTGATCCTGTCGGCGGTGATTTCGGTCTTTACGGCGGTGCTGCTGTTCATTGCGGTGCGCATCGTGCTGGTGAAGCCGATCAAGGGTGTGGCCGGCTATATGCAGCGCTACGCGGCGGCCCCGGAGGACGGGCGTGGCATCATCCAGCCCAGCTCCAGCGTGGTAGAACTGCGCGAGGCGGAAGAGGCGCTGATGCAGTTGCAGACCGAACTGACCCAGGCGCTGAAGCAGCGGGAGCGGCTGGCGCAGCTGGGCGGTGCGGTGGCCAAGGTCAGCCATGATCTGCGCAATATTTTGACCTCGGCCCAGCTGTTCACCGATCGCATCGAGATGAGCGAAGACCCGCTGGTGCGCCGGTTGGCACCAAAGCTGGTGAATTCGATCACCCGCGCGGTGTCACTGTGCGAAGGCACCCTGGCTTTCGGCAAGGCAGAGGAGCCGTCGCCCACATTTGGTGTGATCTGCCTGCATGAGATCGCAGCCGATATTGCCGAAAGCGAATTGCTGGCCGCGGACAGCGATTTGGTAAAGATCATCAACGCGGTGCCCAAGCCGATGATGCTGCGCGCCGATCCGGAGCAGCTGTTTCGCATCGTGCTGAACCTGGTGCGCAATGCTCGCCAGGCGATTGCCGCCACTGCCAGGCCAGGGCAGGTCACGGTGGATGCGCAGGAAGAAGCTGATGCCTGGTACATCACAGTCGCCGACACCGGGCCGGGCCTGCCGCAAAAGGCACAGGACAATCTGTTCACCCCGTTTCAGGGCGGCATCCGCAAGGGCGGCACGGGGCTGGGGCTGGCGATTGCTGGCGAGCTGGCCCGCGGCCATGGTGGAAGTGTGACGTTGAAGGAAACCGGCGCCCAGGGCACCGTGTTCGAGATCCGCCTGCCCAAGGGCGACGGCGCGCTGTAGCCGGCATCGGCGGCTGTTGCGCCGGAAAGCGACAGCGGCGCGGCACTATTTTTGTTTTTGGGGTTGCGACTCCCCAGCGGTATAAGTAAACCCCGCCGCAGTGGACCGATAGCTCAGCTGGATAGAGTACTTGACTACGAATCAAGGGGTCGGGGGTTCGAATCCTCCTCGGTCCGCCACTACCCTACTGTCGGGCGACACATAGTTTTGCCATTTTCGACAGAACCTTTCCTTTTTCGTGTCTCCAACATCCCCGCTCGCGCCTCCTGTTCCGCCAGTGGCGAAGCCTTCCCTGATTTTCACTTCGGAAGACCTCGTGTCTTCCGGATGGCAGGCGGACCAATCAAACGGAAAATGCCGGGGCAGGGTGGAGCGGGCGCAGCCCGTCGATGCCCTGCCACGACTCCTGGGATATGCAATCCGCGCGCCCCGCGCGGATTTCTACTGTCTCTTGCTGAAGGCGCAGTTACCCATTTGCCAGACAGTTAGGTGTTTGATCCCATGGTTTGATGGTGCGATCTGTTCTTTGGAATGGAAGGAAGCACTATGGGACAAGTTCGTCACGGGAGCGCCACGACCACGCACGCTGTCAGAGCAGCAATACAGCGATCGCAAGCTTCGATCGCGGCGCTGAGCAAGGAACTCGGGATCAACCCGAAGACTGTTGCCAAGTGGCGAAAGCGCGAGACCGTTGAGGATCGCAAAACAGGGCCGAAAGAGCCTCGCTCAACCATTCTCAGTCAAGCCGAGGAGGCCATGATCGTCGCATTTCGGCGGCATACGCTACTGCCGTTGGATGATTGCCTCTATGCGCTCCAGCCCTCGATCCCGCATCTGACGCGGTCAGCGCTGCATCGGTGCCTTCAGCGGCATGGCATCTCGCGCTTGCCGGATGTCGGGGGCGACAAGCCTAAGCGGCAGAGGTTCAAGCGCTACCCCATCGGCTTTTTTCATATCGATATTGCCGAGGTGCAGACTGCGGAGGGCAAGCTGTATCTTTTCGTTGGCATTGACCGGACCAGCAAGTTTGCAGTCACCCACCTCGTCGACAAGGCAGATCGCAAGACCGCCTGGGAATTCCTCGAACATTTGCTCAAGGCGGTCCCTTATCGCATCCATACGATCCTGACCGATAACGGTATCCAGTTCGCCGAACAGCCACGAAACCGGAACAGAGTATACTCCCGGCAGATGCGCTTCGACATGATCTGTGAGGCCAACGGGATCGAGCATCGCCTGACCAAACCGAACCATCCGTGGACCAATGGCCAAGTCGAGCGGATGAACCGCACGATCAAAGAGGCGACAGTGAAGCGATACCACTACGAAAGCCACGATCAGTTACGAACACATCTCGGCGACTTCATGGCTGCCTACAACTTTGCCCGCAGACTCAAAACTCTCAGCGGCCTCACGCCCTACGAATACATCTGCAAAATCTGGACTTCAGAGCCAGATCGTTTCATCATCGATCCGATCCACCAGATGCCGGGACTGAACA
>NZ_JBNAFX010000054.1:0-17601 GCF_049800895.1 Leisingera sp. S232 | reverse complement strand
CGAGATACTGCGCGCTTCGCAACGCTTCGGCAGGGCGCTGTGGAAACGATGGAGTGGTTATCACATCCGAAGTCGCGTGGAGGCCAAAATGCTATGCCTCAAGGCATTCGGCGAACGCATCATGGCGAGGGACCCAGACAGACAAACCGCCGAAATCCACATCCGCATCGCTCTCATGAACCGATTCTCGGCCCTCGGCACCGCCGAGATCGTGTGTGATGGATGAATCCGCCGCGGAAAGGGGAAGCTCGTCCTCAAAACGAGTTGCGCAACAACGCCGGTTCGAGTTGAGAAAAATCGTGCTTCGTTTGGTGTTTACGGAGCCTGTTCACTACAGCCGCGACAACGGCTTTTTGAACACCAAATTTTCAATGCCATTCAATGTGTTAGGAGGTCAAAACATGATGAAATTGCAAAATGGTGCTGCTGGAGAGAATTGAACTCTCGACCTCTCCCTTACCAAGGGAGTGCTCTACCTCTGAGCTACAGCAGCGCCGGTGAGGGGGCTTTTAGGCATAAACGCGAAGGCGTGCAAGAGCATTCTGGACGGTTTTTTCGCACTAAGTTACAGAAGTCTTATGGCAGAGAAGAAATCACCAAAAAACGACGGTTCCGCAGCTTCGCGCGAAGATCGGCTGAAGGCGGCGCTCAAGGCAAACATGGCCCGGCGCAAGGCCCAGGCCAAGGCGCGAGCGGATAAGCAGGACCAGGAAACGGGCAAAAGCGGAGAGTAAGGTTAAATGGATTCGATTTTGGTAACGGGCAACGGCCCGCTGAACGGGCAGATCCCGATTGCTGGCGCCAAAAACGCCTGCCTCACCCTGATGCCAGCGACGCTGCTCAGCGAGGAGCCGCTGACGCTGACCAATGCGCCGCGTCTGAGCGACATCAAGACCATGACCACGCTGCTGCAGTCGCTGGGGGCCGAAGTGTCCAGCCTGCAGGACGGGCAAGTCCTGGCGATGTCGAGCCATGACCTGACCAGCCACGTCGCTGATTATGACATCGTACGCAAGATGCGCGCCTCTAACCTGGTGCTGGGCCCGATGCTGGCGCGGCTGGGTCAGGCGGTGGTGTCGCTGCCCGGTGGCTGCGCGATCGGAGCGCGGCCGATGGACCTGCATATCCATGGGCTGGAGGCACTTGGGGCCGAGATCGAACTGAAGGACGGCTATCTCCATGCCAAGGCGCCGGGCGGTCTGAAGGGCGCAGTGGTGGAGCTGAGCTTTGCCTCTGTCGGAGCAACCGAGAACATCATGATGGCGGCCACGCTCGCCAAAGGCACCACTGTCATCAAGAACGCGGCACGCGAGCCAGAGATCGTCGATCTGGCGGACTGCCTGCGCAAGATGGGTGCGCAGATCGATGGTGACGGCTCTCCCGACATCACTATTCAGGGCGTCGACCGCCTGCATGGCGCCACACATCAAGTGGTGACCGACCGGATCGAATTGGGCACTTACATGCTGGTGCCTGCGATCTGCGGCGGCGAGGTGGAACTGCTGGGCGGCCGCCGCAGCCTGCTGGAAAGCTTCTGTGCCAAGCTGGAGACGGCCGGCATCGAAATTTCTGAAGGTAAAAACAGCCTCACAGTCAGCCGTAAAAACGGCCGGGTCCGCGCCGTGGATGTGGTCACCGAACCTTTCCCCGGTTTTCCTACGGACCTGCAGGCACAGATGATGGCATTGATGTGCACGGCCGAGGGCACTTCGGTTCTGGAAGAAAAGATCTTTGAAAACCGGTTCATGCACGCGCCGGAACTGGTCCGCATGGGTGCCCAGATCGAAGTACATGGTGGCACTGCAACCGTGACCGGAGTCGAGCGGCTGAAAGGCGCACCCGTCATGGCCACTGACCTGCGCGCCTCTGTCTCGCTGATTCTGGCTGGCATGGCGGCAGAAGGCGAAACCCGCGTCAGCCGGGTCTATCACCTGGATCGCGGTTATGAGCATGTGGTGCGCAAGCTCTCCGGTGTCGGCGCAAGAATTGAGCGGATCAAGGAACAGTCATGACCGACGCAAGCTTTGAAGACGGACGCGAGGCGCCTCTGAACCTGGGCGCGCTGGAGACGGAGGACCTCAAGGTTCTGTCTTCACTGCTGCAAGATTCGGTGTTCCCGGTGACCGAAATGAGCTGGCGCGCTCATGAACGCCGCTTTGCGCTGCTGGTGAACCGGTTCCGCTGGGAAGACCGCGATGCAGCGGAACGCCGCGGCCGCGCCTATGAACGGGTGCAGTCTCTTCTGGTGGTGGACAATGTGCTCGGCGTGTCCTCGCAAGGTGTGGACCGCAAGGACAAGGATCTGATCCTGTCACTGCTCTCCATCACATTCGAGCCCGGCGAAGACGGTGCTGGCCATGTGCTGCTTACCCTGGCAGGCGACGGGGCCTTGCGCCTGCCAGTGGAGGCGCTGGACGTTTCCCTGCGTGATGTCACCCGTCCCTACCAGGCTCCCTCTGGCCTGGCGCCGGACCACAGCGCCTAAAGGATGCAGAACAAGCGCGGCATTTCCCAGGCCTTCGCGGCTCCGGCGGCCCCGCTGAGCATCCGCCGCGCCACGGTTTTCGACGTCTTTTCCATGAGCCGGGTTCTAATCAGCTCAATCCGCGACCTATGCAAAGCAGATCACGGCAACGACGCCGGCCGGATCGCGGATTGGACTGCCAACAAGACTCCGGAGCAGATCCGCGACTGGATCGGCGGCCCCGGGCGCTACTGGCTGGCGGAACAGAACAATGAAGCGGCAGGCGTGGGCGGTCTGGCCCCCGACGGCAGCATATCCCTGCTTTACATAGCGCCTGCCGCAGCTGGCCAAGGCGCCGGGACTGCCCTGCTGGCACATCTGGAAGCCGAACTGCTGCGCGATGGCCATGCAGAGGGCCGCCTCAGCGCCACCCGCACCGCGCTGGCGTTCTACCGCAATCACGGCTGGCAAGAAATCCGCACGGACAGCAATTGCTGCGGCACCTCCTGCAGGACGATGCGCAAAACCTTACGCTGATCTGCCGCTTCTTTCTGGTCCAAAATACCCCGGGGTGAATTGGCCGCAGGCCAAAAGGGGCAGCGCCCCGCTGCCGCTCCAACCTGCGGCGGCGCCCCCTTCTGCTTGCGTCCAATTGCACCGCCGTCACGCATAAATCTTGAGGCTCTGCCTGCATGCGGATATGCGGGGGCCAAAGGAGAACCCGATGCCGCAGTTTCTGAACACTTCTGAGTCCGGTTTTGAACAGTCCTTTGCTGCGCTCCTGGGCGCCAAGCGCGAGGACAGCCCGGATGTGGACGCCATCGTGGCAGAGATCATCGCCGATGTCCGCGCCCGCGGCGACGCAGCGCTGGTGGAGCTGACAGCGAAATTCGACCGGCTGGAACTGGAAGCAGCACAGCTGCGCATATCAGACGCCGAGACAGATAAGGCCATTGCCAGCGTTCCGGCGCAGGAGCGCGCGGCGCTTGAACTGGCGGCAGAGCGGATCCGGGCGTATCATGCGCGCCAGATGCCGGAGGATGCCCAGTGGACGGACGAAAGCGGCGCCACGCTGGGCTGGCGCTGGTCTGCGGTCTCGGCGGCGGGGCTGTATGTGCCGGGCGGCCTGGCTTCTTATCCGTCTTCAGTGCTGATGAACGCCATTCCTGCCAAGGTGGCGGGGGTGGCGCGGCTGGCGGTCACGGTGCCAACCCCGGACGGGCAGATCAATCCGCTGGTGCTGCTGGCAGCCCGGATCTCAGGCGTTGATGAGATCTACCGCGTCGGCGGGGCGCAGGCTGTTGCCGCGCTGGCCTATGGCACTGACAGCATTGCGCCAGTGGATAAGATCACAGGCCCGGGCAATGCTTTTGTTGCAGCGGCCAAGCGGCGGGTTTTCGGGAAAGTCGGGATCGACATGATTGCCGGACCCTCGGAAATTCTGGTGATAGCGGACAAGGACAATAATCCGGATTGGATCGCCTTGGACCTGATGAGCCAGGCTGAGCATGACGAAAGCGCCCAATCGATCCTGATCACCGATGATGAGGCGTTTGGCCGCGCAGTGGCTGCAGCCGTGGACAAACGCCTGGAAACACTGGAACGCCGCGCCATTGCAGGGAGGTCCTGGCGAGATTTCGGCGCGGTGATCACCGTGCGGGATCTGGATGAGGCTGCGGCGCTGTCAAACCGCATTGCCCCTGAGCACCTGGAGCTCTGCGTTGCCGACCCAGTTGCTCTGAGCGAAAAGACCGTCCATGCCGGCGCCATATTCCTGGGCCAGTACACACCTGAGGCAATCGGCGACTATGTCGGCGGCCCGAATCACGTGCTGCCGACAGCGCGCTCTGCTCGGTTCTCCTCCGGCCTGTCGGTGATGGATTTCCTCAAGCGTACAACGCTGAGCCATATGACCCCGGACTCGCTGCGCGCCATCGGCCCGGCGGCAGAGGTGCTGGCAAAGAGCGAAAGCCTGGAAGCACACGGGCTGTCCGTGACTGCCCGGCTGGAGGCCCTGAACGGGTAGAAGGGCGGAGGGGCGCTGCCCCTCTGCGCGTGCCGCGCATTCACCCCGGGGTATTTCACCCCAGAAAGAAGCTGCGGAAGTTCAGTAATGCGCAGTGTAGCCGCCATCCACCGCCAACACCTGCCCGGTGATATAGGACGCGGCTGGCGAGGCCAGGAACAGGAGGGCGGGCGCAAGCTCCTCTGGCTCTCCCCAGCGGCCCAGCGCAGTGGTGTGTTTGAGTTTTTCTGCAACTGCCGGATCCGCGGCTGCTGCCAAGTTGGGAGCCGTTTTGAAGAATCCGGGAGCAACGGCGTTGACAGTGATCCCCAGCGGCCCCAACTCGGCCGCCAGCGCTTTGGTCATGCCATTGATACCAGCCTTGGCGGTGGTGTAGGCCGCATCGCCCGATTGTGCGACCAGGCCGGCAATTGACGAGATGTTGATAATGCGCCCCCAGCCTTTGGGGACCATCTGCGCGGCGGCCAATTGTGACAGCCGGAAAGGCGAGACCAGGTCGACCTCCCAAAGCGATTGCAGATCGGAGCGGGTGAATTCCGGCAGGCTGCGACGGTCGCGCTGGCCGACGTTGTTGATCAGGATATCGAGTCCGCCTGCGCCTGCAATCTCCGTCATCGACCTTGTAACTGCAGCTTCATCCGCAACATCCATGACCAAAGGACGGGCAATGCCGGGCATTTGCGCCAGCGCCTGTTCCACCCGCTCCCTGCTGCGTCCGTTGATCCAGACCTCAGCCCCGGCCTCTGCCAGCAGACGGGCAGCGGCAAGGCCGAGACCGTCTGTTGAGCCGGTGACCAGAGCACGGCGGCCCTGGAGGGAAAACTGTTCAAGCCCTGTCATTTCGGCGCCTCCTGCTGGCGGCAGGCTGGTTATGGAGGCGTAGCCTGTCAAGCACTGCCGCAAACGGGCAGAAGTTTGACGCCCGCTGCTGCATTGCCCCGGGCACGGCGGTGCGATACTCATGGCCGGACGCCCTGCGCATATCAGAGACAAAGACCCATGAGCCGCATCAGCCAAATTGAACTGGACGACCGCAACCTGCCGCCGCCGACGCCGGAAATCGAGCAGGAGCGCAAGGTGGCGATCTATGATCTGATCGAGGAGAACAGCTTTGCGCTGCCACAACGGGAAGACCGCGATGTGCCCACCGGCCCCTATCATCTTGGGCTGGCAATCCGCGACAAGCGGTTGGTCTTCGACATCAACACCGAAGGCGGCGAAAAGGCCGCGGAGTTCCATCTGTCGCTGTCGCCGTTCCGGCAGGTGGTCAAGGATTACTACCAAATTTGCGAGAGCTACTTCAGTGCCGTGAAGACCCTGCCGCCCAGCCAGATCGAGACCATCGATATGGCCCGGCGCGGGATACACAATGAAGGCAGCCGGGTTTTGCAGGAACGGCTGGAGGGCAAGGCGGAGGTTGACACCGATACCGCCCGGCGCCTGTTCACGCTCATCTGCGTATTGCATTTCGGAGGCTGACGCGTGGAGGAGCTGCCGCAGTCCGTTCTGTTCTGTTGCGACCACAATTCGGTCCGCTCTCCGATGGCAGAGGGCATCATGAAAAAATTCTATGGCACCGGCACCTATGTGCAATCGGCCGGTGTCAAGAACGACATGGAAATCGACGGGTTTTCGATCGCGGTCTGCCAGGAAATGGATGTGGAGCTGTCGCGCCACCGGTCGCGTTCCTTTGACGAGATGGAGCGTTGGGGCGATGACCTGTCGTCCTTTGATCTGGTAGTGGCATTGTCACCGGCCAGCCAGCGTCGGGCACTTGAACTCACCCGTTTTTTCCACCTCGATGTCGAATATTGGCCAATTATGGACCCTACCGGGCTCGGCGAGACACGGGACGCCAAGCTAAACACCTACCGTCAAACACGGGATCAAATCATCCAGCACCTGAAAAACCGCTGGGGCGAACCGACGGAGAGAACATGACCGACATCATCGCACGCTATTTCGCGGCCTTTAATGCCGGCGACACAGACACCATGCTGGACTGCCTGGATGAACAGATTGCTCATCACGTAAACGAGGGGCAGATCCGCGTGGGCAAAGAGAAATTTGCCGAATTCTGCGGCTATATGGACCGCTGCTACAAGGAAGAGCTGACCGATATGGTGATCTTCTCCGCAGAGGGCGGCAGCCGCGCGGCGGCGGAATACATCGTCAATGGCACCTACCTGCAAACGGATGAAGGGCTGCCCGAGGCCAAGGGCCAGACCTACCGCCTGCCCGCGGGGTCGTTCTTTGAATTGAAGGACGGCAAGATTTCACGGGTTACCACCTATTACAATCTGGCGGACTGGATCGCCCAGGTTTCCAGGTAATGGCAATCCGGGTGGAAGCCATGACCGGCGCGGCACTTGAGGCAACGCTGGACGACGTGGCGCGCCTGCGCATTGCTGTGTTCCGGGCTTGGCCGTATCTTTATGACGGCGACCCGGCTTATGAACGGGCCTACTTGCAAAGCTACCGTGACAGCGAGCGGGCTGTTGTAGTCGGCGCTTTTGATGGAGACACATTGGTCGGCGCCTCTACGGGGGCGCCACTGGCTGATCACGCCGATGACTTCGCTGCCGCCTTTGACGGCACCGGCATCGATCTGGCCCAGGTTTTCTACTGTGCTGAATCCGTTCTGCTGCCGGAATACCGCGGGTATGGCGTTGGTCACGGCTTCTTTGATGCCCGCGAAGCCCATGCCCGCAAACATGAGTTCAGCAAAACTGCTTTTTGCGGTGTCCAGCGCCCGATGGATCATCCGCTGCGCCCGGACACCTACGCGCCGCTGGATCCCTTCTGGCGCAAGCGTGGCTATGAACCGCTGGAGGGGGCTATCGCGCAGTTCTCTTGGAAAGACGTGGATCAGGCGGAAGAGACAGAAAAACCGCTGCAGTTCTGGATCCGCGACCTGTAAAGAAAAAGAGGCACCGACAGGCGCCTCTTGTTTGGATGATCAAACGCCTTCCGGGCGGGCGGCCTGGACTTCCTCCAGCGCGATTTTCTGCTGCGTGGCATAGAGCTTCACGGAATCGCGGGCATCGTCGAAGGTGCGCTTGGCTGCTGTTACCGCCCTACCGGCCGCAACATATTCCTTCTTGTTGTAGTCTTCCTGCTTGAACTGCTTGAAATTCTCAATCAGCTCCTTGAGCAGTTTGGGCAGGGCGCCTTTCACGTTTTTTGCATGCGCGTCGATCTTGAAGGCCTTTGTCAGATCCCGAAGTCCGCTGTCAGCCTGCGCTTCGATCTTGGGGCGATCCGAACCTTCCTTGTTATAGGCTGTCTTCCACGCCTTTTTGATCGCTTCCAGCTTGTCCAGAGCCGCATTCACATCCTTGGAGATGTCGAGGCAGGCGGCTTCGATTTTCCTGGCACGATCCTCGGCAGACTGAATTTCTTTGATGAACAGTTTGCGGTTGGCCTCGTGCTCTTTCTTCAGTTTGGCCAGGTGCCTGTCGGTCTCTTCATTTTCCTTCTCAACCTTCAGCTGCTGCGCCATCTGCTTTTGCCTGATCTTATCCGCGTTGCGGGCCAGCTCGGCGGCAGCGGTCTCGTGTTTCTCGATCAATTTGCCATAGGCGAGACACATCTCCTTGCTATGAGACTGCAGCTTGCCGCATTTGCCGCGCGCCTTGAGCATTGCGTTGGCCAGCATGCTGAAGGCCTGAACGATTTCCCCCATATTGTCCAAGTCCGCCTTGGCCGGATCACCGGACGGTGGCACCCCCAGATTCTCCAGCAGGTCCATGTATTTGCCCACGCCGCTGCCCTTGCAGGCGCTGGAACGGTACTCGCGCCAGAATTTGGTGCGGAAGCCTTTTTTGGAAATGTCGGCAAGAACGCCCTTCAGGTTCTTGTCATCAAGTTTAGTCGCCAAGAGAGTGGTCCTTTTCCATGAAATCACATGATATGCTGGCCGTGAAAATGGTCAAATTGCCGGGCAGCACCAGACTGAAACGCAGCCCATGACTGATTTCGTTGCAAAAATGTTCATCTTGTTTGAGGTTTTTCCGGCATGCCCGGCGGCAGATGAAGACGGATTGCTGCACGACCTTGCACAGGGCCGCAATGCCGGGCAATCCTGCAGGGTGACCGCACTGGAATGCCGCTACTGACGGCCGGAGAGATCGCATGAAAATCGCCACCGCCGCCTATCCGCTCGACTGGCTCGACAGCTGGGCACAATATGAGGACAAGCTGGCCGCCTGGGTCTCTGAGGCAGCCGGCAATGGTGCGGAACTGCTGGTGTTTCCCGAATACGGCGCGATGGAGCTGTCGACGCTGGATGGCGCTGCAGTGGCCGGCGATCTGGAGCAGTCGATCCATTCGGTGTCGGAGAAGATGGAAGATGCGGCGGCACTGCATCTCAGACTGGCCGCTGAATACGGTGTGCATATCCTGGGCGCCTCTGCCCCGGTAAACAGCGGGCTGAGCCGACCGGTGAACCGGGCTGAGCTATATGCGCCAGCAGGCCAGCGGGACCACCAGGACAAACAGATCATGACCCGGTTCGAACGCGAGGATTGGGGGATCATGGGCGGCGGGCCGCTCAAGATCTTCGATACCTCTTTGGGAAGAATCGGGGTGCTGATCTGTTATGACAGCGAGTTCCCTCTCTTGGGCCGCGCGCTGGCGGAGACGGATGTGATTCTCGTCCCCTCCTGCACCGAGGCACTGGCTGGCTACTGGCGGGTGCGCATCGGTGCAATGTCGCGGGCGCTGGAAAACCAATGTGTGACCGCCATGGCCTCTGTTATCGGGACCAATGACTGGTCGGAAGCCGTGGACATAAACACCGGCACCAGCGGCATTTTCGGCCCACCAGACAAGGGCTTCCCCGGAACCGGTGTTCTGGCCGAAGGAGTGCTGAACCAACCGGGCTGGACCTATGGCGAAGCGGACCTGGACACGATCGCCCACGTGCGGTCCGACGGCGGGGTTCTGAACCGTCTGCACTGGGAGGAGCAAACGCCGCGGGTGAAATCGGTCACAAAGGCCGTACTTTGCTGATTGAGCCCTTGAATTATTGGGAAAATGACCCCATTTAAGCGCACGTCCCGCAGTTTGCGGGTTAACCCAATGATGGAGACAACATGGCCAAGGAAGATACGCTCGAATTTCCCGGTGTCGTGAAGGAACTCCTGCCTAACGCGACGTTTCGGGTCGAGCTTGAGAACGGCCATGAGATCATCGCACATACGGCAGGCAAGATGCGCAAGAACCGCATCCGTGTTCTGGCTGGCGACAAGGTCCAGGTGGAAATGACCCCCTATGACCTGACCAAGGGCCGGATCAACTACCGCTTTAAATAAGCGTTTGATCTGGAAGAAATATCAAGGCCCGGCACTCTGCCGGGCTTTTGTTTTGAAGCGGCCCTGCGGCCGCTGCCTCCGGCGGGAGTATTTCTGGAAAGATGAAGGGGCGGGCCGCTCTTTTCACTCTGCCCGCTTTCGCCGTATGACAGGTGCAAAGAGGTAAGAGGGCCACGGCATGGCATTTATCCTGGGATCCGGCAGCCCGCGGCGGCTGCAATTGCTGGCGCAGCTGGGTGTGCATCCGGACGAGGTGCGGCCGCCGGAGATTGACGAAACCCCACTGAAAGGCGAGCTGCCGCGGGACTACTGTACACGCGTCACGCGGGAAAAGACCCAAGCCGTTCCCGCCCGGCCAGATGACGTTGTTCTCTGCGCGGATACCACAGTGGCGCTTGGCCGACGGATTCTGGGAAAACCGCGTGATGCGGGCGAGGCGGCGGAGTTTCTGCTGGCGCTCTCAGGTCGCCGCCACCGGGTGATCACTGCTGTTGCCGTGCGCCGCGGGGATCGGGTCTGGCAGAAAGACGTCGTCAGCCAGGTCAAGATGAAGCCCCTCTCTGACGAAGAACTGAACGCCTATCTCGCCACCGGCGACTGGGAAGGCAAGGCCGGCGCCTATGCCATCCAGGGGCCCGCTGGCGCCTTTATTCCATGGATCAGCGGCTCTTTCACCGGCATCGTCGGCCTGCCGCTGTCCGAAACCGCAAACTTGCTGCGCGCCGCCGGGCTGCCGCTCTTTCAGGAGGCCGCCGCATGAAGGGCCGCACCATCATTCTCGACCACATCCAGGACCGCGAAGCCGCAGCGCTGATGGTGGATGGCAAGCTCGAGGACTTCCTTTTCGAAAGCGACGCTCCAGCCCCTGGCACCATTTACCGCGCCCGCGCCGACCGGCCAGTCAAAGGCCAAGGCGGCATGTTTCTGACCACGCCGGACGGCCCGGCCTTTCTGCGACAGGTCAAAGGGCTGACGCCGGGACAGATGATCCTGGTGCAGGTGTCCGGCTATGCCGAACCCGGCAAAGCCATCCCGGTGACCCAGAAGCTTTTGCTCAAGAGCCGCTATGCCATTGTCACGCCGGAGGCACCCGGCCTGAACATTTCACGCAGCATCCGAGATGAGGATGAACGCGACCGGCTGCTGGAAATTGCACATGAAGAAATGGGCGATATGGATTACGGTCTGATATTGCGATCAGCCTGTGCCGGTGCAGACGGCGAAGACATCGCCGAGGACATCGCCGCAATGGTCGCAATGGCGGCTCAGGTGATGCAGGACGAAGGCACCGAGGCCGAAGTTCTGGCCGAAGGCGACACACCGCATCTGTTGGCCTGGCGGGACTGGGTGGAACCTGCGGATGTCGAGCGCGAGGCCGGCGGGTTTGAACGCTTGGGCGTTCTGGATGCACTGGACATTGCACGCGGCACCCGAGAACCGCTTCCGGGCGGCGCCTTCATGTTCATCGAGCTGACCCGCGCTCTGGTTGCGGTGGATGTGAACACTGGTGCCGATACCTCGCTGGCGGCTGGGTTGAAGGCCAACATGGCTGCCGCCAAAGCCCTGCCCCGCGCCCTGCGCGTCCGGGGGCTGGGCGGCCAGATCGTGTTGGACCTGGCACCGATGCCGAAAAAGGACCGGCGCGGCTTTGAAACCGCACTGCGGGCGGCTTTGCGGACCGATTCCGAGGAAACCATACTGGCAGGCTGGACCAACCTTGGGCACTACGAACTGCAGCGCAAACGCGGTCGCCCACTGCTCCAGGAGTTTCTGAAATGAGTTGCCCGGTCTGCAGCGGGAAGTCGCAAAAAAGCTACCGGCCGTTCTGCTCCAAACGCTGTGCCGATATCGATCTCGGGAAATGGCTAACCGGTGCCTATGCAGTCCCCAGCCAGAACCCGGAAGATATTGAAAACGCACTGGAAGAAGCCAGACATGTCAAAGCGGCTGAAGAAAAATCACAGCAAACGCGTCATTAGCGATTTTCTTTGAAAAACCCTCTGGACACTGCCGCGCCCACGGCATAGAAGGCCCCCACCCAAGGCGACAAGCCTTCCCGTGCCCGGGTAGCTCAGGGGTAGAGCAGTGGATTGAAAATCCTCGTGTCGGTGGTTCGATTCCGCCCCCGGGCACCATTTTTATCAAAAAAAACAGTGCGTTGGCAGTTTGGCCGTTATTGCACCTCATCGGTTGATTGCCCGGGACTGCACCGGGACTGCAAAGAGCTTATTCCAGGATTGTGTGGTGGTCGAGACTGACAGTCTTCGCTTGGGCCAGAGTAATTCCAAGTCCAGTTTCGAAGAACAGCCTGACCATCGTCTGCGAAGAGGTTGAGAAAGACACCAGCGACCATTACTCTGGGTTGAAGGTGGCTGAAAAACAGTGTGTTGTCTCGGTGGTTGAAACAAGTGAGTCATTTTCATGCCTGATCGTTTTGCATTTCGCCAAGTTGACTACCGGGACATCCCGACATTCCTGGCGGATGGAGAAATCAGATCCAAGAATCATGGGGCGCCGCAAAGGTGTCACCAAACAAGCCTACCCGGCTTGGTTGGATTGCGTGGCACTGGTGCATTCACATTGCCATACGGTGGTGTAGTTAATGACTATGTCGCTTTCTATTTCTCCCCTTTGACATCGTTCACTTGCTCCATCCATCGAGAAAGCGTGGAAGTAATCGACCCAAATGGTGTCAAATTGGGTATGTCCAAGTTGGACGATAGAGCCTTTATAGTTTGCCGCACGGATGGGTTTCCAGCTGCAGGTGCCCCATATTGTTTCAGTGACTATCCTCTGAATTCCATGGCACCTCTGCCGACGCTCAGCGCCGACATTGGCCAGTTAGAAACGCATGTCCAGTGGAGTGTGTTTGATGACTACCCGCTTACCCCCGGGATTCCGGAGATTGGATACGATGGTGTTTGCAAGTTCTTTTTCAACAAGTTCCCACCTGCGAAATACCAGCTCCGCAAACAGCAGCGCATGGCTGAGTTCTTGGTGAAGGACGCGGTGTCGCTTCAGCAAGTAACTTGCATTGTTGTGCCTTCGGATGGCATGAAGAGGACAATTCAGGCGCATGTAGACGCCTCCGGATGGGGAATCCCTGTCTTGGAAAAACCAGGGTGCTTTGTTCGATGACCATTACATTCAAACGCGGTGATTTGTTCTCCGAGCCGGTCGAGGCTTTGGTCAACACTGTGAATTGTGTTGGCGTGATGGGGAAGGGCGTCGCACTGGAGTTCAAAAAGCGCTGGCCAGCAAACTTTAAGGCTTACAGAAAGCTTTGCGAGAACAAAGAGCTGACACCGGGTCGAATGTTCATCTTCGACACGAAGGAACTCTTTCCATCGGAAGGCCCCCGATATCTTGTCAACTTTCCAACCAAAGCACATTGGCGTTCGAAGTCAAAAATCTCCTATGTAGAAGATGGCTTGGATGCTCTTCGTGAAGAAATAACTGCACACAGTATCAAGTCCATTGCGATTCCTCCTCTCGGATGCGGCAATGGTGGTCTCGACTGGGCCGATGTGAAGCCGCTAATTCTTTCGAAGCTTTCGGGCCTGGATGATGTTGAAATCGTGATTTTCCCTCCAAGAGATTCCTTGGATCAACCTGAGCATGTCCATTCCAACCTGCCGATGACATATGCGCGGGCGATGCTCTTGAGGGGCTTGAGCGACCTTGAGAGATTTTTCGACGGTTCGTTCGACAGAGTTTCGTTGCAGAAGGTCGCGTATTTCCTTCAAGCTCTGGGTGTTGACTTCAATCTGAAGTTCGCCCGGAATCTTTATGGGCCTTACTCCGAGAACTTGAAGAAGGCTTTTGTTGCCTTCGAGAATCATGGGATGATCAGCGGATTTCTGACAGGAGACCGCCAAGCTCATGTCACGCCCAGTGGCTGCGCTGTCGCTGATGAATTCCTGAGTGAAGCCGATCCTGGTAGCGAGGATGTCATTGGTCGCTTGACCAAGCTCATTCAAGGCTACGAGAGCCCTTATGGGCTGGAGTTGCTGTCGTCAGTTCATTGGCTGGCTCATCATGAAGGGCACTACCCGGTCGAGAAGATCATCGAGCAGATGATGAGCTGGAACGAAAACAAAAGAAACACCTTCGGTGAGGACGCAATTCGAGTTGCGTATGATCGCCTGAAGGAAGATGGATTGTTGAATTAGATAGTGGGCGGGAAACTCCCGCCCCTACTCTCATGCAATCGTCTGATCTATCAGGTCGAAGCCTCTTTCAGTCGGCATGCAGAACAAGCACTGCCCATTGCTGGCTTGGGCCCATGCTTCACCAATCTGACGCTTGGCTTGCTCTCCTTCATAAAGGTGCCCGCCCTTGTATTCGACGGCCAAGATCCTCCCGTCTTCAAGCATGGCCATGAAGTCCGGATAGAATTTGTCATGTGGCATCTGAAGCCAGAAAGACGACTTCTTTCTATCGACATTCCGGATCCAGTATTTCACGGCATCCATCCGGTCCAGATGAACCGCGCACTCGAACTCCTCGCCCTGAGCCTTCAGGTCGCCAATCAACGGGGTATAGTGTTTGTTGAACTTGGTGGCCCCGGCATAGGGCTGGTTGAAGGCATAGCTCTGCTCATCAAAAATCATGGACAGCTCGGCGCTGGTGGCGAATTGATCAGCGTGGGCGGCAAAGAGGGCAGCGTAGTTGTCGTTTTCCCGATTATCGCGCAGATCGGAAATGAGGTCCGCCATGACCTTGCGCAGGTCGTATTTGTTGCGAGCCAGAACATCCAAATCATACCCTTCCTCGATGAGCTTGTTCAGGGCATTCCTGATGAACACCACCGCGCTCGGCTTGGTGATATCCGGGTGTTTGATGCCCATGTCGATCCAGTTTGCCAGCCTTGGCAATGTCCAAGCTGGTTCCTGGATGACTGCCGAAAGTTCACCCTGGACACGGCGAGCAAAGTCGATCTCGACTTTCCCGGCTTCAGAAATGTCGATCTGGCCAGACTGGCTTTCGTCAACGATCCTGAAGCGGTTTGCGATATCAGAGGCGTCGCACTGGTCGAGTCGCCATGGCAGGTCGAGAAAATGCTCCTTGCTGAATAGCTGCAACTCTCCCTGCTTGCGGAACCCCAGAAGAGGCACGATGAAGGGAGGTTTGTCCTGGTCTTCCGCCGCCGAAGTCTGAAAATTGTTGGACTTTGCATAAAGGCGTTCGACCACCGGTGCCGCTTTCGGGGCCTTGGCGAAGGCAAGCTGGATCAGGTTCCGGCTTTCCTTGGTCATCGGGCCTTTGTAGCCCAAAGACCGGCTTTCCGTGTCGTAGGTCAGCCGCTGTTTGACCGAAGCGGGCAGTTTCTCGATGGCCTCCTGCACCGTGTCGCTCGGCAGGTCTTCTTCCGGCAAAGGATCGGACTTGTGCTCGAACTCATGCGCGGCCTCCTCAAATCCCATATCGCCTTGCGGGGCAATGAAATTGGCTGCTTCCAGCTTATTGAAGCCGGAACCTTCCACCAAGCCATCTTTGAGCATTTGGGCCGTGTTGTCGAAACTGGCAGAGGCAACATAGGCGTAGGCCTGGTTGAGTGCCGGGCGGTTCTTGAGCCTGGCCTTGGGCATGCGCAGAACCCTGCCCAGGATTTGCTCAATTGCGGTGGATGATACCTGCTCGGCTACTGAACACAGGACGTAAGCGAAGGGGCAATCCCAGCCCTCTTTCAGTTTTTGCACGGTGATGATGTATCGCACCCGGCATTCCGGATCGGGAATGTCGTGTTCATCCAAATCCTTGCGAGGGCCAGAATGCACCGCAATCTGGTCCTTCGGGATTCCCTTGTCCTCGATCAGGAATTTTTCGATCACCTCGTAGGTCAAACGGGACGGATCATCTTTCTTCGCGCTTTGAGCCTGAAACAGGATCAGCGGGCGAATGTATTCACCCGTCTGGGCTTCTTCTGCCTTGGCGGCTTCCTCCAGCGCTGCCTGACAATCAAGCGCTGCGCCTATCGTTTTCCGCCAGTCCCGGTCGGTGGTCAGCTTGATCGGCATCTTGATCATCTGCTCTGCCTTCAGCTCGGCGGCTGAGACGGAATAGAGGATGTTGGATGCGTGCTTGTCCCTTGCCGGATTGTGGTCAGTTTGCGGCGTCGCGGTCAGTTCGAGGATCAGCGAGGGACTGAACCGGGCGAGCGTGTCGAAAGACAAGGCCGTGCGGGCATTGTGGGCTTCATCCACGATCACCATGGGCCGGTGAAGGCGCAGCAGGTTCGCCAGAGAAGCGATGGGGCGATTTGTGCCTTCGACCTTCTCCAAACCAGCTTCCTGCGCCTCTGTGAGGCCAGAAAAATGATCCATCAATGCGCCTGCATCCTGATAGACCTTCAAGCCTTCAGTGTCCGCGTCCCCGTTGGGCTTTTCCCGGCGGAAAGACTGAATCGTTGACACGATGATGCATGCCCCACCTTCGGCATCCGCCCGAGACATGGCCAGAGCCTCGGCCTTGGTCAAGATCGAGACATTGCGGCCAAAGTCCTTGGCCAAAGCCACCCGATATGGGTGTTCGGGGTTCTTCAAGGCCGCGACCGTCTGTTCCAGGATCGGGGTTGAGGGCACAAGCCAAAGAACCATCGGATTTGCGGCCTGCAAGTATTCCTGGGCGGCGATGCCGACAGAGTGCGCCGCCATGATGGTTTTGCCACCCCCGGTGGGCACGCGCAGACAGACATAGGGCGTGCCCTGGGCGATCACCGGCGCATCGCGGTAAGGCAGGTTCGTGGCCTTGTAGAAGGCGACATTGCAACCGTCATTGGTGCTGTCCCGTAGGTAACTACGAAAACGATCCAGAGCAGCTTGCTGGTATTCTTTCAGGTAGAAGTTCACAGCAGCCATATCACGCCCCCTCTATCTGATAGGGGATTTGCTTGAAGATGATACCCTCGGCTTTCAAACGCTCCGATGACACCGTGCAACCTTCGGCGTAGACGACACGCTCACCGTCGAATCCTGCTGGCATTCCTGGAAGTTCAGCCAGGGCATCCGGGGTTAGAACATTCCCTGCGGCTTCGCGGGGGAACCCTTGTTCGGCGGGTGAGAACAGCAGATAGACAATCTTGTTCTTGTCTTGTCCGATGAGGGAACTGGAGCCATCCACTTTCCTCGGCAGGGGAGCACCAGTTTCGGAAAAGAACACATGTGCGGCCAGATCAGGGAAGATCACAGCCTCGTCGATATCACCGAATTCGTTGAACAGCGGCGTGCCAAGGTGGCAGTAGCGGAAACCGCCACCGAGACCTTCAACCGGCTTTTCCGGATCACCACCTTTGTCATAGCCATTGATGACACGGCGAAGGCGCTCGGCAGTGATCTGGGGTGCGATCTTCTGATCCATCTCGACCAATATGAATTTGCGATTGCCGCCATCCTGTCTATTCAAATCGAGGACCGCATGGCCTGTTGTTCCAGAACCGGCAAATGAATCCATAACGAGGTCATGGGAGTCTGTTGAAATTTGCAGAATCCGATTTATCAGCCCAGTCGGCTTGGGGGGGCGTTGTTGCGCAACTCGTTTTGAGGACGAGCTTCCCCTTTCCGCGGCGGATTCATCCATCACACACGATCTCGGCGGTGCCGAGGGCCGAGAATCGGTTCATGAGAGCGATGCGGATGTGGATTTCGGCGGTTTGTCTGTCTGGGTCCCTCGCCATGATGCGTTCGCCGAATGCCTTGAGGCATAGCATTTTGGCCTCCACGCGACTTCGGATGTGATAACCACTCCATCGTTTCCACAGCGCCCTGCCGAAGCGTTGCGAAGCGCGCAGTATCTCG
>NZ_JBNAFX010000053.1:0-18322 GCF_049800895.1 Leisingera sp. S232 | reverse complement strand
TCTTCAGCAGGCTCGCAACCATACCGGACGTTTGCCGCAATGGCAGGCCGAACAACACCTTCACACTAAGGCAGAACTGGATGGCCGCATCGGAGAAGGTCTCCGGTCGTCCGCGTTTGCCGCATCGCTCGGCGAACCAGGTCATGTCGCGGTCAAACCAGACCAGCAGAGAGCCGCGCTTTCGAAGTGATGCGTTATAGTTGGACCAGTTCGTTGTTCGATAGCGGGAAGAGGCAGGCTTCGGCATGCCGCCGATCTAACCTACGGGATTCGCAAAGTGAATCCTCTACGGCCTTTGTGCAACAACGCCGACAACTCCCCATAATCAGCAATCGCTTAGCCATATGGTGGCCCAGACCATTGTATCCGCATTGCCCAGCGGGCCGGGCAGGATCGCAGACCGTTTCTGCACCATCGCCGATCCATAAAAGAGCGTGGCAGGGGCATACCTCCTGCCCTCTTTAACGCAGAACGAAGACAGGCCGCGCCCTTGCCCGAAGGTCGAAACACCGCCATAAGCCGACCAACACCATAGCAAGGAAAGTGAGGGCATGATGCAGCCCCCTGACAGCGGCACCAGCTGGCTGGCCGCCAATCTGGACGGAAACATGCTGACTGCATGGAGTGTGACCGGCGGCGCCGCAACTCCGGCACAGGTTCTGCAGCTGCCGGACAACAGCCCGGCTGCGCTGGCTGAAAGCCTGCGCCAGCTGCGGACAGGCGAACAGCAGCCGGTTTTATTGGGCGGCAGCACCTTGGCGCCGCTCCAGAAAGTTCCGGCTGCCCCTGCAAGGCTGGCTCCGGCGCCAGTTTCGCAGGGCGGCCTGAACATTCATGCGCTGCCAGGGCTGGCCCAGTCCGCGCCCGTCGGGATGATCCTGGGGGCCACTGCCCGGCTCCGCGGATTTCTGCAGCTGAACCCGGACTGGGATGGCGTGGTCTGCCTGCCGGGCAGCACCGTGACCCATTGGGTTCAAATCAGCGCCAAAGAAGCCGTCAGTTTTCAAAGTGCGCTGACCGGGCAGTTGGCGGCAGCAATTGCCCAACCGATGCTACTGGAGGCCATCGGCGGTTTCAGCAAGACGGCGCTGGCGGAAGCCGCTGCAGACAGCGTTGCCAAACCGGAGTTGCTGGCCGGGCGACTGGCAGCACTCCAGGCTGGCGTGTCGCTTGGCCAGATCCCTGCAGAGACCGCACGCGGGCGGCTTTGGGGGCTCTTGCTGGGGGCAGAGCTGGCTGCAGCGCGCCCCTATTGGCTTGGACAGAACCTTGCATTGGTGGCCGAAGCCCCGCTGCAACCGCTGTATGCCGCGGCGCTGGAGGCCCAAGGCCTGCCGGTTACGACAGCAGACCCGCTTCGCATGACATTGGAAGGGCTGCGCAGGGCCTGGTCCCCGGCCTGATCACCGCATCCGAATGCCTCCTGACACCGGCGAGCCACATTAGGAAGACCGACGGCGTATGCCTGCGTCTGCAAATTCCCAGGACAGTACCCTGCTTTTTTTGACAGCCTGGGTCACAGCACTGCGGTCCGTTGCCTGTTGCTGTTCTACTGATCTGCCGGGTCAGTCCTGAAGCGCGCCCCTTTGGCAGGCGGTGTTTCGGGCGGACCGGCAAAGCACTGGGCGATACGCATCCAGCTTTCCGCAGCTGCGCCGGAAACCTGCAGGCTGGTGTCGTCGATGCTGCGCACCTGGGTGACCACCTGGGCAAACTCCACTGCCCGCCCTTTGACGCAGACCGCGCTCTGCGGCGCATTCCATTCCCAAACCACCCCGGACGGTGCGGTCAACTGAACAAATGGCGCAGGCTCCGGCGCCTCCAGTGCACGGTTGCGGAAACTCCATCCATAGGTCACCACCCCGAGGTGCGCGATGTTGCGGATACGGTCCTGTTCCTGCCGTTCTTCCGCCAGCAGATCAAACACTTCCTGACCGTGCGCCCAGGTTTCCATCTGCCGCGCAGTGATAGCGCTGAGCGCACTCATGTCCGGACCGATCCATTTCAGGCGTGCCTTGGGATCTGCCGCTGCAAAAGCATCGGCGCAGCGTTCTGCTCCCGCCAACCAGCCGTCGAACAACGCCCGGCCGCTTAGACCGTTCAGCCAGGGAAACTGACACGCCAGTATCGAGCGCCCCGCCTGCATGTCGCGCTGAACGGGCGCCATGAAGGCATCAAAGGCCTCCGCGCCCTGCAGCGATGCCTGAGCCGCGGCGTTGAACAGATGCAAATGGCCCAGCACATGATCAATCGTCCAGCCTTTGAACTGGGTTTCGCAATGGAACTCCGCCTCTGGCAAGTCTTGAAGGATAGCTGCCAGGGCCCGGCTCTCAGCCCGGAAATCTTCAGCCTGCTGCATCTCCCCTCCTGTTTTGTCGCGCCACAGAGGTTAGCCAGGCATCACACCGCGTGGAAACCCGGACGGCACGTCACATGGGCCGCCGACGGCACCTGCCGCCTCAGGGCAGCGGGTCCGTTTTGAACAGGCGGATTTTCAGCCCGCCATGGGCCACTGGCGCGCCAAAGGGCAAAAACGGCAGGTTGGTAGCTTTGGCCAGAGAGGTTTCCGAGGTGACGATGCCCACACGCCAGCCGGAAAACCGTTCCATCAGCACCTGCCCCAAAGCACCATAAAGCGCATAGAGCAGTTTCTTGTTGCCGATCCGGGCGCCGTAGGGCGGGTTGACGATCACCAGACCGGGCGGGCCCTCCGGTCGCTGCAAATCGCTGACGGCAGCCTGGGTAAATTGGGTGATATCCGCAACGCTGGCACGTTCGGCATTGGCGCTGGACATCTCCACGGCGCCTGTGTTGCGGTCGGAGCCATAGAACAAAAGATCTGTCTCCTGCACTGCGCCCGTCTGCTTCAGTTCTTCCCATGCCGCCGCGTCAAACGTGGCGAGATTTTCAAACGCAAAGCGTCGGCTACGGCCCGGCAACAGCGCCTTGGCGATCTCAGCGGCCTCGATCACGAAAGTACCTGAGCCGCACATCGGGTCCACGACCGGCTCCCTGCCGTCGAACCCGCATTCGCGCAGGAACAGGGCGGCCAGGTTCTCGCGCATGGGCGCCTTGCCGACCGCGGATTTATGGCCGCGCTTGTGCAACCCCTCGCCCGAAGTGTCGACGCTGAAGACGCACAGATTGTCTTCGATGCGAAGCTTCACAGTCAGCTCTGCGTCTTTGGTCACCGGCGCGCCAAGGGTTTCGGAAATTGCCTTTTCCACCCGCTGGGCAGCGGCGCCGGCGTGATAGATCTTGGACTTCTTGTTGGTCGCAACCTCCACTTTTACCGGTACATCCGGGCGCAGCACGTCACCCCAGGGAAACTTGCGCGACCGCTTGTCGAGCTGGGCCAGATGGAAGGCCCGGAATTCGCCAATCCTGGCCAGAACCCGTGCGGCGCCACGCACCGACAGGTTGGCCCGCCAGACATCCACCCAGCCCCCCTGCACCGTAACCCCGCCAGGAACCGCCTTGGGCGCGGCAAAGCCCAGTTCCTTGGCCTCGGCCAGCAGCGCCTGTTCCAGTCCCGGCGCTGCGGTCAGGAAAATCTCAAAAGTGTCATTCTGCGTCATGCCGCCCTCCTTAGACGCAAAGCCTGCGCACGGCGACTGTTTTTTCCGATCCCGCCAGGGAAGAGTTTTCCGTCACGTCACAACCGGGAATGCTGCATTGCGGCACGGCCTCTGAACGGACAATTCTCCCGCAAACACGTTGAATACACCAATTTTTTCAACTACATATCCATTACTAAATTTTTAGTTTGACAACATATTCCAACCTATGAAAGCTCTATGCCAGTCAGGTGCAGCCAATGCGCAGCTGGCCTCAAGAGACTTTCAGGGAGGAAGAGATGCGTAAGTATCTTCTCTCCGCAGCAGCCGTTTGCGCGGTGGTTGCGGGATCAATTGGCTATGCCGACGAAATGGCGGCCAAAAAATGGATTGATGAAGAATTCCAGCCGTCGGTCCTGACCAAAGATGAACAGCTTTCGGAAATGCAGTGGTTCATCAAGGCCGCCGAACCTTACAAAGGCATGGAAATCAACGTGCTGTCGGAAGGCATTCCGACGCATTCCTATGAATCCGAAGTGCTGACCAAGGCGTTTGAGGAGATCACCGGCATCAAGGTGAACCATCAGATCCTCGGCGAGGGCGAAGTGGTTCAGGCCGTGCAGACTCAGATGCAGACCAAGCGGAACCTTTATGACGGCTACGTCAATGACTCCGACCTGATCGGCACCCACTCGCGCCTGCAGCTGGCCTATAACCTGACCGACATGATGGCAGGCGACTTCAAGGATGTGACCAATCCGGGCCTCGACCTGGGTGACTTTATGGGCACCCAGTTCACCACCGGTCCGGACGGCGACCTGTACCAGCTGCCCGACCAGCAGTTCGCGAACCTCTACTGGTTCCGCAAGGACTGGTTTGACCGCGAAGACCTGCAGGCCGCGTTCAAGGAAAAATACGGCTATGATCTGGGGGTGCCGGTCAACTGGTCCGCCTATGAGGACATCGCCGAATTCTTCAGCGAGCAGGTAAAGGAAATCGACGGCACCGCGATCTATGGCCACATGGATTACGGCAAGCGTGCGCCGGATCTTGGCTGGCGGATGACTGATGCCTGGCTGTCGATGGCAGGCGCCGGCTCTAAAGGCGAGCCGAACGGCGTGCCGATCGATGAATGGGGCATCCGCATGGAAGCCGGCACTTGCAACCCGCAAGGCGCCAGCGTCAGCCGCGGCGGTGCTGCCAACGGTCCGGCGGCGGTCTATGCGATCCGCAAATGGGACGAATGGCTGCGCAAATACGCCCCCCCGGGTGCCGCATCCTATGACTTCTACCAATCGCTGCCGGCCCTGGCACAGGGCAACGTGGCGCAGCAGATCTTCTGGTACACTGCATTCACCGCCGACATGGTCAAGCCGCAGTCCGAAGGCAACAACACTGTCGACGCCGAAGGCACCCCGCTGTGGCGGATGGCGCCCAGCCCGCACGGCCCCTATTGGGAAAAAGGCCAGAAGGTCGGCTATCAGGACGTGGGCTCCTGGACATTCCTGAAATCCACGCCCGTCGACCGCGCGCAGGCGGCCTGGCTTTATGCCCAGTTCGTTGTGTCGAAAACCGTGGACGTGAAGAAATCCCATGTGGGTCTGACCTTCATCCGCGACAGCTCGATCAACCACGAAAGCTTCTCTGAGCGCGCACCGAAACTGGGCGGCCTGGTCGAGTTCTACCGCTCGCCCGACCGCGTGGCATGGTCGCCGACAGGCGTGAACGTGCCTGACTATCCGAAGCTGGCCCAGATCTGGTGGCAGCAGATCGGTGACGTCAACTCCGGCGCCTTCACTCCGCAGGAGGCGATGAACCGCTTGGCTGAGGAAATGGACATCACCATGGCCCGTATGCAGCGCGCAGATGAACAGGCCGGCGTCTATGGCGGCTGCGGCCCGCGCCTGAACGAGGAAAAGGACGCGGAATGGTGGTATGCCAATGGCGGCGCCAAGCCGCCGCTGGAGAACGAGAAACCCGCTGGCCAGACCGTCAACTATGACGAACTGGTGGCCCGCTGGGCAACTCAGTAAGCCACTCCTCCCGGTCCGGCCAGCGATCCCCATCATCTGGCCGGGCTTGTCAGGGCCCCGGAAGACTCTTTCCCGTCATCCGGGGCCGTTTCCCCCAAGATACCGCGTGCGCCTGCCCTGCGCACAAACAGGCCGCCTGCCGGAAAGTCAAAGCAAGATGGCACTCGTACTAAAAGACGTGACCAAGCGCGTCGGCGCCATTCAGCACATCAAGGAAACCTCGCTGCTGCTGGAACCCGGTCACTTCAACGTCCTCCTGGGCGCCACCGGCTCAGGCAAGACTTCTCTGATCAAACTGATGGCGGGCCTCGACCCGATGGCCAGCGGCCAGGTGCTGATGGATGGCGTGGATGTCAGCCGTCTCAGCACTCAGAAGCGCAACATCAGCCTGGTGCATCAGTTCTTCATCAACTACCCGCATATGACGGTTTTCGAGAACATCGCCTCGCCGCTGAAAGTTGCCGGGATGGCGAAGTCGGAAATCGCAGACCGTGTCGAGGAAGCCGCCGCAATCCTGCAGCTGAAGCCGATGCTGCACCGCCGCCCGCATGAGCTGTCCGGCGGCCAGCAGCAGCGCTGCGCGCTGGCCCGCGCAATCGCCAAGGAAAGCCGCGCAGTGTTCCTGGATGAGCCGCTGGCCAATCTCGACTACAAGCTGCGCGAAGAACTGCGCGACCAGCTGCCCGAACTGTTCGCAGGCCGCGGCGCAGTGGTGGTCTATGCCACCTCCGAACCGGAAGAGGCGCTGCTGCTGGGCGGCAAGACTGCGCTGATGCGCGACGGGCGTGTCACTCAGTTCGGCGCCACCGCCGAGATCTACCGCAACCCCGGAAATATTGATGCGGCACGGGTGTTCTCCGACCCGCCGATCAACACCGCCAGGATCATCAAGCAGGGCAGCATGGCCCGCCTTGGCGCAGGCGTCACCTGGGAGCTGAGCGGCAGTGCAGCGACCCTCAGCGATGGCAGCTACACCATCGCGGTCCGCCCCCACCACGTGCTTCCCGTCGCCCGCGACAGCGCCAAAGTGCAGCTGTCGGGCCGGGTTCAGGTCACCGAACTCTCCGGCTCCGAAAGCTCGGCCCATTTCGACATGGGCACAGGATCGGACACCGGCAGTTGGGTCTCGCTGGCCCATGGCGTCCACCCCTACCGTGTGGGTGAGCTGCACGACTTTTACATGGACCCTGCGCAGGCATATTTCTTTGCCCCCGACGGCAGCCGCGCGGCATGAGGCATCAATGGCTAAAATAACACTCTCAAAACTGCGCCACAGCTATCTTTCGACGCCAAAATCCGACTCGGACTATGCGCTGCAGGAAATCGATCTGGATTGGAACGATGGCGGCGCTTATGCGCTGCTCGGCCCCTCGGGCTGCGGCAAATCCACCCTCTTGAACATCATATCCGGCCTGCTGGTGCCGTCGGAGGGCAAGATCCTGTTTGACGGCCAGGACGTAACCGCCTTGCCCCCGGATCAGCGCAACATTGCCCAAGTGTTCCAGTTCCCGGTGATCTACGACACCATGACGGTCTACGACAATCTGGCCTTCCCGCTGCGCAATCGCGGCCGGGATGAGGCAACTGTGCGCCAGCGGGTGATGGCCATTGCCGAAATGCTCGAGGTCACAGATATGCTGGACCAAAAGGCGGCCGGCCTGTCGCCTGACAACAAGCAGAAGATCTCCATGGGCCGCGGGCTGGTGCGCGAAGACGTGAACGTGGTGATGTTCGACGAACCGCTCACTGTGATCGATCCGCATCTGAAGTGGAAACTGCGGAGCAAGCTGAAAGAGCTGCACCAGCGTGTGAAGGCGACGATGATCTACGTCACCCACGACCAGACCGAAGCGCTCACCTTCGCTGAACAGGTGGTGGTGATGCAGCTGGGCGAGGTGGTGCAGATCGGCACGCCCGTCGAACTGTTCGAACGCCCCGCCCATACCTTCGTTGGTCATTTCATCGGCTCGCCGGGCATGAACATTCTACCTTGCACGCTGCAGCACGGCGCCGCAGTTTTTGCTGGCCAAGCCATTCCGCTGGAGGGCCCCATTCAGGGTGAGGCTGGAGGCCAAAGCGAAATTGGCATCCGTCCGGAATTCGTCTCCTTGGCGGATCACGGCGTGCCCGCCACAGTCACCAAGGTCTCAGATGTTGGCCGCCATACGGTTGTCCAATGCGAGGCCGGCCGCTGCCGTATCAACGCCGTCACCGAAGGCGGCGCCCCGGCAAAAGGCAGTTCCGTGCATCTGGCCTTCCGCCAGGACATGACTCGGCTTTATGTGGATGGCTGGATTGCCACCGCCCCCGCTGCAGACAAACAAGGAGCGGCCTGATGAAAACCGAAAACCAGAAAGCCTGGTTCTTTGTGCTTCCAGTGCTGCTGCTGGTCGCCTTCAACGCGCTTATTCCGATGATGACGGTGGTCAATTATTCGGTGCAAGAGACCTTTGGCGACAACGTGTTCTTCTGGCAGGGGCTGGATTGGTTCCAGCAAATCCTGCGGTCTGACCGCTTCCATGCAGCGCTTGGTCGCCAGTTCCTGTTCACCTTTCTGATCCTGATCATTGAAGTGCCCCTGGGCATTGCCATTGCGCTGTCGATGCCGCGCAGCGGTTTCTGGGTGCCGGTGTGCCTGGTGCTGATGGCATTGCCGATGCTGATCCCGTGGAACGTGGTGGGCGCGATGTGGAACATCTTTACCCTGCCCGACATCGGCCTCTTGGGCTATTTTCTGAACCACGTTCTGGGCATCAATTATGACATGACCCAGGACCCCATTGCGGCCTGGGTCACCATTGTCACCATGGACGTCTGGCACTGGACTTCGCTGGTGGTACTGCTGGCCTATGCGGGGCTGGTGTCGATCCCCGACGCCTATTACCAGGCGGCCAAGATCGATGGTGCTTCCAACTGGGCGGTGTTCCGCTTCATCCAGCTGCCCAAGATGAAGACGGTGCTGACCATCGCCATCCTGCTGCGCTTTATGGACAGTTTCAACATCTACACCGAGCCCTTCGTGCTCACCGGTGGCGGCCCCGGCAACTCCACCACGCTGTTGTCAATTGACCTGGTGAAAATCGCACTTGGCCAATTCGACCTTGGCCCCGCTGCCGCCATGTCGCTCATCTATTTCGCAATCACCCTGTTGGTCAGCTGGCTGTTCTACACGCTGATGACCAAAGACGACCTGAACTAAGGGAGGGATCAAGATGCAGAAACGGTCCATCGTCCCCATCGTCTATATCCTGTTCCTGATGCTACCGATCTACTGGCTGGTGGCCATGAGCTTCAAGACGACCAATGAAATCCTGTCGGGCTTCTCGCTGTTCCCGCAGAGCTTCACACTGGAGAATTACGCCACCATCTTCACCGATCCCAGCTGGTACTGGGGCTATATCAACTCGATCCTCTATGTGACGATCAACACGGTGATCTCGGTGGCGGTGGCGCTGCCGGCGGCTTATGCCTTTAGCCGCTACCGATTTCTCGGCGACAAACAGTTGTTCTTCTGGCTGTTGACCAACCGGATGGCCCCGGCTGCGGTGTTTGCGCTGCCGTTCTTCCAGCTCTACTCGGCAGTGGAGCTGTTCGATACCCATCTCGCCGTCGCCCTGGCGCATTGCCTGTTCAACATTCCGCTGGCGGTCTGGATTCTCGAAGGTTTCATGGGCGGCGTGCCCAAGGAGCTGGACGAAACCGCCTTTGTCGACGGCTATTCTTTCCCGCGCTTCTTTGCGACGATCTTTGTGCCGTCGATCAAGGCAGGCGTGGGCGTGGCGGCGTTCTTTTGCTTCATGTTCTCCTGGGTGGAGCTCTTGCTGGCCAAGACCCTGACCGCTGTCGCTGCCAAGCCGATTGCCGCCACCATGACCAAAACCGCGTCTTCCGCGGGCTATGAACTTGGACTCTTGGCAGCCGCAGGCACTCTGACCATCATTCCAGGCGCCATCGTGATCTGGTTTGTCCGCAATTACATCGCGAAAGGTTTCGCGATGGGGAGGGTTTAAATGCTTTCATGGATGGCCTGGACCTGGCCCACTGCCCTGGTGTTCATCGGTATTTTCAGCGCTATCGGTGTGCTGATCATCGCCGAAATCCGCCACCCCGGCGGCGCGGTCCGCAAGGGCGTGCTTGGCCTCACCACCACCCGCGGCGACCGGCTGTTCATCAGCCTCCTGGGTACGTCCTACATCTTCCTGGCCTGGCTGGGCCTGGTGGGGATGCCGCTCTGGTGGCCGCTTGGCCTGTCGATTGCCTGGGGCATCTTCTGCTTCTGGAAAGTCTGACTGTCCTTCGGGTCAAGGGGGCCAGCGGCCCCGCCGCAGGCGGCTTGCCCTTGACGCGACCCGCCAAAACAAAATCCGAACAGGCCTTGAAGGCAATTCTGCCCTTCAAGGCCATCTCAGCAAAAATTCAAACACCCACCCGAAGCGCCACAATCAAGATGACATATCCCCCCGCAACCTGCTGCAAGGACTCGCGCGGTAGCGCACATTTTGACAACAAAACCCCAGCCGCCACGCATCATCTAAAAAAATAGTTTTCACGGAAGCCTGCTTCCCCTAGCATGACTGGAACAATCCTATGAGCCGGACAGCCAAGGCGATGCGCAAAAAACAGGACAATTCCCTTCTGACAGAAGTCGAACTGGAATTCATGACCGTTGTCTGGGACATGGGCGGTGGCACCGTGCGCGATATCCTGGCGCAGCTGAACAAGGCGCAGGAACGTGCCTACACCTCAGTGGCCACGGTTCTCAAGATCATGGAACAAAAGGGCTTTCTCAGCAGTGAGCGCAGGGATCGCTCTCTGGTGTACCGTCCCGCCGTTCCCAAGGCAGAGTATCAGAAAACATCTCTGAAAAACCTTTCGAGCAAGCTTTTCAACGGCGCGCCCGCCGCCTTGGTGGCGCGGCTGGTCGATGATGAGGATGTGACCGACGAGATGCTCGAGGAGATGCGGGCGCTCTTGGAGGAAAGGCTGGGGGACAATGCCAACTGATGTTCTGCTGAATGCCTATATTGATCTGAATATCCTGCTGCTGGCAGGTGCCGCGCTTTGGATCGGCGCGCGCAGGCTGCTGGGACGCAGCAAACTGGGCCGCGCTTACCAGCCGCAGCTGCGGCTGCTCAATGGAATGACGGTTCTTCTGGCCGCCTGCCCGGTGCTGATCCTTGCTTTCACCCATTTTGTCATCGCCCATCCGCCGAATTTTTCCGACATGCTGGTCTCGCAGTATCTACAAGGCCATGTGAATATGAGCGCGGGTGAATTCGAAGCCCTGCTTGGCCTGCGCGAGGACGCCGTGCGCGGCCTGACCACGTTGCAGCCGCTTTGGGCACAGACCCTTGCGGCCGCTTTTGCAACAGGCGGTGCAGTCTGCCTGGCTCATGTGGCTGTTTCGGTGTTCCGCCTGCGCCAAAATCTTGCATCTGCCTTTCTCTGGAAACGCATCGGGTCGGTGCAGTTGATGGTCTCAGATACGGTCCGGGTGGCCTATTCCACCCGTGGGCTAAGCCGCCGATATGTCGTACTGCCAGCTGCCCTGCTGAATGATCCCCGCGACTTGCGCCTGACCATTGCCCATGAGCTGCAGCATTTCCGTCAGCGCGATATCGAATGCGAATTCCTGCTGGAGATGCTGCGACCGCTGTTGTTCTGGAACCCCGCCTTCTACCTGTGGCGGCGCGAAGTGCGGCTGTTGCGCGAGTTCGCCTGCGACCAGGCGCTGATGGCACGGCCGGATTTTGATGTCCGCGCCTATTGCGAATGCCTGATCCGTGCCTGCGCCCATGCCGCCCGCAGCCCCGCGATGTTCACCCGCCGCAGCCCGGCAGTGGCGCTGGTCGACCGCCGTGAAACCCGCCGCGGGGCCTCTTTGCAGCGGCGCATCCTTGCTGTGACAGCTGCGCAACCCCAAGGCCCGAATTCGCTTGGCTGGGGAGTCGTCTCGCTTGCAATGGCCGGGGTGGTGCTGGCGACAGCGATGCTGCTGCAACGGCCCAGTGACTGGAGCCATGACCGCATCATGCTGTCGACAATCGTGAACTTGGAACGCATGGCCAGCCGCAACACCGCACCCGAATTGGCGATCAGCGCTCTGAACAGCGGCTTTGCAGTCTCCTCGCAGTAAGCCTCAGGCCACCAGCAACCGGCCACCGGCCGACTTGACACATCGGCAGTCAAACTGGCCTGCGCACCCAAGGTCTGCTCCGACCGTGGAACCTTCCCCATCCACCTTCGACTCACCTGCCCCCTGACCTTTGGTGTTTCCGGTCGCCTCCTGTGTGACAGCATCCGCTCTCAGAAAACCCACAAGCACGGGCAAAACTCCGCAAAGCTGGCCCCGCAGCATGAGCGGAGAAAGGACCAGCAGAGTGTCACAGCGGCAATGTGCCGGGCAAACCAGACTGTGCCGGCAACCGTGTGCCTGAACCGGCCTTGCAGTCGCAGGATCATGGCAGTCGGCACCAGCCCGGTCCAACACTGGGGCACGGCACGCATAACACTGCGGCCGCAGGAAGACCCGAACCAAAAATGGAGTGTCTCACATGAAAAACCACGCATTCTCCGCCGCAGCACTTGCTGCCCTGATCGCATCTCCGCTGGCGGCGATGGAACCCATCACCCAAGCCGATACTGACGGCAACGGCACCTATTCGCTGGCAGAGCTGCAGGCGGCGTTTCCCGATCTGACAGAAGAAACCTTTGCAACCATCGACGCCAATGCCGACGGCGAGGCGGATCTGGCTGAGGTGACGGCAGCGGAGGAAGCTGGCCTGTTGCCCACGGCCGGCTGATCCCGCGGCAAGGCGGCGCCCCCCGAAAAATCAGCCGCCTTGCCACATTTGGCCCTCTCAGATTTTCGCGCTGCAAAGCCCCGCAGCGCAGGGCTTTTGATTGTGTCAACTTACCTTAGCTGCCGTCGGCCTGCCGTTTCAGCCTCTCGATATGGCGGGCGAAAATATACGTCGCAGGCATGCCCAGCAACAGCCCCCAGGCCACCGATTCATAAGGGCTCAGCACCCGCCAGCCGATCCAGCTGGCAATCAGCGAGGCGAAGAAGATATTGACCGCCGCAGCCCCCGCCCCGAACGGGTAGAGCGCGGCCAGCAATCGCCAGGAGGGCTGCAGTGTCATCTCCGGCTCACCAAGTATTGGACAAACCCCAAGCTGACGACCAGCGCGATGGAGCCGACCAGGAACCAGAATTCCGCCGTTTCGGTCTGCGGCTGCGGGATCGGGCGCTCAAATGCGGCGGCAAAGGCGCTGGTAGGCGCCAGCAGGGCCAGAGAAAGACTGCGTTTCATCTCAGTTCAGTGCTCCATGGTCAGAGATTGATAGATTTCCGGCAGAGCGCGCGGCAACCGGGCCGGGTCGGGCAGCAAAGTAAACCCCGCGCGCCCGAAGATCCGGGCAAACCAGTCCTGCCCGTCGGCGTCGATCACCACGCCATGCACCGACTGGCCCAGGCCGCGGGCCTCGCGCACCGCCATGCGACTGTCTTCGATGCCATGCACGCCTTCATAGTGGTCAAGATCGTTGGGTTTGCCATCAGTCAGCACCAAGAGCAGGCGCCGTTCAGAGCCCTCGTCGGCCAGCCGGGCAGAGGCATGACGGATGGCGGCGCCCAGCCGGGTGTAGTGGCCAGGCTTAAAGCCGCCGATGCGGGCGGTGACCGCCTCGGACATCGGGTCTTCAAACCCTTTGGCGCGGGTCAGAAAAACGCGGTCGCGACGCAGGGAGGAAAAGCCCCAGATGCCCAGGCGGTCGCCCGCGGTGGCAATGCCGCCGGCCAGGGCCGCCAGGGATTCGCGGGCGGTTTCGATCACCGGGCGGTCGCCGACCGTGGCCTCGGTCGAGCGGGAACAGTCCATCAGCACAGCCACGCTCAGGTCGCGGGCCATCGGGCGGCTGGCCTGCCAGACCCGGTCGCTGCCCTGCTGGCCGCAGGCCAGATCGACATGGGATTTCACCACCGCTTCCAGATCCAACTCGTCACCATCCAGCTGCCGCGGCAGCATCACCCGGCGCGGGTGCAGCGGCGCAAACTGGCGGCGCACCCGGGAAACCAGCCGCGGGTCGGGCTGGAAGCTGTCCGCGGGCTTACCTTCGGCCTCCAGCACGCAGGTATGGGCCGGCATGTGCTGGCCCAGCCGGTGGTTCCATTCGGGGTAAGTGAACTGCCCAGCCAGCCGTTCATGCTCGGCGTCCTGCGGCGACAAGTCCAGCGAGATCCGCAGCTTTGAGACCGCGCGCTTCATATGTTGCGAAAGGGTGAGGTTATCCTGATCCTCTGCCGCTTTCTGGGCATTTTCGTTGTCGTCGTCATCCACCATCCGGTTGATGTTCAGGCTTTCAGCCCAGGACAGGATGGATTCAAACCGGTGGACGATGAAGCTGTCCTTGCGCCTGGTTTGGTCCTGGTCCTGCCGCTTGGCTGTTTTGCGGGTGGAAACGGCAATGCCGGGGGTTTTCATCTCTTCCGCCTCAGGCGCTGCGCCCCTGCCTGCCTGAGGTACTGCCAAGCGCAGCCAGAAAGGCACCGGCTGATAGGTCCGGTATCCGAGCGGCGCGGTGCAGGTGCAGGGTTCGGCAACCCGGCAGTCAGAACCGATCTGATCCAGCACCATCCGTTCAATCCGCGCCTCAAACCGCGGCAGGCCGCTGTGCTTGCGGGTCTCGGCCATATGGGCGCAGAACGCCCCATAGGCAGACCGCAGACCCGGACAGGCGGCAAACACCTGATCCGCAGCGCGGGCGTTGGCCGAAATCTCCAGTTGATCAGCCTGATACCGGTCCTCATTGCGTTTCGGCAATTCGATCATGGCGGCCATCGCGGCCAGCCACAGATAGGCTTTGCGGTTCAGCGCCCGGCTGGGAAAGGCAGTCATTTCCGGCGGCAGGCGCAAGCGCTCACCGTCGAAGCTGGCCATATGCGCCATCTCCCGCGGAGTGCCGATGCGGCGCAGCCGGTTCGGGCGGTGGTCCGACAGCACCGCAGGCGCCACCTGGATTTCCACGCCCCCGGCCCCGCCCAGCGCCCGGAACAGCGCGGCCACACTGGCGCGCATGTCCTCAAACCGGACAGTGTGTACGGCCCCATCCCCGGCAGCGCCGATCCGTGTGGCCATGCCGTGCCACAGGTTGCCAACCGTTTCCTCGGGTTCCAGAAGGTCGAAAGCGTGGATCATCGCATCACCCGTAAACGCTGGCGGCAAGGTCGCGCAGCGCCTGGCTCACATCGGCTTCGTCGCTGAGAGGCTCGATGATGGCGGCCTCCACCGCGCGTTCAACACTCATGCCCTTGGCAATCAGCGTGGCGGCATAGATCAAGAGACGGGTGGACACGCCTTCCTCCAGCTCCATGCCCGACAGCTTGCGGATATGACCTGCCAGCCGCACCAGTGCCGCAGAGCGATCTGCGTCCAGCCCGCTTTCAGCCGCAACCACTGCGGTTTCGGCAGAGGCCTCAGGGAAGTCAAAGCCGATCGACAGGAACCGCTGCCGGGGCGAGGGCTTCAGCTTCTTCAGGATGTTCTGGTAGCCAGGGTTGTAGCTGGCGACCAGCATAAAGGGTTTGGGGGCTGACAGTTCTTCGCCTGTGCGGTCGATGACCAGGCGGCGGCGGTCGTCGGTCAAAGGGTGCAGCACCACGGCCACGTCCTTGCGGGCTTCGACCACCTCATCAAGGTAGCAGATGCCACCTTCGCGCACCGCGCGGGTCAGCGGGCCGTCAACCCAAACGGTTTCGCCCCCCTTTAGCAGGTAGCGCCCAATCAGATCGGCAGCGGACAGGTCGTCATGGCAGGCGACAGTGTGGAGGGGCAGCCCAAGCCGGGCTGCCATATGTTCCACGAACCGTGTCTTGCCGCAGCCGGTGGGCCCCTTCAGAAGAAGGGACAGACCGTTGGCTTGGGCCATTTCAAAGACGGTGCATTCATCGCCTGCGGGACGGTAGAAAGGCACGGACGGCGTGTTTATCGCATTCATGGCTTATTCTCCCGGTACGGCCGAGCGGCCCGGCTTGATGACTTCGCGGCGCACCACCACGGTTGCGTAGATGAACAGAAGTGCCCCCAGCACCACCACCACGCCAGATCCAAGACGCATCAGATAGAAGATGCCAAGCTGGTCCTGCACATCCATGTAGTAGTCGCCAACAATGCGCTGCATGTGGGTCTGGATGGTTCCGGCAAAGGTCAGCACAAAGGTCATAAAGGCCATGCCACCGGTCATCAGCCAGAAGGACGCCATGTTCAGCACCTGATTATAGGGGTCACGGTTCCTGAGCTGCGGCATCGCATAGGTGAACATGGCCAGGTTCATCGCCACATAGGCACCGTAGAAGGCCAGATGCCCGTGCGCCGCGGTGATCTGGGTGCCGTGGGTATAGAAGTTCACCCCGTGCAACGTGTGCAGGAAGCCCCAGACGCCGGCACCGAAGAAGGCAACGGTAGAAGCCCCCAGCGACCACAGCAGTGCCGCCTTGTTCGGGTGATTCTTGCGGCCCTTCCAGACCATGACAAAGGCAAAGCTCATCATTGCGAAGAAGGGGATCACTTCCAGGGTCGAAAAGATCGAACCGATCCACTGCCAGTAGCCGGGGGTGCCGATCCAGAAGAAGTGGTGGCCGGTACCAAGGATGCCGGAGAACAGGGCCAGCGCCACGATGACATAAAGCCATTTCTCCACCACTTCGCGGTCAACGCCAGTCAGCTTCAGCATCAGGTAGCCAAGGATCGCAGCCATAACCAGTTCCCAGGTGGCTTCCACCCACAGGTGGACAACAAACCACCAATACATCTTGTCGAGCGACAGGTTGTCGGGGTTGATAAAGGCAAAGATCCACAGCAGCGACAGCAGCCACAGCCCCATCAAGAGGATGTTGGTGATCGCAGTCTTGCGGCCCGCCAGCACGGTCAGCGAGATGTTCACCAGGAAGATCACCGCCGCAACCAGAATGCCGAACTTGACCCACAAGGGCTGCTCCAGGAATTCCCGCCCGCCGTGGATGCCGACGAGATACGAGCCGACCGCGCCCAAGGTGCCAACGACCAGAATGGCCAGCTGTATATAGGCAAGCTTCACTGAGAACAGCTCACGCTCGGATTCCTCGGGGATCAGGTAATAGGCGGCGCCAAAGAAGCCCAGCAGCAGCCAGACAATCAGTGCATTGGTGTGCAGCATCCGCACAATGTTGAATGGCAACAGCTCACTCAGCGTGTTGGGCCAGACATAGATCCAGCCCGCCAGCAGCCCGCCCAACACCTGAATGGCAAACAGGCCCATCGCGACCATGAAATAGGCATAGGCCACTTTTTGAGATTGATACTTCATTGTTTTTCTCCCTCAGCCTGCATCATTCGGCGGCCAGTTCTGGGTATCGGTCTGATCCGCCCAGCGCAGGAATTCGGACAAGGCCTTGGTCTCTTCGTCCGTCAGCTCGAAGAACGGCATCTGACGGCGCCCCTCAACGCCGGAAGGCTGTGATTTCATCCAGCCGTCCAGCATTTCATAGGCGCCTTCCGGATCGTCCAGCACACCCCAGCGCGTCATCACATTGCCCACCTCGGGTGCGAAATAGGCCCCTTCGCCGTGCAATGTGTGGCAGTTGATGCAGGAATGGCGTTCCCACACATGTTTGCCCAAACGCACCTCGTCGGTCAGCTCCATGCCAGCGGTGGATGTTTGGGTGATATAGCGGTGGCTGTGCGCGGTCATGGCCACGAACACGACGACGAAGAACAAGGAGCCCCCGTAGAACACGTTCCTGGCCCGCGACTTGGTAAGTATCTCTGACATATCGCGGTCCTGAGTACAGTTGCGGATGCTTTCTGCCTAACCCCGCGCACTGTCGGCGTTATTGTCCAAGCGCAAAGACCGCGCCCATTGCTGCACGCAAGATGCAGGAAAGGAGGAAGCCCATGCGCCGCCCCGATTTCGACGACCCTGACCTGCCGCTCGCGGAACTGTTCCATCGCTGGCCCGCCTGCGCTGGCAAGTTCATGGAGCAGCAGATGCTGTGTCCCGGCTGCCCCATCGCCCCCTTTCACACGGTTATTGATGCATGTGAGGAGTATGGGCTGGAGGAGATGGCATTTCGGGAAACCCTGAGAAATGTCCTGATCGTTTGAAGCGGGTTCTGACAGGTTGCTGACCCGCTCTGTTTCCGCCGGTTGTGATCCGTCAGAACAGCTTGGCCCGTTCTCTTAGTGCTACGGGCTTGCAGCGGATTTTTGCCTACAAAAGCTTCTATCGGTCAAATTCTCCCTGTTTCAGCAGCATCTGAGCGGACTAATCATTTTATTCTCATTTCACGAAACAGCGCGCTGCCAGAGGGGTGAAGTTCGACCAACCCTGCAGCTAATCCATTGTTTAAAAAATAATCCAATCACGGCTGCACAAGGCGGCGTTGTTGCACAAAGGCCGTAGAGGATTCACTTTGCGAATCCCGTAGGTTAGATCGGCGGCATGCCGAAGCCTGCCTCTTCCCGCTATCGAACAACGAACTGGTCCAACTATAACGCATCACTTCGAAAGCGCGGCTCTCTGCTGGTCTGGTTTGACCGCGACATGACCTGGTTCGCCGAGCGATGCGGCAAACGCGGACGACCGGAGACCTTCTCCGATGCGGCCATCCAGTTCTGCCTTAGTGTGAAGGTATTGTTCGGCCTGCCATTGCGGCAAACGTCCGGTATGGTTGCGAGCCTGCTGAAGATGGCGGGA
>NZ_JBNAFX010000052.1:0-19903 GCF_049800895.1 Leisingera sp. S232 | reverse complement strand
ATGGGGCTGGTTAATGATGCGGGCGCATGTGTAATGCGTTGTTAATAAACAAGGTTTCGCAGCGAAACCTCCGGTTGAAGATGGCTGTTTGCAGGCCGCCATACCGGTTGCAGCGTGTTGCCGGGGTCGGGGAGGTCAAATTGGGCGGGGCAATTCGGGGCGGGGCAATTTGGGCCGGTCAGCCCCGTCGGCTCTGCCGCGCCGGAGCTGTCGTGTCATTAGGGCCTACTATTAGGCCCTGTCGCATTGCGGGCCTGCCGGTCTGGGCCTGCTGCCCTCCTGCGCCCTGCCAAAGAAAAACCGCCGCAGGCCAAGGGGCCGCGGCGGTTTGCTGTTTCAGGTCCGGACCGGATCAGAGGTTCGGATACAGCGGGAACTGGCCGCAGAGATCGGCGACTTTGGCGCGCACCGATGCTTCCACATCCGCATTGCCCTCTTCACCGTTGGCCGCCAGCCCGTCGATCACCTCGATGATCAGGTCAGCGATCTGGCGGAACTCCGCCTCGCCAAAGCCGCGGGTGGTGCCGGCAGGCGTGCCCAGACGCAGGCCGGAAGTCACGGTGGGCTTTTCCGGGTCGAACGGGATGCCGTTCTTGTTGGTGGTGATATGGGCGCGTCCCAGCGCCTTGTCGGCGATGTTGCCGGTGACGCCTTTGGGGCGCAGATCGACCAGCATGACATGGGTGTCGGTGCCGCCGGTCACAATGTCCAGCCCGCCCTGGATCAGCTGATCCGCCAGCGCCGCCGCATTGGCCTTGACCTGCTGCTGGTAGGTCTTGAACTCCGGCTTCAGCGCCTCGCCAAAGGCCGCCGCCTTGCCGGCGATCACATGCATCAGCGGGCCGCCCTGGATGCCGGGGAAGATCGCCGAGTTCACTTTCTTGGCGATGGCCTCGTCATTGGTCAGGATCATGCCGCCACGCGGCCCGCGCAGGGTCTTGTGGGTGGTGGTGGTCGCCACATGCGCATGCGGGAACGGCGAGGGGTGCTCGCCGGCCGCAACCAGGCCTGCGAAATGCGCCATATCCACATGCAGGAGGGCGCCGACCTTGTCGGCAATGGCGCGGAACCGGGCAAAGTCGATGACCCGCGGGATCGCCGAGCCGCCGGCGATGATCAGCTTGGGCTGATGCTCCACGGCCAGCGCTTCCAGCTGGTCATAGTCGATCAGATTGTCGTCGCGGCGCACCCCGTAAGAGACCGCGTTGAACCATTTGCCCGACTGGTTGGGGGCGGCGCCGTGGGTCAGGTGGCCGCCAGAGGCCAGATCCATGCCCAGGATGGTGTCGCCGGGCTTCAGCAGCGCCTGGAACACGCCCTGGTTGGCCTGCGAGCCGGAGTTCGGCTGCACATTTGCGTATTCGCAGCCAAACAGCTGCTTGGCGCGGTCGATGGCCAGGTTTTCGGCAACATCAACATACTGGCAACCGCCATAATAGCGGCGTCCCGGATAGCCTTCGGCGTATTTGTTGGTCAGCACGGACCCCTGTGCTTCCATCACCGCGGCAGAGACGATGTTCTCAGAGGCAATCAGCTCGATCTCGTCGCGCTGGCGGCCCAGTTCCGCCGTGATCGACGCATAAAGCTCAGGATCGCGCTCAGACAGCGCTTGGGTGAAAAAGAGATCTTTGGACATTCGGGGCTCCTGTCTATCCAGTCCAGCCAAGGCCCGCGGCGACACAGTTCATCGACTGCATCAGCGGGACCGGCACTGTTGAAGGCTTTTCAGCGCGCTCTTTTCGCAGCAGGCGCACTTGGGTTTTGTGGATTTCGCGCAGCATATGCTCGACCCGGCCAAAGCGGGCACGCAGGCGCGGAAAGCGGTTTGCCAGGCTGCAGTCGCCTGTCAGAAATTCGATGGCATCGCAAGAAAGCTGGTACTCCTTGCGGATTGATCCGAAAATTCGCTCGCGGATTGCAACATCTTGCACCAGGGTCGCATAATCTGCGGCAATGTCCATATCGGCCTGCAGCAGGGTTTTTTCAACCTCATCCACGACCAGGCGAAACAGGGGCGAATTGGCAAACATATCCTGAAGCACTGCATCGCCGCGCGCTCCGCGGAACTTGCGCAAGCTGGCCACGGCAGAACCGAAACCATACCAGCCGGTGATCATGTGCCGGTTCTGCGACCAGGCAAAGACCCAAGGAATTGCCCGCAGATCATCCAGCGAGCCAGCGCCGAAACGGCGGGCCGGTCGCGAGCCGATCTTGAGCCGCGCCAGTTCCTCTACCGGGCTGGCCTGCTGGAAGTAGTCCAGAAAACCGGATGCGTTGAGAAGATTGGAATAGGCCGCCTGCGACATGCCGGCCAGGGCTTCAAAGGCATCGTCGTGTTCGGGGTTTACCGGCGGGCTGTTGTCCTGCAGCGAGTGGCGCAGCACCGAGGACGCCATCAGCTCCAGCTGGTGCAGCGCGGTGCCGCGGTTGGCAAACTTGGAGCTGACAACCTCCCCCTGTTCAGTGATCCGCATCTGACCGGCAATGGTGCCAGCGGGCTGTGCGGCAATGGCGCGTTCCGCTGGGGCGCCGCCACGTGAAACAGAACCGCCGCGTCCGTGAAAGAACACCGGCTGCATCCGATGCGCTGCCAGAGAGCGGGTGATCAGGCGCTGCGCCTTTTCCAGCTCCCAGGTGGAGCACAGGAAACCGCCGTCCTTGTTGCTGTCGGAATAGCCCAGCATTACCTCGATCCGGCTGTCGCCGGATTTCAGCGACCGGCGGGCAAAAGCCACGTCCAGCAGACCATTCAGAATACCTGGAGCGGCGCGCAGATCAGCGATGGTTTCAAACAGCGGCACGACCTTCAGCGCTGCCTTTTCGGCCCCGAAACCAGCATAGCGCGCCAGCAGGTAGACGCCCAGCAGATCATCGGTGGAACGGGTCATCGACAGGATGAATGGCCCCATCGCCAAGGGATCCTCCCCTGCCCCCGCATCGCGCATCAGGCGCAGCAGTTTCAGCACCTCACCGCCCTGCGGGCTCAGCTCATCCGGCATCACATAGGCAAGCGAGGCGCTGCCCAGCTCCCTGCGCAGACGCGCCGACCACGCCGGGCTGCCAAATTCCGGCACATCGCCGGAGCGCGCCCAGATCTCTGTCAGGGTTTCAGTGGTCACAGTGGAATTCTGCCGGACATCCAGCGTCACGGTGCGAAAGCCAAAGACATCGGCCTGCCAGCGGATCGGCCGCACGTAACGCGCAGCCAGGCGGCTGGCGCCGATTTCCTCCAGCGCATCTTCAACCTGGGTCAGGTCGCTGATGAAATCCCCCAGATGCGGATAGGCGCCAGGTTCATTGCCAGCCGTTGCCAGGATCCGGGCCAGGATAGCCGTCAGCGCCTGCCGGAACACCTCGCCCGGGTTGCGTACTGCAAGAGCATTCATGCCAGGGGCCGCTTTGATGATGCCTGCCAGCCGGGCAGCAGCACTGTCCGGCAATGCAAAAACGGCGGCCGAAATCGAAATCCGCTCGGCAGCGGTGGTCAGCGCCTTCTGGTAGCGTTTCAGAATAGCTGCGCGGTTTGCGGACAGCGCGTCTGCGGTCGCTTCGACCGTGACATTCGGATTGCCGTCCCGATCGCCGCCGATCCAGGAGTGGAATTTTAGGCATGGCGCATCCGCTGTGGCCCCCAGCCGCGGTTCGGCGGCAGCGATATAACGTTCAAACAGCTGCGGCACGGCTTCATACAGGCTGTCGCGGAAGAACTGCAGGCCCCATTGGATTTCATCCTGCAGGCTGGGCCGGTCGCGGCGCAGCTCACCCGTCATCCACAAGAGGTCGATTTCCGAGCGCAGGTCCTCCAGCAGATCCGCCCGTTCCCGCGGGGTCCAGCGCTTAGCCTCCAGCGACACCAGCCCCCGGTAGATGCGGCGGTGGATTTCCAGAATGGTGACACGCTTGGCTTCGGTCGGATGCGCGGTCAGGGTCGGGCCGATGGAGAACTGGCCGGCGATCTCCTGCAGCCGCTGAGGCGTTGCCAATTCGCCTGCCAGATCCAGTGCGCGGGCAAAGCTGCCCTCCACCACTTCCGGTCCATCCTGGGTTTCGGCCATGCGCCGGTCACGCATTGCGGCGTTTTCTTCGACGATCTTCAGCAGCTGAAACCAGATATTGAAGGCCTGCATATAGGCGGTCGCAGGCTGGCCATCGGACATGTCCCAGGCAGCCCCGGCCATCGCCCGGCTGGCCACCTGAGGTGCACGCTGGCGCAGAACATCCAGCCACAGGCCATGCAGAACGGAACGCAGCTCTGCAGCATAACCGGTATCAGCGGATCCTGCATGTGTCGTTTCAGCAGGATCGCCCATTACGTCACCCGGTCCCGCGGCTCACGCCCCTCGAAGAAATCATTGAGGTTGTCGAGAACCCGAAAGCCCATGGCCTCGCGCGCCTCGCGGGTGGCGCTGCCCAGATGCGGCAGCATCACCAGGTTTTCGCAGTCCAGAAGATCCGGGTTGATGCGCGGCTCGCCGTCGAACACATCCAGCCCAGCACCTCCGATGGTTTCAAACCACAGGGCGCGGGACAGGGCCAGTTCGTCGATCACCTCACCGCGCGCCGTATTGATAAGGAAGGCGTCCGGCTTCATCAGGTTTAGCATCCGGGTGTTGATCAGATGCCTGTTGGCAGGGCCGCCCGGGCAATGCAGCGAGACAAAGTCGCACTGCGGCATCAGCTCTTCCAGACTGTCGGCCTGGGTCGCGCCGTAGCGGGCCAGAATGTCGGGAGACACGCGCGAGCGGTTCTGCACCACGATTTTCATGCCAAAGCCGTGATGGGCACGCCGCGCCATTTCCTGGCCGATACGGCCAAAGCCGACAATGCCCAGCGTTTTGCCCGAGACTTTGGTGCCGACCAGATGGGTCGGACGCCAGCCGGTCCATTGGCCGGCCCGCAGCTCGCGTTCGCCTTCCCCGGCGCGGCGGGCCACCATCAAAAGCAGTGTCATGGCAATGTCGGCGGTGCATTCGCTCAGCACATCCGGCGTGTTGGTCACGGTCATCCCGTGACCCGCGGCACCATGCATATCGATGTGGGAATAGCCAACACCATAGTTGGCCAGAATACGAGCCTGCGGCCTGGCGATATCAAACGCCCTGGCAGAGATTTTGTCGGTCACAGTCGGCAGCACCGCGTCATAAGACGTCATCGCATCGCGCAGCTCGCCCTCGCTCAGCGGTTTGTCGCCCGTGTTCAGCACGGCATCAAAGGTTTCTGAAAGCTGTGCCTCAACTGCGGCGGGCCAGCGACGGGTCACAAGTACCTTTGGCTTTGCCATGATTTCATCTCCCTGACGTGCTTATGCTTGTTAAATGCGCTCCACCCCCGCCATTGCCCCGGGTCAGGGGTGGAGCGTCGCACCTGATCCAAAGCCGGATCAGGCAGCGTTCTTTTTCATCACGCTGGCGATGGTCTCGCCGATTACGGCGGGGTTTTCGGCAACCGTCACCCCGGCCGCCGAGAGGATCTCTACCTTCTCGGACGCAGATTCGCCGAAGGCCGAGATGATTGCGCCCGCGTGCCCCATGGTGCGGCCTTTGGGTGCGGTCAGACCCGCAACATAGGCCACCACCGGCTTGGTCACGTGGTTCTTGATGTAATCCGCCGCTTCCGCTTCCTGCGGGCCGCCGATTTCACCGATCATCGCGATGACCTCGGTTTCCGGATCCTCCTCGAACCATTCCAGGATGTCCTTGAAGGAAGAGCCGTTGATCGGGTCGCCGCCGATGCCAACTGAGGTGGAAACCCCCAGGCCCAGCTCTTTGAGCTGCGCCGCAGCCTCATAGCCCAGAGTGCCCGAACGGCCGATGATGCCCACGGTGCCCGGCAGGTAGATATGGCCCGGCATGATGCCCAACAGCGCCTTGCCCGGCGAGATGGTGCCCGCGCAGTTGGGGCCGGTCAGGATCATCCGCTTGTCCTTGGGATAGCGGTACATGTAGCGTTTCACGCGGATCATGTCCTGGGCCGGGATACCGTCGGTGATGCAGACGCAGTATTTGATGCCGGCATCCGCTGCTTCCATGATGGAATCGGCTGCAAACGGCGGCGGTACAAACACCAGCGATGAATTGGCGCCGGTGGCCTCGACCGCTTCTTTCACGGTGTTGAAGACCGGCACGCCCTCGACGGTCTCGCCGCCCTTACCCGGAACCACACCGCCCACGACGTTGGTTCCGTATTCGATCATGTCCTTGGTGTGGAACCGGGCGATTTTGCCGGTGATGCCCTGGACGATGACTTTGCTTTCACGATCGAGAAGGATGCTCATTTCACTGCCCTCACACGAGTGTTTTGATCGAGGTCGTTTTTCCACGCACCGACAGCCCGCTCTGCGGCTTCTATCAGCGAGGTTGCGCGGATCAGCGGCAGGCCGCTTTGCGCCAGGATCTTTTGGCCTTCTTCCACGTTGGTGCCGGCCAGACGCACCACCACCGGCACATCGACATCGACTTCCTTCAAGGCCTGGCACACGCCTTCGGCCACCCAGTCGCAGCGGTTGATACCGGCGAAGATGTTGACCAGAACCGCCTGCACATTGCTGTCGGACATCACCAGGCGGAAGGCCTTGGCAACCCGTTCCGGGGTGGCACCGCCGCCGATATCCAGGAAGTTGGCAGGTTCGCCGCCGGCCAGTTTGATGGTGTCCATGGTCGCCATCGCCAGACCTGCGCCATTCACGATGCAGCCGATGTTGCCTTCGAGACCGACATACGACAGGCCACGGTCGGCCGCACGGGCTTCGCGCGGGTCTTCCTGGGACTTGTCGCGCAGCTCAGCGATCTGCGGATGGCGGAACAGGGCATTGTCGTCAAAGGTCATCTTGGCGTCCAGCGCGATGACCCGGTTGTCCGAAGTGACCACCAGCGGGTTGATCTCAACCATGGTGGCGTCCAGTTCGGAAAACGCCTGATAGCAGCCTTTGAGCGTGCGCACCATCTGCTGCGTCATCGCCGGTTCGATGCCCAGCTGGAACGCAATTTCCCGCGCCTGAAAATCCTGCAGGCCCACCGCTGGTTCAACAATCGAGCGCACGATGGACTCGGGGCGTTCGGCAGAGATTTCCTCAATCTCCATGCCGCCTTCGGATGAAGCAACGATCATCACCCGCTGGCTGCTGCGGTCCAGCACAAAGCCCAGATAGATCTCGCGGGCAATCTGAACTGCACCCTCGACATAGACACGGTAGATGCCTTTGCCCTCGGGGCCGGTCTGATGGGTCACCAGTTTCTTGCCGAACAGATTCTCGGTCGCCTCATAGATTTCGGCTTCCGAGTTGCACAGCTTGACGCCGCCCGCCTTGCCGCGGCCGCCTGCGTGAACCTGGGCTTTGACGATCCATTTGTCGCCGCCCAGTTCCCGCGCGCGGTAGGCCGCCTGCTCCGGGCTGTAGGCCAGCGCGCCCGGCGGAACCGTCACGCCGAAGTTGCTCAGAACTTCTTTGGCCTGATACTCGTGGATATCCATGGTCCTCTCCTCCTCATGGATGCGGAAATCTATTACTCAGCCGGTTCAAGCGCCGGTGCGTAATGCGTGTCGAGCAGGGCGTTGATCGCCGCCATGTCGACTTTGGCACCCATGTCGTTCATCGCCTTGCCAAAGCGGTTGACGATGTCGGTGATGGCCGCCGGGGTAATCTGGTTCAGGATGCCGATACGGACCTGAACCGGCTCCGACAGGGTCGGCCAGATGCCGAAACCCACGGCGCGGCAGTTGCCCACCAGTTCCTTTTCGCGGCCGGCCAGATCGCCGGGCAGGTTCAAAACCACCAGGCTGGTCATGTTGCTGGTCACGTCGCAGCCCATTGCGGTCACGGCATCGCGCAGTGCCTTCTCGTGGAAGGCATAATCGCGGGCCTTCTGGGCACGGCCATGCTGCAGGGTGATGCGCAGCGCTTCGTGGAAGGCAGCAACCGCATAGCCCGAGTGGGTGCGATGGTAGGTGCCAGCGGCCACGTCCTGACCGTCCACGATGCCCCAGTGGCGGGCTTCCAGGATCGGGTTGTGGACGTAGGAATGGCAGCCGTTTTCTCGCACGGTCTGGATGTAGCGGTCGGTGAAGGACACCGGCGCATAGGTCAGCGGCAGGCACAGAACGCCCTTCTGCGGGCAGGACGCCCAGCCGGCAACGCCCGGATAATCGTCGATCGAGAAATCTTCGATGCCCAGCGAGGACACCGCGTCGATGAGGCCCATCACGCCGTGTTTCACACATGCGTCCGAGAAGCCCTTCAGGTCGTTGATGCGGCCCGAACCGGTTTCCCAATGCGCCATAAAGGCCCATTTCGGTTTCTTCTCAGCCAGCACCTGCTCGACCAGCTTGCCAGAGACCGACTCGCCGTGCGGCACATCGACCACGGTGACGGACGCAGGCTGCGGGTTCATCGCGTCAGCGGCCAGCTCCTCGCGGGTGGCGGCTTTCATGCGGATGGTCATCGCGTCGATGCCCGAGAAGGTGCCGTTCTGGAAGGCAACCACGGTGTCGCCCGGCAGGATTGCGTTCAGCATGCAATCGAGGCCCGAGAAGCCGGTGCCACCAACGCCGTAGGTGTAGGTGTTGGCAGTGCCCCACAGATCGCGCAGCATCTGCTTGCACTCGATCATGCCGCGCAGCACATCCGCCTGCATGTGGTCCGCCAGGCCGGTGTTGGCAAAGGCCTGCAGCACGCGGGGGTCGGTATTGCCCGGGCCAGGGCCTGCGGCCAGAGTTTCCGGGATTTCCAGGCTGGGGAAGATCGTGGATTCAGTCATCGGGGTTGGACCTCGTTGGTTTCGTGTCGGCGATGTGCCGGAGGTCCCGGGCCTTCTGCGCAGCGTCCTTCACTGCGGGAAGTTTTGTTTCCTGTCGTGCAACATCTGTTAACCCAAGGAAAACCCAGGTCGACAAAAGCCGCAACATTCCTATATCCTGCTTTTGGGTATCTAATTGGATAGTAAAAAACCTACCCATACTGGTAAAAATACCATTGTATACCGAAATACACCCTACCTATTTGGGTAGTTTTCTACAAAGGGACACATAGTGACTCCTATAAGCGACAAAGTTTCCCCGATTTCGGTCATGCTCGCTGACGCAAATCCGCTGGTGTTGTCGGCGATGTCCGAAATCTTTGACAAAGATCCACGATTCTCGCTGGTTGCCACTTCCGCAACCGCCGAAGGCTTCCTCGGGACGGTCATGCGGGTGCCGGTTCAGGTCGGGATCATCGACTGGAACCTGCCTGCGCTTGGCGGCGCCAAGCTGATCGAGGTGCTCCGCGACCAGGCCAACGCCCCGCGGCTGGTGGTCTATGCCGACGAAGGCAGCGACGTGCCGCGCAAGGCGATGACCGCCGGGGCTGCCGGCTTTGCTCCGCGTTCCAGCGCGGTTGAGGGGCTTCTGGACACCTGCATCGCCGTTGCCGAAGGCAAGATGGTTTTTCCCTTCCTTGACGTCCGCGGCCTGCAAGCCGATCCGATCGAGCAGCTGTCGCGGCGCGAACGAACGATGCTGGAGGCGCTGTCCAAGGGGCTCACCAACAAGGAGCTGAGCAAGGAGCTGGGAATCTCGACCAACACGGTGAAATTCCACCTGTCGAACCTGTACGAAAAACTCTCCGTCAAGAACCGAACCCAGGCGATTGCGTTCTACTACGCCAACCGCGCCGCCAAGGGGGATTTCAGCTTTGAGAAATAGCGCCGCTGCCCGGCCCCGCGCCTCGCACGCGTATGCGCGTACGCGTGTACACGCGTGGGCGCGACGCGCGGGCGCGCACCCGCGCGAATGTATTTAAATGAAAACTTTTTTCTTGACAGGAATAACCCTCATGAGGAATGCCTAGAGAGGAGAGGACCAACCCCATACCGAATGAGGAGCGAAACCATGTCGTTTCATACCATCGAACAAGCCCCTGGCCGCCTGAACCGCAGCGAATTGGCGATCCCCGGAAGCCAGCCGCAAATGTTTGAAAAAGCGGCAAAATCTGACGTCGACGTGATCTTTCTGGATCTCGAAGACGCGGTTGCGCCGGACGAAAAAGACCAGGCCCGCAAGAACATCATCGAAGCCCTGAACGACATCGACTGGGGCAACAAATCCATGTCGGTGCGAATCAATGGCCTCGACACCCACTACATGTACCGCGATGTGGTCGATGTTGTTGAACAGGCAGGCGAACGCCTCGACCTGATCATGGTCCCCAAAGTGGGCACCGCAGCCGACGTCTATGCCGTGGACATGCTGGTCACCCAGATCGAAGACGCCAAGGGCCTGAAGAAGCGAATCGGCTTTGAACACATCATCGAGACTGCACTTGGCATGCAGAACGTGAGTGAAATTGCCGCAGCCTCCAAGCGCAATGAATCGCTGCACTTCGGCGTTGCCGACTACGCCGCCTCGACCCGTGCGCGCACCACCATCATCGGCGGTGTGAACCCGGATTACTCGGTGCTGACCGACCCGGCCGCAGACGGTTCGCGCGACGTGCATTGGGGCGACATGTGGCACTATGCGCTGGCCCGCATGGTGGTGGCTGCCCGCGCCAACGGCCTGCGCCCGATCGACGGCCCGTTCGGCGATTTCCAGGACAAGGAAGGCTACAAGGCCGCCGCCAAGCGTGCCGCGGTTCTGGGCTGCGAAGGCAAATGGGCCATCCACCCCAGCCAGATCGAGCTGGCCAACGAAGTGATGTCGCCGTCTGACGCGGAAATCACCAAGGCGCACCGCATTCTGGAAGCCATGGCCGAAGCCGAAGCCGCAGGCAAAGGCGCGGTGTCGCTGGACGGCCGCCTGATTGACTATGCTTCGATCCGTCAGGCAGAAGTGCTGGTGGAAAAAGCCAAGCAGATCGCCGGCAACTAAGCCGCTGATCCTGTTCAAGACCTTCCGCCGTCCCGGCGTTGTCCGGGGCGGCTGAATGCCGCTATGCCAGGGAGATGCTGATGACCGGATTATTGCCGACCGCCAAGGCTTTGTTTCAGGCCGCTGTCGACCGCGCTGATCCTGCCAAGGCCCTGCGCGCCCAGCTGTCCGCCGTACCTCTTGCGCCCCTGCCAGATGGCGGCCGAAATGTTTTGCTGGCCGTGGGCAAGGCAGCAGTCCCGATGATGCGCGAGGCATTGCAGCTGATCCCTGATGCGACGTCAGCTCTGGCCATCACAAACCCCGAAAATCACAGAGAAATTCCTGGCGCTACCGTCCTTTGCGGCAGCCATCCGGTACCGGACGAAAAGAGCGCCCTGGCTGGTCGGGCCGCCATAGAACTGGCTCGTTCCCTTGGCCCGGATGACCGGCTGATCGCGCTGATTTCCGGCGGCGGCTCGGCCCTGATGGTGGCCCCTGCCCCCGGCCTCGCACTCGCCGACAAGGCCGCCGTCAACGCGCGACTGCTCGCCTCGGGCCTGGGGATCAACGAGATGAACCTGATCCGTCAGCAGCTGTCTGACACCAAGGGCGGCGGCTTGCTCTGGCATGCAGCGCCCGCGCAGGTGCAGGCTTTTATCCTGTCCGACGTGATCGGCGACGATCTGCGCGCCATTGCGTCCGGCCCCACCGTAGCCCCTATCGGCACAGGTGCAGAAGCCCGCGAGATCATGCAGCGTGCAGGCCTATGGGACGGCGCGCCTGAGGCCGTCAGAAGCCATCTCAGCACTGCTGAGACCGCAAAAGAAACCCCGCCTTCGGCCAGCAACACATTGATCGGCTCAAACCGTCACAGTCTTAAGGCCATGATGGCTGCAGCGGCAGGGGACTGGACTGCGAAACTGGTTTCCCACCGGTTGGTGGGTGATGTTTCCGAAGCCGCAGAAACCGTTGTCAAAGCGGCTGAATCCGCCCCCTTGACCATGCCGGTTGCACTGATCTTCGGTGGTGAAACAACCGTTCAGCTCACGGGCTCCGGCCTTGGCGGTCGCAATCAGGAGCTCGCCCTGCGCGTGGCCAAACTGGGCGCTGAACGTCTCAGCGGTGACTGGCTGTTCCTGTCCGGCGGCACGGATGGCCGCGACGGCCCAACCGATGCCGCAGGCGGTATCGCCACCCCAGAGACCTGGGCCGCCATCAGGGCCGCCGGTCATGACCCGGACGCGCTGCTTGCCAACAATGACAGCTACGCCGCTCTGAAAGCTGCTGATGCGCTGCTGATGACCGGCGGCACAGGCACCAATGTCGCCGATGTGCAGGTCTTCCTGAGACGGCCTTGACTCGCAGCAGCGACTTGCGTTTTTTAAGCTGACTTTTTCAAGAATTTTCCAAGCGGTGTCCGCATGATACAATTTGATCCTGGTAGTCTGCTCTCAGAGCCCTTTCCGGTTCCGCCACATGCGATATTGGCCATAGTTGCGCTCGGCATCGGGGCAGTTCAGTTGTTTGCCCGAAAAGGCACAACCCAGCATCGGTTTCTAGGCTATGTATGGACTGGCTGTATGGCGTTCGTCGCGTTGACCAGCCTGTTCATTCACGAAATCCGCGTGATGGGACCATTTTCGCCCATTCATCTGCTGTCCTTGTTTGTACTGGTCGCGTTACTGGTTTCAATCCGCGCCGCCCGGCGCAACAATTTGGAACGCCACAGAAAAGGTATGGTTTACATGTATGTACTGGGGCTGCTTTTGACGGGCGCTTTTACCCTGCTGCCCGGACGCGCAATGCACACGGTATTCTTCGGGAGTTAGAACCGGTCACACTGAGGCACGCGCCTCCCCCCATTCGGCCAGATCATTCACCAGCATCAGCGCCACCCGGCGGAACACCTGGCGCAGCCGCTCCACATGCGGCCCCTCCAGCGACACATCCGCCAGCGCCTGATCCATGCATTTCAGCCAGTTCTCGGCGTCTTCTTCTGTGATCGGCACATGGGCATGCATCAGTTTCACGTCCATATGCCCATGTTTTTCCTCATAGTACCGGCGCCCGCCCATGAAGCCGGACAGGAAATTGAACTGTTCGATCCGGGCGTGGTCCATGCCATGCCCGCGCTTATGCAGCTTGACGATCTGCGCGCCGGCCTCGGTGTCCTCGACAAGATCATAGAACTGCTCGACCAGCTTGCGCAGCACCTCCTCGCCGCCAATCTGCTCAATCAGCTTCTGAACCATGTTCCCTCCCTGCTCCCAAACGGCCGCCCTCAGGACTGAGGCCGGGTCTTTTTGGGATCATAATGGGCAAAGGGTACGATTTTGGCGGGCAGCCGTTTTTGATGTCCGTCAAGTTTACCGATTTCCACCTCTGTTCCGAGTTCCGAACAGGACACATCCACCCGCGCCAGCGCGATGTTCTTGCCCAGCAGCGGTGAACGCATGGAGGAGGTCACCTCGCCAATCTGCGCGCGGCCAATGTGGACGCAATCGCCGTGGCCCACGTCGATCGCCGAGTCGATGTCCAGCCCGACCAGCTTGCGGGCAGGGGTTGTCTTGCGCCGGATCAGCGCGTCGCGGCCGATGAAATCATCCTCTTTCGACTTCAGCGGCACGGTAAAGCCGATGCCTGCCTCAAACGGGTCTGTCTGATCGCTGAAGTCATAGCCCGCAAAGATCAGCCCGGCCTCGATCCGCACCATATCCAGCGCTTCCAGCCCCATCGGGCGGATGCCATGCGCCTGCCCGGCCTCCCAGACCGCATCAAAGACTTCGCCGGCGTGTTTTGGATGGCAGAAGATCTCATAGCCCAGCTCGCCGGTGTAGCCAGTCCGCGACACCACCACCGGCACACCCTGGTCATCACCGATACGTGCAGGCGTGAAGCGGAACCAGCCCAGCTCCTCCAGCGTCGGGTTGTGCGGCATGGTCCAGATAATCTTTTTCAGCAGATCCCGGCTTTCGGGGCCTTGCACGGCGATATTGTGCTGCATATCGGTGGACGAGCGCACCAGCACGTTCAGGCCCAGCTTTTCCGCCTGCTCACGGATCCATTCGCCGCCGTAATCCGAGCCGCCGATCCAGCGGAAATTGTCCTTGCCCAGCCGGAACACGGTGCCATCGTCGATCATGCCGCCATGCGGGTAGCACATCGCGGTATAGACCACCTGCCCCACCGCCAGTTTCTTGATATTGCGGGTAAAGATATACTGGCACAGCGCCTCGGCATCCGGCCCGGTAATCTCAAACTTGCGCAGCGCCGTGAGATCCAGAACAATGCATTTTTCACGGCAGGCCCAGTATTCCTCCAGCGGCCCCGACTCTGCATAGCAATTGGCCAGCCAATAGCCGTTATATTCAATGAAATTGCGGGTCATTTTGCTGAAACGGTCGTGGAAACCGGTTTCCTTGGTCATCTTGGGCTCCGATTCAGGGGTCGCGCGGAACGCGATCGCCCGCTTGAAGGTCTCTGATCCGCTGTAAGTGCGGACGTGAATGTCGGTTGGGTTCCAGCCGTTAGCCGCGCTGGTGTCATCCGGACAGGCAGAGGTGACGCAGACCAGATCGGTCAATGCGCGCAGCAGCACGTAGTCTCCGGGCCGGGTCCAGGGCTCATCCGCGTACATGACACCGTGCTCGTCCAGGCCGGTGTTGAAGAAGAAATTGATCGCCATCCAGCCGGGCCGCGGCGTCACGCCATGCTGTGCCAGCGCGCCGTTGAAATTGTCCGAACAGTTCACATGGCCGGGATAGCCGATGTCATCATAGTATTTCGCGGCACAAGCCAGGGCAAAGGCGTCGTGGCGCCCGACCGTATCCTGCACCACTTCGACCAGCGGCAGCATATCCTGATCGTAGTATTTCGCGTGCAGCCCCGGCATCGGATAGGCATGCCCCATCAGCGTCCTTGTGGTGGTCACATCCAGCGCGTGTTCAATCCCCTTGTCCAGTTTGCGGGCCGCAAAACACTGGAAGTCGGTGCACTGGCGACCGTCCACATCAAGAATCTGGATATAGTCGCCAGCCTTCACAAAGTAACTCTCGGCGGTGGCGCTGTGCACCCGCACTTCACTGACCGGATCGGCCAGCGGATCGGGCAGTTCAAACCGTGCCACCTGCTTGATCACCGCGCGTTTGACCATGACAGTCAGTGCAGTCGCTGTGTCCTGTTTTTCAAAATCCATGATGCCGCCAGGCGCCGCGATGATCACCACCCCGTCGCGCTGCACGGAAAAGCTTTCCTCGGTCTTGGCAGGCGTCGTGCTGTCAAAGACCCGCACCGCGCCGCCCTGTGCCAGATCAATGCCGCGCGCCTCCAGCCCCATCCGCAAACCGCGCAAGGACTGGTCCGAGGAGGTCAGCAACGCCTTCAGCCCGCCAGCGTCGCTATTGGCTGCCGCGCCGATGATCCCGGCATCAATACGCCCCCTGCCTTCTGCGGCGATGATCTCGCAGGGTTGCCCGCCTTCATCATTTATCACTGTCATCTGGTCGCCGGTTTCCACCCGGACCAAGACCGCGCCACAGCCCTCAACCACGTAACGTTCGGTCCCTTTTGGCAAAGAAAACACCGATGGCTGATACAGGCCGGACGGTTTGGGAGGCCCCTTGATTATGTCAGGGAAGCTCATGTCATTCATCGCGCATCTCCTGTTGGACTCTCGCTAAATGTTGCACGGTCGGAATATTTATTTATTGTAAATAATATTCCCTTCCCCCAATCTAATCAACAAACATGTTGATTTCCTGCAGAAAAACCGCCCATGCCCGATAAGCGGCATTTTCCTCCAGGTGAATGCCGCAAACAAAAGGAACAGACATTGCACGCACTGATTTTAGGCCTCGCAGCAGCTCTTTCCTGGGGCGTTCATGACCTGTGCGTGCGGTTTGTTTCACAGCGGACAGGCATTATTCCCGCCCTGTTCACCGCCCTGTTCACCGGATCGATTCTCGTTGGCGCTGCTGCTCTGATCTGGGGTGACTGGGACGGTATGACAGGTCCTGCCTTTGGCCTGTCCCTGCTATCGGGCGTCTTCTTTGCCGCTGCCGGTTATGCGCTTTACCGGGCTTTCTCGATTGGCCCGGTTAAGCTGGTCGCCCCTCTGATCGGCTCCTACCCCATTCTTTCAATCGCAATGGCGCTGTTTCAGGATCAGCCTGTCTCAGCCCTGAATTGGTTTGCAGTGCTTCTGGTCGTCGCCGGAGCAGGCTGTGTCGCCGTTTTTGCTGCCAAAGAGGAAGACGTGCATCAGAATGCGCTCACTGCCATTGCCTGGAGCCTTGCTGCAGCCTTTGGATTTGCCCTGACCTTTGCAGTGGGGCAATCCGCCACACAGGCAGGGGCAGAGTTGCCGGTGCTCATCGTCACCCGTGCTGCCGCGCTGCTGGCGACCGGTCTATATGCGGTCTTCAGGCGGATCGTGCCTCTGCCGCCGATGGACATGCTGCCTGCCTTGTGCCTGATGGGTGCCCTGGATGCACTTGCACTGGGGCTTGTTCTCATCGCCGGCACGCTGCCCCGGCCCGAATTTGCCTCTGTCACCTCGTCCTTGTTCGGGCTGATCACTGTCGTTCTCGCCTGGCTTTTCCTGCGTGAACGCATGACACGGCTCCAGTGGCTCAGCGTCGTTGTCACCTTTTGCGGGATCGCCTGCCTGGGCCTTTAGACGGATGATGCAAAAAACCCGCCGGAGTGGCTCTGGCGGGAGTATCTGTGGTCCCTGTCTCCGCTTAACCCAGGCTTTCATCTATCCAAAAATACTCCCGCCCGCTGCCCGTCAGGCGGCTTTGCCGCTGAGAGGGGAGGCGATGCGGCGGGAGTATCTGTTTCAGCTGTTGCGGTTCTGCGGTGCCGTTCAGGCCGTGAGGCCTTCTGGCTCGGGGAGGTTGTTGGCGCGGCAGCAGGCGGTGACGGTGTTGGCCAGGAGACACGCAATGGTCATCGGGCCGACGCCGCCGGGAACCGGGGTGATGGCGCCGGCGCGCTCCGCGGCAGAGGCAAAATCAACGTCGCCGACCAGCTTGTTCTTGCCGTCCCGCTCAATGCGGTTGATGCCCACGTCGATGACGGTGGCGCCTTCCTTGATCCAGTCGCCCGGCACCATTTCCGGACGCCCCACGGCTGCCACCACGATGTCGGCGCGGCGCACCACATCGGGCAGGTCCTTGGTGCGGCTGTGCGCGATGGTCACGGTGCAGCTGTCGCCCAGCAGCAATTGCGCCATCGGCTTGCCAACGATGTTGGAGCGGCCGATCACAACCGCATCCATGCCCGACAGGCTGCCATGGTGGTCGCGCAGCATCATCAGGCAGCCCAGCGGCGTGCAGGGCACCATCGATTTCTGACCGGTGCCCAGAAGGCCCACATTGGAGATGTGGAAACCGTCCACGTCTTTTTCCGGCGCGATCGAGTTGATGATCAGATCTTCGTCCAGATGCCCCGGCAGCGGCAGCTGCACCAGGATGCCATGGATCGCCGGGTCGTTGTTCAGCTGCTCGACCACGGCCAGCAGATCCGCCTCGGAGGTCTCTGCGTCCAGCTTGTGCTCCACCGAGTTCATGCCGACCTCGACGGTCTGCTTGCCCTTGGAGCGCACATAGACCTGGGAGGCGGGGTCTTCGCCGACCAGAACCACCGCCAGGCCGGGGGTGATGCCGTTTTCCTCTTTCAGCCGCGTCACATGTTCGGCCACCTGGCCGCGCACCTTGGCCGCAAAGGCCTTGCCGTCAATCAGAGTTGCTGCCATTTGATCTCTTCCTTTTGCCGCAGGCCTCCGGCCCGTCTATTCACTTCAGTTGGTCGCGATGCCCGAGCCGCAGGTGGCCCTGCTCAGCATCACACACCTAAGTTGGTCGCGATGCCCGAGCCGCAGGTGGCCCTGCTCAGCATCACTCCTCCCGGATCACCCGCGCCTCGCGGGCAATCGACCAATCCACCAGCTGCCGCCACAGGGCTTCGATCAGATCGGGGTCCAGCCCCTCTCCTGCTGCCACGGCGCGGGCGTTCATGACCACTTCCTCGACCCGCTCCGGGATCCGCGCCGGCCAGCCGCTGAGCTGCTTCAGCGCAATCGCCCGGTCGATATACCCCGCCCGGACGGCCAGACGTTGCACCAGCTCACAATCGAGCCTGTCAATTTCCGCGCGCAGCGCCTCCATCGAGAAGCAATCTTCTGGCGGTGTCAGTTTGGTCATATGTCAGAGCCTCGGCTTTCATTGCTTTGGGCCAAATGAGGCTCTGACCATTCTCAGTGGTCGCGCACTTCCTTCCAAAACCCGGTTCCCGTCTTCGTCCCCTCGGACCAGTGGCGGTGCCTCAGACTTCGGATTGCGCTTGAAACTCTTGCGGCCCGGGGTCTCCCCGGGCCGCAAAAAGCGCATTTTGCGTCTTAGAACAAGCCTTCGATCTGGCCGTCGTCATTGAGGCAGATGGTTTCCGCTGCCGGTTTGCGCGGCAGGCCCGGCATGGTCATGATCTCGCCGCAGACCGCAACGATGAAGCCCGCGCCCGCAGACAGGCGGACTTCCCGCACCGGCACCGAATGGCCGGTGGGCGCGCCGCGCAAGCTGGGATCGGTCGAGAAGGAGTATTGGGTTTTCGCCATGCAGACCGGCAGGTTGCCGTAGCCTGCGTCTTCCCATTCCTTCAGCTGGTTGCGGATCTTGTTGTCCGCCAGCACCTCGTCAGCGCGGTAGATGCGCTTGGCGATGGTTTCGATCTTCTCAAACAGCGGCATCTCATCCGGGTAGATCGGCGCAAAGTTGGCAGTGCCGCCTTCGACGATCTCAACCACTTTCTCGGCCAGCGGCGCAGAGCCCTCGGAGCCCAGCTCCCAGTGGCGCGACAGAACCGCCTCGACACCATGCTCGGCGCAGTAGTCCTTGACCGCCTGCACTTCGGCATCGGTGTCGGTCACGAAGTGGTTGATGCCCACAACAACCGGCACGCCAAAGGATTTGACGTTCTCGATGTGGCGGCCGAGGTTGGCACAGCCGTTGGAGACCGCCTCGACGTTTTCCGCACCCAGGTCGGCCTTGGCCACGCCGCCGTTCATCTTCATCGCGCGCACGGTGGCAACCAGCACAACCGCGGACGGTGCGATGCCTGCCTTGCGGCATTTGATGTTCATGAACTTCTCGGCGCCGAGGTCGGCACCAAAGCCTGCTTCGGTCACGACGTAGTCGGCAACCTTCAGCGCGGTCTTGGTGGCAATGACCGAGTTACAGCCATGTGCGATATTGGCGAAGGGGCCGCCGTGCACGAAGGCCGGGTTGTTTTCCAGGGTCTGCACCAGGTTCGGCTGCATCGCGTCTTTCAGCAGAACGGTCATCGCGCCCTCTGCCTTGATGTCGCGGCAATAGACCGGGGTCTTGTCGCGGCGGTAGGCCACGATGATGTCGCCCAGGCGCTTTTCCAGATCCTTGAGGTCGTTCGCCAGGCACAGGATCGCCATCACTTCGGACGCCACGGTGATGTCAAAGCCTGCTTCGCGCGGGAAACCGTTGGACACACCGCCCAAAGACGCGGTGATGGTGCGGAGCGCCCGGTCGTTCATGTCGACCACCCGGCGCCATGCAACCCGGCGCACGTCGATGTCGCATTCGTTGCCCCAGTAGATGTGGTTGTCGATCATGGCCGACAGCAGCGAGTGGGCCGAGGTGATGGCGTGGAAATCGCCGGTGAAGTGGAGGTTCATCTCCTCCATCGGCACGACCTGTGCATAGCCGCCGCCTGCAGCGCCGCCCTTCATGCCGAAGTTCGGGCCCAAGGACGCTTCGCGGATACAGATCATCGCGTTCTTGCCGATCCGGTTCAGACCGTCGCCCAGACCCACGGTGGTGGTGGTCTTGCCTTCACCTGCCGGCGTCGGGTTGATCGCAGTCACCAGGATCAGCTTGCCGTCTGCCTTGTCCTGAACAGAGTTGATGAAAGACTGGCTGACTTTCGCCTTGTCGTGCCCATAGGGCAGCAGATCGCTGTCCGAAATACCGATCTTCGCACCAATCTCCTGGATCGGCTTCTTCTGCGCTTCACGCGCAATCTCGATGTCACTCTTGTAGCTCATGGC
>NZ_JBNAFX010000051.1:0-20605 GCF_049800895.1 Leisingera sp. S232 | reverse complement strand
CGGAAGTGGTCTGACGAGGAAAAACGGGAGATCTGCCAGCAGGCCGTTCTTCCAGGGGCCTCGGTGGCACAGATAGCACGGCGCTATAGCGCCAATGCCAATATGATCCACAACTGGTTGAAGGACCCGCGATTTGCGCCGGATGCGGAAGATCTTGCGATGCCTACGGACGCGTCTTTTTCTTCGAATTGGATGTGTCGGCGGCAGCCTCCCATTCAGTTCCGGATATTGTTGCCACGCCCGCCGCCGCACTTTCCGCAAACAAGGTTGATATTACATTGTCCGATGGGCGGCGCGTGTTGATCGAAGGGCCGGTGTCTCTTGGGTCCATCATTGGTTTGGTACAGGGGTTAATGGCTTGATCCCGGTTCCCAGCAATACGCGCGTCTGGCTGGCGACGGGTGTCACGGACATCCGGCGAGGTATCAACACGTCGGCGTCGCAGCCCGATAAGGCCCTAGAGCTTGCCCCCTATTCCGGACATCTGTTCGTGTTCTGGGGGCGGCGCGGGGATCTGCTCAATATCATTTGGTGGGAGAGAGGTCCGATCGTAAGCGGTACTCCGTCCCCACACTTACGGCATAGCGGTTGATCTGCGATTCAGAGGCTTCTTTGATTTGTGGGAGTTTTTCGATGGGAGCTACAAGTGAGTTTCTAGCAATGGTGGCGCGCCGGGCAGATGGGAAACGAGATTGGCCGCCAGAGTTGAAGGCCCGGATTGTTGCTGAGACGTTGATCGAAGGCGAGACGGTTAAGCAGGTTGCCGAACGTTATGAGTTGGTCCCAAGCATGGTGTCTGATTGGCGGCGGATGGTGCGTCAGGGCAAGTTGGTTTTGCCCAATTTGGAAGGCATGGATTTTGTTCCGGTCGAGATCGAGGCGCCTGTGCCCGTGGCCCAGCCTCTGGTGACGACATCCTCCAGCATGATTGATGTGATCAAGGGCGACGTCACCGTTCGTCTTGATGCGGCGACGCCCGCGACACGGATCGCCGAGATCGTACAGACCATGGCTCCGTGATCATGACATCCCACAAGGTGCGGATCTTTGTGGCCAGTGAACCGGTCGACTTTCGCAAGGGCCATGATGGTTTGGCCACCCTGGTGCAAAGCCAGTTGCGCCAGAAGCCGTTTGATGGGCCTATCTATGTCTTCCGGGCCAAGCGGGCGGATCGGCTCAAGCTGATCTATTCGGACGGCAGCGGGCTGATGATGGCGTACAAACGGCTGGAGGACAACAGCTTCAAGTGGCCGGCCATCAAGAACGGGGTCATGCGCCTGGAACCGGCCCAGTTTGAGGCGCTGTTTGCCGGTTTGGATTGGCGGCGCGTGCGCCCCCTGGAGGTGGCGGCTCCGGCTGCGGCGGAGTGACTCACGGTGGCTTTTGATCGGGGCATTCTGCGCCTGTTTTGGTATGGAACCGGGCATGAGCGCACCTGATAAATTGCCAAACAACGTCGCCGAGTTGAAGGCGCTCATCCGTGCGCAGCAGGATCAGAATGCGGGGCTTGAAGCGTTGCTTGCCTCCTTCAAGAAAGCGCTCTTTGGGAGCAAATCTGAGAAGGTCGATCCAGCTAAATACGAACTGGAACTCGAGGATATCGAGACCGCCATCGCGCAGGTCGAAGCCGAAATTGACGCCGATGAACGCACCGCGCCTGTGCCTGCGGTGCAGAGCGTCATATGATTGGTGAGGAAGTGATTGAACGGCTGGATATCATCCCGGCCCAATTCCGCGTGATCGTCACCCGTCGCCCCAAGTACGCCTGTCGGTCTTGCGACTGCGGGATCCCCCAAGCCTCGGCACCAGCAAACATCATCGCAGTGTCCGTCGTCAGGTTATTTGGGTCCAAGAGCGGCGTAAACTAAGAGAGTGCTCGGCTCATCTGGTTGGTTTGATTATGCGGCGCGTTGTCTGTGATGCAAGCGTCGCGCTTCGAACGTGTTCTGTTTGATCCTTTCTCTTTGTTCCAGAATGGCTTGGTCACGCCCGAAGTAGACGTCGGCTGGCGTGACGTTGTTCAGGCTCTCGTGGTAGCGCTGGTGGTTGTAGTGATCGACGAAGGCTTCGATTTGGGCTTCGAGATCGCCCGGTAGGAAGTCGTTTTCCAGCAAGATCCGGTTCTTCAAGGTTTGATGCCATCGTTCGATTTTGCCTTGGGTCTGCGGATGGTACGGCGCACCACGACTGTGTTTCATACTTTTGTCCTGTAACCATTCAGCCAAGTCGGCAGAGACATAACTTGAGCCGTTGTCACTGAGCAGTCTTGGCTTGTGGGCGACATGGACCTGGTCACAGCCGGAGGCCTGCAAGGCCAGATCGAGGGTGTCTGTCACATCCTCAGCTCGCATGTTCGTGCAGAGTTTCCACGAGATGATGTATCGGCTGTAATCGTCTAGGATCGTGCTGAGATAGAACCAGCCCCACCCCAGAACCTTGAGATGGGTAAAGTCGGTCTGTCCCTTTGCCCGGCAGGGCATGCCTGCATGCCTGAGAGGAGGAGCTGGTTGATGGCCGTTGTTTTATGCTCGAACTCATTTGCGGCTTTCAGCACGATGAACACAGGGCTGGTGATCAGGTCATGTGCCTTGAGTGTGCGATAGACTGTGGATTCCGATACAAAGTACCGTTCTTGATCTGTGAACGTCACCGCCAACTCGCGGGGTGACAGCTCTGTCTCCTTCAGGGCGAAGCTGACGACTTTGCGCTTCACCTCGTCAGGAACGCGGTTCCAGACATGCTTTGGCCTGGGAGACTGATCCTCAAGTCCAGCCGCGCCGCGCTGTAGGTATCGGTCGTACCAACGGTAGAATGTGGTGCGAGGGATACCCAGTTTGGCCAATGTGCGACTCGCTGACAGATGGCTTTCCTCAACCAACCGAATGATCTCCAGCTTCTCAGATGCAGGATATCTCATTCGTGGTCGCCCCCATCCCCGACCATGCTTTTTTTTGAGCAGTCGAAGTTCGAGTGTTTGCTCCGCCACAACCTCTTTCAGATCATGAGCTTCGCGCCGCAGTTCCTTGACCTCGTCGGGGGTCGCCGCTCGTGCTGTGTCACCGGCAAGCCGCTTCTTTCCAGCTTCCATGAAGTCTTTGGACCACTTGTCGTAAACGCCTTGGGAAATCCCTTCACGGCCGCAAAGCTCAGCAATGCTATCTGCGCCGCGCAGGCCATTCAGCACGATCCGGATCTTCTCTTCAGCTGAATACTGTTTGCGGGTTGCCCGTTTGATGTCTTTGACGACCTTCTCGCCGGGGCTCTTACTTGTCTTGCTCATCGTATCTGACAGTGCTGTCTACCTTTGTGTGTCCCAGCAGAAGTTGAACCGCTCTGAGATTTCCGGTTTTGCGGTATATCTCCGCTGCTTTGGTCCGGCGCAGCGAATGGGTGCCGTATCCACTGGGTTCCAGCCCGATCGCGGCCACCCAATCCCGCACAAGCCGGCCATATTGGCGTGTTGAGATATGCGGGCGGTCATGAAACCGGCTGGGAAACATGAAACGGCAGCCGATCATTTCCGGTGACTTGACCCACGCGGCAATGGTGTCTCGCGTGTTTTCAGAGAGTTTGAACTGAACGGGCCGCTTGGTTTTGCTCTGGATCACAGACACCCTTTCGCGAACGCGATCATCCCTCACTAGGTCAGTGACGGCCAGTTTGACCAAATCGCATCCGCGAAGCTTGCTATCAATTGCCACATTGAACAGTGCCAGATCGCGCAGGTTGCCAGCCAGTTCGAGCCGTGCGCGGATCGCCCAGACCTGTTTCGGCAACAGTGGCCGTTTCTGGCCGATGATCTGGCCCTTGTTCCAGGCACTTCGTTTCGGAGTGACAGCGGGAAGTTGGACTCTTGGCATGATTTGCCCTCCAATCCTTCCGCCAAACCCAGACATCAGCACAGCGCTGACGCCTCAGTCTACTGGTGGTTTGAATGGCCGCTACGGGTTGCTTATGTATCATTGGTCAGAAAATCCCGGAGCTTCTTCGTGGATTGAGAAAGCGGCGCATTTTCCTTGCAGCACAAAAAGTAGGATTTCTTGGGGGTCAGGCCAACTTCACCAATTCTGACAAGCTTGCCGGACTGAAATTCAGTTTCAAGCAAGTCCGAATTTGCCAGAACGATGCCTTCGCCCTTGAGCGCCTTGCCGACCGAATGAACGTAGCTGTTGCACGGGATTGTTGACCATGCGGATATGTCGGCAAAACCCGTTTGCCTGAGCCAAATCTGCCAGTTGATCCAATCTGGTGTGAGGTTCGCGTATTCCAAAAGGGCGGGTTCGTCGCCTGTCGGCGCGGTTCCATCAAACATTGCTGTGGTTTCCGCCAGTTTTGCAATCTCCGGCGTTGCAGCAGGTACCAGTTCGCCGCTTAGAAGGGTGATGGCGTCCCAGCCCGGCACCTTTCCGTCGCAATAGACGATCGCAAGATCATGGGTTTCCGACAAAAGCTCGGCTGTGCTGTCAGTTGTCGACACGCTGACATTGCAAGACACATCGCTGAGCGAGAATTCTTTGAGTTGCCCGTATAGCCAAAACATCGAGACCGCCGCATTCGCCGCAATGCGCACCACGGGCTGCTCCGGGGCTTTGACCTTGTCGATGGCGCGTTCAAGGAAATCGAGCGCAATTTCGACATCCGCTGCCAGACTGGTGCCTGCTTCGGTGATCTGCAAGGCACGCCCATCGCGGGAAAAAAGTGGCGTTCCAAGCCAGTCTTCGAACCGTTGTATGCGTTTGCTGACGGCGGCCTGCGTCACAAACAGCTCTTCTGCGGCACTGTTCAGGCTGCGATTGTTCGCGACCGCGTTGAAAAACAGCAGGCTGTCAAGCGGCGGTAGGGATTTGCGATATGATTTCATTCCTTGAGGTTATGTATTTGGCAGACAAATACTAGCGTTTTCTATTCCTGAGGAAAACATGAAGTATAGTCTTGTTGAGCCGATGGGAGGATAACGCATGTCCACAACTGATAAGCACCTGAAAGCGGGTTCTAGCAAGGAATGGAACTGGCATCCGGACCTGCCGGTTGCTGTCACACCGCTGTTTTCCTGGCCGCCGCAGCCTGTGGCAACGCTGCGCTGGTTTGCGACCAATTGGCTGCCGATGACCGAATACCTGATCTATGCGCTGATGGCCTGGGCCACATGGGCGTGGCTGGTGCCTCCACTGGAGCAGATGCAAAGCCTAAGTTGGGGCTGGGTGCTGCAGCTATGGGCGCGCAACCTGATCCTGATGACCCTTTTTGCCCAAGGGCTGCACCTCTGGCTGTACGGGTGGAAGAAACAGGAGGACGATTACAAGTTCGACCGGCGCGGGCTGGCCAAGAACGCGCGGATCTTCCTGTGGAATGATCAGTATTGGGACAATGTCACCTATACGCTCCTGTCCGGCGTCACGATCTGGACGTTCTATGATGTGATTGTCTGGATGGGATACGCCAATGGCTGGGCACCGATGATCACGGTGGAGAGCAACCCGGTCTGGTTCTTCGCCCTGTTCCTGCTGATGCCCGTCTTTCAGTCCTTCCATTTCTATTGGCTGCACCGCGCGCTGCACATCCCGTGGATTTACAGGCGCGTGCATGCGGTGCACCACCGCAGCGTTTCAATCGCGCCATGGTCGGGGTTTTCGATGCATCCGATCGAACATCTCGGCTATATGGGGCTGCTCCTGATCTTTCTTGTTGTTCCCGCGCACCCCATACATTTCATCTTCATGGGCTATTGGCTGGCGCTGGCGACGGCCACATCCCATGCCGGGTTCGAAAATCTGGTGCTGGGTGACAAGGCCCATCTGAAGATCGGATCGTTCCACCACCAGCTGCATCACCGCTATTTCGAGTGCAACTACGGCAATCCGGAAATGCCCTGGGACAACTGGTTCGGCAGTTATCACGACGGCAGCCCCGAGGCGACGGACCGTGTGCGCGAAACCAAGAAACGGATGCACGGAAAATGAGTGTCTTGCTGTCCCCCCAGGGCGCCCGTGTATTGATCTGGAATGCGTTGACCGGCAGCGGCGCCGCGCCAGAGAACGCAGGGTATTTCACTGACGCCATTCTGGATACCGAACTGTCCGGATTGGAGGGCCACGGGTTCTACTGGCTGCAATATTACTGCGCCCATCTGCGCAGCGGCAAGGTGGATGGCAAGGTCGTCCCGCAGATCGAGGCGCTGTCCGACACCAGCTTTCGCGTGGATGCGCTGCACGGGTTCGCCCATCCGGCGATTGAGGCCGGGTTCAAACATCTGATCCCGGCGACCAAGGCGCATGGGGTTGCGGCGATGGGCGTTCATAATTCCTATAATGCTGCAACTTTGGGATTTCATACCGGGTATCTTGCGCGCGCAGGCCTTCTGGCCATCGGTGCAACCAATGCTGTTCCTACCGTTGCGCCGGTCGGCGGCAAGACCCCGATCATCGGAACCAACCCCATTTCCTATGCAGTGCCTGCTCCGAAGGGCGGGATAGCCTTTTTGGTTGATCAATCGGCAACGCAGGTGGCCTGGACCGCGGTGAAACGTGCTGCCGAAGAAGGCGAACCGATCCCCCTAGGCTGGGCGCTGGATGCGAATGGCGATCCCACAACCGACGCCGGAGCCGGGCTTGACGGATCGATGGCACCCGCGGGCGGCGTCAAAGGGTTCAGCATCGGGCTGTTGGTAGAGGTGCTGTGCGCCGCCCTTGCCGGGGGCAAGCTGGGGCCGGATCAGGGGTCATTCACCGACAATGACGGCAAGCCGATCGATAACGGCCAGTTCTTTGTGGCTTTTGATCCGGGCAAACTGTCTGGCGGCGGTTTTGATCAGACGATCACTGCGCTTGTGGCCTCCATCACCGAACAGGACGGCGCCCGTCTGCCAAATGCGCGGCGCGAGGCGAACAAGCAGCACCTTGCAAAACAGGGCATTCCGATTGAGTCAGAGCTTTATGAAACGCTGAAAGGGTTCGCATGACCGAGGTGGAGTTGCGGGACTTCCTTGCCAAGCAAGGGTTGGCAGATAGCAGGGCGGAGGTTCTCAAACTCAAAGGCGGCTATCTCAATAGCGTCTGGCGCGTAACTGCCCCGGACCGATGCCTTGTTGCCAAGGAGTTTGCCAAGCCCATGACCGGCACACTCTTTCCGAACCTCCCCGAAGATGAAGCAGAGGCCCTGCGCCGCCTTGCTGGGCTGGACGTTGCCCCTGATCTGGTCGGGTTCTGGCCGGAAGCCTCGCTGCTTGTCTATGACTTCGTCGAGGGGGACATGTGGGACGGCGACATGGCAAGCGTCGCGCGCCTTCTTTTGCGCAAGGAGGTCGCTGATCCGGCAGGATTTCGCACTGTCCCCCTCGCTCCCCGGGACATCATTGCCGAAGGGGACGCCCTGTTTGCCCGCTGCATCTCGCCGCCAGATGTCATCCCACCACCACAGGCCAAAGTGCCGCCACCTCAAAGGCTCTCACTGATCCATACGGATATCGGCGTGAACCTCGTTGGCGCGGGGTCAGGCCTGCGCCTCATTGATTGGCAATGCCCGGCTATCGGCGATATCTGCGAAGACATATACAGCTTTCTATCGCCCGCATTCCAAATCCTCGGCGAACGCGCGCCCTTGACCGATACACAGGCCCGTGACTTCTGGGATACCCTCGCGCGCCCTGACCTAGAAGAGCGATACGCCTTGCTACGGCCCGCCTATGCCTGGCGCTTCGCGGGATACTGCGCATGGCGGGCGGACGTTCTGGAAGATGCCGCTATATGCGCCCGATACCGACGCGCGCTCGCAGAAGAATTGATTTACATGGGGCATCAGGCATGATCGTCGAGACCACAATCCACAGTTTCAGCCTCTGGCATCACTTCGCGCACAAACCGGGGTTTGACGCCATCGCCTTCGCTGAGTTGGCAAGATCAATGGGATTTCAGGGCATCAGCCTGTCGCTGAACAATGAAAACTACCGCCATCTGGGCGGGCGTGAGCCTGAACGGATGGATCGGCTGCGCGCCTATCTGACAACCCACGGTATGAGCCTGGAGGTGGACACCTCGGGCACGGCCCCTGCACATATGTCGGAGATGCTGAACGTCGCCCATCGCATGGGAGCGACTTCCCTTCGTACTTACACTCGCCATGGCGGTGCGGTGGGGAAGATGATGCAAAACACGAGCGATGATCTGGCGGCGGTCATGCAAGAGGCCGCCGATCTGGGCGTGATCATCGTGCTGGAAAACCACGAAGATTTCACCGGCCCGGAATTGGCGGAAATCGTCGAACAGGTGAGCCACCCCAATCTGAAAATCCTCTACGACTACGGCAATTCACAGATGGTTCTGGAAGACCCAATCGCAGCACTCGACGCGGTGTTGCCCCATGTCTATTCCGTCCATTTTAAGGATCACGTGATGATCCGGGCGGAAGATGCAGGCCAGCTTACCGTTGCAGGCGTTCCGGTGGGTGACGGCTTCCTGCCCTTGACCGAATTGACCCGCCGCCTGCTGGATCAGGGGTTGCGGCGGTTCACGTATGAAAACGTCTGGGCCTACAGCGCACCCATTCAAGAGGGTCGCAAGGCGCTGAATGGTGTGAACCTGGGAGAGGGTGCATTTGCCTATCTCGATCCACCCTTTAGCCCGTCGCACGTCATTTTGCAGCAATCCGCATTCAGGCCGCAAATGCTCGTTGATCTTGAATTTCAAGCCCTGCACCGGGGGCATGAAGGCTTTCGGCGGGTTCTGAGAAAGCTCGGCGCAAGCGGAGACTGGGATTGACCTGCTCGCCTGAAAAGTCCGTCATTTAAGGTTAGCCTGTTCTCCAACTGAGGAGACAGACGATGCAGAGAAACCGTTTCAGCGAAGAACAGATCATTGGGATTTTGAAGGAGCACCAGGCTGGGCTTGGCACGAAGGAGCTGTTCCGGAGGCATGGGATCAGCGATGCGACCTTCTACAAGTGGCGCTCCAGGTATGGCGGCATGGAAGTGTCCGACGCTCGGCGGCTGAAGACGTTGGAGTCTGAGAACGCCAAGCTGAAGAAGATGCTGGCGGAGCAGATGATGGACGTGGCGACGCTGAAAGAGATGCTCGGAAAAAACTTCTGAGGCCCGGTTCAAGGAGGACAGCTGTGGACTGGGCCCATGAAGATCAAAGGCTATAATCAGTGCCGGGCGTGTGCGCTCGCTGGTATCGATCCGCGCGTGTATCGGCGAACGTCGAAGCGCCCTGCCGACACGGAACTGCGGGCGAGGATGAAGGAACTGGCGGCCGAACGGCGTCGGTTCGGTTATCGAAGGCTGCACATTCTGCTGAAGCGCGAAGGCTGGGAGGTGAACTGGAAGAAGCTTTACCGGCTCTACCGCGAAGAAGGGTTAACCGTCCGTAAACGCGGCGGTCGCAAGCGTGCAGTGGGCAGCAGGACGCCGATGGCGATCCCGCAGGGGCCGAACCAACGGTGGTCGCTCGACTTCATGTCTGACGCAGTTGAAGACGGGCGTCGGTTCCGCGTGCTGAACGTCATCGATGACTTCATCCGGGAATGCTTGGCCGCCGTCGTGGACATATCCATTGGCGGTGCGCGTGTCGCCCGTGAACTGGATCGGATTGCCGAGCTGCGCGGGTATCCCTGCCTTGTGGTCAGCGACAATGGAACCGAACTGACGTCGAATGCCATTCTGAAATGGCAGGAAGACCGGAAGGTCGAGTGGCACTACATCGCGCCGGGCAAGCCCATGCAGAACGGACTCGTGGAGAGTTTTAACGGGCGGATGCGCGAAGAATGTTTGAACGAACACCTGTTCCCGTCGTTGCGCCACGCCTGCCGCATGATCACGGCATGGCGAAACGACGACAATCACCACCGCCCGCATTCGAGCCTCGACGGGCTCACACCATGAGAGTATCACTAACGGTCAAGAGAGGACCAAACCCTGAACAGAGCGAACTGAAACAACGCGGACTCTAAGCGGAGCAGGTCACCTCGTCGGTCGTGGCCGCGCGGGCGGTATCGCCAGCCAAACGCCGCTTGCCAGCTTCCATGAAGTCCTTTGACCATTTGTAGTAAACGCCCTGGGAAATGCCCTCACGGCGGCAAAGCTCAGCTATACTGTCTTCGCCACGCAGGCCGTCCAAGACGATCCGGATCTTCTCTTCCGAAGAATACTGCTTGCGGGTCGCCCGCTTTATATCTTTGACGATCTTCTCGCCGGGACTCTTGGTTGTCTTTCTCATCGTCCACTCCTCGGTGGTCACGATGAGCCAGAAACACTCTCTTATCAAATTGCCCTATTTGGACCCATAAGCGCTGACGTCAGACAGGTATCGGGGTTCAGGTCGCTCAGGCTACCATGCACATCGATATCGATGCCGGAGGATGATGAAACCGCTGTGCCGGTATCTGAGATGGCCAGCCATCCATAGAGTGGTTTTTGAGAAAGCTAGTTCGCGATGCGCAACGGATCCAGAGCAGCGCTGAAAGCAAGCAGAGTGAATTGGGGCAATAGTAGGAATCCGAACCACCGGGTTTCCTGAGGGTCTTTGACCGGATAGCTGAACGCCCCAGCTGGCACGAGATCTGGTCGATCTACATTCATGCTGCCGTTTTTGATCACATCTGTCCTCTTCGCTCGCTTTCTCCAACAATACCGGGCACCAGTCTGCCCATAGGCGGGCGCGGCACATCAGATAAGCAAGCGTCATTGCCATGGGAGAGCCCGTGCAGGAAGCAATTACTCAGCGATGTCCTCTGCCCAAAGCTCTGGCTTTTCTTCGATGTAACGCTCCATCAGCGCGACGCAATCCGGGTCATCTGCGACGATCACTTCAACGCCCTTCGAGCGCAGGAACTCTTCGTTACCGCCGAAGTTATTATTCTCGCCAACGACCACGCGCGGGATGCCGAACTGAATGATCGTCCCTGTGCACATCATGCACGGGCTGAGCGACCTGTAGAGCGTGGTGTCGCGATAGGTCTTTTGGCGGCCAGCCTTGCGCAACGCGTCCATCTCGTCGTGGGCAATCGGGTCGCCTTTTTGCACCCGTTGGCTGCGCCCCCGGCGCCACAACCTCTCCACCGCGCGCCAGCACTGAACCAATCGGGCACCCTCCTTCGTCAAACCCGGATTTGGCTTCGTCGTAAGCAATGCGCAGAAGGCGTCTGTCGTCAGCGTTCAAGTCTTATCCCCCAGGATTGGACCATCGTAGTAGGGCAGCCGCTCAACGCTTGGCGTCCAGATGCCATCCTTCTGCAACTGATCCATGTGATCGGCAATCTGGTCAAGGGTGGCAAACCAAACGTCTTTGGTTTCCTGTGTTTTGGCAATCCAGGCTTCGACTTGTTTCCACCGCGCCAGACGGCCTGTCAGGAAAGGATGGATGATCAGCATGAAGAACCCACTGGCGTCATATAGCGCTTCGAATTCCTCCCAGAAACCGCTGAGTCCGTGGGACGGGCTTGCGACCGGCATCATGTAGCCAATCTCGTCGTAATGCGCGAAGGGAGGCCAATCGTCGGTGCCCCAGTGGACGGGCATTTCGTAGAGCGACCCTTTGGCGGTATCCAAACGATAGGGGATGTCATCGGCCATCATGGAGCTGTCATAGCGCATGTCGTGTTCGATAATCAGATCGACGACTTCTTGCGTGATATTGTAGACCGGCGCGCGGTAGCCGCGTGGCTGCTGGCCGCAAATCCGCTTATGCACATCCAGCGTGCGTTCAAACCACTCGCGCTGCTCTCCGCGCGTTTTGATCGGGTCTTCGTGCAGATAGCCGTGGTGACCGATCTCGTGCCCATCTTTCAGGATCGCTTCGGCCACATCCGGGTATGTCTCCAGGCACCAACCGGGGATGAAGAACGACTGCTTCAGCTCCAAACGACGGTAGGTGTCGAGGATGCGGGGCAGCGCGACCATAGGACCGTAGCGCCCCATTGATATCGGGTAGAGACGATCGTGGCTGTCTTCGGGCTTGGCAATATGGATGAGACTGTCTGCATCCATATCAAAAGTGATTGCCACGGCGCATTTTGCGCCTCCCGGCCAAGGGATGGGATTGCGGATCATAGATCAGCTTTCGTTCAGAACGTGGGCGCTTTGCGCGTCCCACGACAGCCAGATTTCATCACCAGAGTGCAGATCGAACTTGGACAATTCGCGTTCCTGCATCTGAACTTTGAATTCCTGACGCTGCGCGTCTTCCAAGAACAGGGTGACCATGGAGCCAACGAATTCCTCCGAGATGAGTTTGCAGTAGGCTTTGTTTTCGCCCGAGGGTTCTTTGGTCGCGATATGCACGAGATCCGCAGAGATCACAAAACTGGCGTTGAGCCCTTCGACCAGCGGCACTTCATTGCTGGGCACTGTGAACTCGCCAGAGGTGGTCGCGATGCACGCCGTACCGCCGTCAACAGTTTTGACTTTGCCTGCCAGTATATTGTTGCGGCCCACAAACTCGGCAACAAACTGGTTTGCAGGTGCGCGGTAGATTTCCTTGGGGGTGCCGATCTGGCCGATCTCTCCCTTGCCCATGATGATCACGCGGTCGGCCATGGCGAAGGCTTCAGATTGGGAATGGGTCACATAGACGAATGTGATCCCCAATTCGCGCTGTAGATCAGTCAGGACCGCTTGCATACGGATGACCAAATGCGCATCCAAGGCAGACAGTGGTTCATCCAGAAGCAAGATTTGCGGCTCCATCACCAGTGACCGCGCAAGCGCAACGCGTTGCTTTTGGCCACCTGACAAGGTCGAAATGTGGCGGTTCTCAAATTCGAGGATGCCCATCTTGTCGAGCCACTTGATGGCCCGCTCTTTTCGTTCCGCCTTGTCTACGCCGCGCATCTTGAGACCAAATTCGACATTTTCGCGCGCCGTCAGGAACGGGAAGAGCGCGAGTGATTGCCACACCAGCGGCGTGTCACGCTCATGGGGAGGTACGTCATTCATAACCCGTTCATTGAGGCGAATCTCGCCGTGCGTCGGCGCTTCCAGCCCTGCCAACATGCGCAGCGTCGTGGTCTTGCCGCAGCCGGAGGGCCCCATGATTGCCAGAAACTCGCCTTCGCGGATTTCGAAATCCAGCTCTTTTACGGCGACGAATTTGCCGAAGTGCTTTTGGACTTTGTCAAAGACGACCAACGGTTTGCTCATGCGTGCATGCCCTTAATTTGGCGGCTGGCGAAGAAGAGCTGTGCCAGCACAACCAGCGTCATTGAGGTGAGGAACACGAAGGTGCCGATGGCGTTGACTTGGGGGTCAATATTGCCCTGAACGATTTCGAGAACGACCACCGGCAGCGTCGAGTTCAGACCGGAGACAAACCAGGAAACGGCAAATTCGTCGAAAGAAACGGCGGCAGTCAAAAACAGGCTTGAGAAAATGGCAGGCTTGCAGAACGGCACGATGACGTGCCGCATGGTCTGCCATTCAGAACCGCCAAGGTTCCATGCGGCTGATTCTAGGTCCGGGTCCATTTGATTCAGACGCAAGCGGATGACGGCCATAGCAAACGGTGCCGTCAGGACGCTGTGCGCGATAATGATTGAGTAAAGCTGACCCGACATTTCAATTTTGGACAGCCACGCAAGCATTGCCAGGGCCATGATGATCAGCGGGATCGTGGGCGGCAGCAGGATCAGCGCAAGATAGGGCCCCTTGAAGCGAAAGTTGTAGCGGAAATCGGAATAGGCCGTGCAGAACCCAAGGAACGTCGCGATCACCGCGGTCGAACAGGACACAATCAGGCTGTTCCGCGCGGCTTTCCAGATGTCGGGATCGGCCAGCACCTTTGCATACCACTCGGTCGAGAACTCTCCGAGAGGGATCGTCGGGAAGCGTTGCGAGTTGAACGAGAAGATCATACTGAAAATGATCGGCGCAAAAACGAAGGCGAAGATCAGGACGACATAGCTGCCGAGGATAAAGTTGAGGGATCGGCTCTGTTTCATTTCGCACCCTTACCCTTGCGGTAGGCTAGGGCGATGCCCGTAAAGGCAATGGCAAACAGGGTCACCATCATCATGATCGCAACAACGGCAGCGCGGGGCCATTGTTGACCGGATTTGGTGGTATCAAGGATCAGGATCGGCAGTGTCGGTTCTTGTGATCCGCCCAGATAGAAGGGGGCCACAAAATCACCAAAGGACAGAATGAAACAAAAGATCGCAGCGATGATCAGCCCGGTCTTGGACAACGGAATGATCACCTGCCAGATCGTGCGTAGCGGCGAGCAGCCAAGGTTGTGGGCGGCTTCAATCAGGTTTTTGTCGATGTTTGACATCGTGACCGTTTGCAAGATCACCACCAGCGGCAGCGTAAGGGTCATGTACCCCACAAGTGTTCCGAAATGGGTGTTCAGCATCGTGTATGGGCCAAGGCCGACATAGCCCAGCACCGCGTTGACGACGCCGCTTTCCGACAGGATCACAAACCAAGAAAAAGTGCGGACCAGATAGCTGGTGAAAAACGGAATGATCAGTAGAAAGATCGCCCAACGGCGAGTCGCCTCGGACGCCCGAAAAGCCAACGTAAAGGCTGCCGGAAAGGCGATGCACATCGCGCAGATCGTCGAAACCGTGGCGATAAATAGCGTGTACCAGTAGCTGTCCCAGAAGAAGCCTCGCGTCAGCATCCGTGACCAGTTCACGAACTCGAACGCTTCGGTCATGCGGTAGTTCTTCACCAGGAAGAACGACATCGCGACCATGAACAGGACCGGCCCGACAAAGAAGATCAACTGCCAGAAAATGATCGGCAGCCGCCAGGTCAGAGCATAGAGGTTCGGGCGTTGTTCAGGTTTGGAGGACATGGGGCTTTCGCGTGTCTGGGAAAAAGGAGCGGCCACAGGGCCGCCCGCTTTGGTGTCTTTAGGCCATCAGATCAGGCGCTTTTGTACTCAGACCAAAAGTCGTTCCAGTCCTCCAGCGACTGCTGCTGAGGAATGTCGCGGTAATGAATGCGACCTTCCTTGATCAGCGTGATCGGATCCTGCGGATCGCCGTCGATCTGGTGCGAACGCGTGGCTTCCGCCATGTCCGCCTCGATCAAGGCTGCACGACCAGCGTTGGTCACGCAGAAGCCAGGATAGGCCGCCATCTGTGCAGACTTCACCTGACCTGCAGGGGACATCATGTACTGGATGAACTTCTTGGCTTCTTCCGCCTTTTCGCTGCCTTTGCCAATGGAGTAGCTTTCTGTGAACTGGATGCCGCCTTCTTTCGGGATGACGGAAGCTACAGGCGCGCCGTCTTTTTCCAGAACGCCGGTAATCCAGTCACCGATGCCGACCATTGCCTGCATCTCGCCATTCTTCAGGCCGTTGAATGTTCCGCCGTAGTCGAAGAACCCGCCGACCTGCGGGCGCAGGTTCATGGTGGTTTCCTGAACCTTGGCCCACTGATCGTCATTCAGGTTCCAAAGGTCAGCGCCATTCCCATCATAGAGGCTCATCTGGCCCAGGGTTGGCAAGTGCCAGTCAAAGTGGCCCACTTTGCCCTGAAGCTCCGGCTTCCAGAAGCAGGCATAGCTTTCCGCTTCTTCCGCCGTCACAGAGTTCTTGTTGTAGGAAACACCCAGATGGCCCCCGCGCAGGATCATGGAGTACATCTTGCCGTCTGCCCAGTGGCCGGGGAACTGCGAGAAGTCCTCATGCAGCATGTCATCGAGCGGATAATCGGCCGGGTTCATTTCTTCGATGTAGCCAGCCGCGTTCAACTGCTGCACGAACTCAGCGTCAGACAGGATCAGATCGTAGGTGCCGGGAGGTGACTGGGCTATCAGTGCCAGCATATTGTCGCCACCAGCGTAGTACTTGGGTACAAACTTGACGTTGTTGGCGGCTTCATACTCGGCAACCACATCAGCCTCACCATGGCCGTACCATGCGAGCATGTTAATTTCGGTAGTTGCAGCCCACGCGCGGCTAACAAATGGTGTTGTCAAAACGGCTGCACCGCCGACTTTCAGCAGTTGGCGGCGGTTCAAGCCCAATAGTGATGAAGTTACGGTAGGTTTGTACATTTGTGTCTCCCATATCGTCGCTCCTTCCCAGCAAAAGAGCATTTGATTTTTCGCTGAACCATAGTGTTCAGTCTGATTTTTTTAGAATGGTATGGTAAAACAGGACTTTTGGAAAATTTATCGTTGATATGCTCATATAATGAGCGGTTATGCATCAGCCGTGCTCGAAGAACGCTGCTCCAAGGTGTTGATCATGGCATCCATTGCTGCGTATCCGCCCGCGCCCAACTGAGCTTGTCGCGCGAAAAGCCCGATGTGCAAAGGGGCGAGAACCGGCAAGTCGTCTTGTTCAGAGAACGTGCGCATACCGTTTTGGACCGTCGGAGCGGTTAGGCAGGAGAGGCCAAGTCCATCTTGGACCGCACGCTGGACGCCACCAATTCCCGGGCTGGAGTAGGCGATACGCCAACTTTTTCCTGCCAACTTCAAAGCGGCGGCCATGCGATCACGGTAAACACAACCAAAAGGATGAGCGACAAGAGGGATGTCGGTATGTTCTGGGATTTCAAACCCTTTGGCACCAACCCATGTCGGTTGTTCTTTCCAGTTGCGGAACAGGAACTGTTGATCATCACCGTCGAACAATGCCACGGCAATATCTATTTCGTTACTCCGCATGGCCGCTAACAGATGCTTGGACAGATCACACCGAATTTCGATCTGTGTATCCGGGAATTGTCGGACGACTTCGGTCAAACAGGCTTGCAGGGTGTTTACCGCATAGTCCACAGGCAACCCTACCCGCAATCTTGCAGCAGGATCACGTTGCTCAAATTCAGCCATTGCAAGATCATTCAGTCGAAGGATCTGCCGGGCATGAATTGCCAAAGCCTCCCCCCGCTCAGTGAGCGAAATCTCTTTGCCTTTCCGCGCAATCAACGGATAGCCAACAGCTTCTTCCAAGCGCTTCACTTGCAGGCTGATCGCTGGTTGTGTCCGGCCGAGTATCTCGGCCGCGCGCGTGAAGCTTGCCACTTCGATGACAGTGATGAAGGCTCTGAGGAGCTCTGTTGAAAGATTGACCACGCCCATGTGAAAACATTAGTGCTGCAAATCAAGCACGAGCAACGATAAAGTTGCTTTATGCAAGTCGCTTGATCACTATCTATTCGAACAAAACGCTGACAGACTCTCCATTGGCGATACGTGTGATGGCCTTAGCAAACATCGGGGCAATTGAAATCTCGCGAATTTTCGATGATACAGTGACTGCTTCGGTAGCACAAATTGTGTCGGTGATGACCAACGACGACAGATCAGATGCGTTGATCCTGTCGACCGCCTTGCCTGACAGAACGCCATGCGTGATGTAGGCAGAAACCTCAGCCGCACCATTTTCCAGCAACGCAGTTGCGGCGTTGCAGAGGGTGCCGCCAGAGTCGATAATGTCATCGACCAACATGCACGACTTGCCAGAGACGTCCCCGATGATGTTCATCACCTCAGACGATCCAGGTTTATCGCGGCGCTTGTCCACGATAGCCAAGCCGGTCGAGAGACGTTTTGCCAAAGCGCGGGCGCGCACTACGCCGCCTACGTCCGGAGAGACCACCATCACATTGTCACGACCTTTCTGCTTTTCGATATCCCGGACGATTTCGGGCACCGCATAGAGATTGTCCGTCGGGATGTCGAAAAATCCCTGAATTTGACCTGCATGCAGATCCATTGTCAGAACCCGATGCGCCCCGGCCTGGGTGATCATGTTCGCCACGAGCTTTGCCGTGATCGGCGTCCGTGGGGCTGATTTGCGATCCTGACGCGCGTAGCCAAAGTAAGGGATCACAGCGGTGATGCGCCCAGCAGAGGATCGGCGCAACGCGTCGATGAGCACCAGCAGTTCCATAAGGTTGTCGTTGGCCGGATAGGACGTGGACTGGATGACGTAGACGTCATCGCCACGCACGTTTTCCTGTATTTCGACAAAGACTTCCTCATCAGCGAACCGGCGCACATTGCACTCTGCTAGAGGGACACGCATATGCGCGGCAATCGCCTCGGCAAGCGGAAGGTTACTGTTTCCACAGATCAATTTCATCTGTCGAGCCCCTCTCGAATAGTGTGTGATTATGTGCGCCGGAGAGGTCCCCTAAATTGGAAACGCCATCTCGGGTTTGTAGGTCTTGAAGCTTTCGAGATACTGCGCGTTTGCTTGACGCTGCCATTCGGTGCCGGGCTGGATCGCCGTGACGACCTTGTACTTTTCGCGATAGGACTTCGTGTTGTCATTCTCTTCCATGACAATCGCCACCATGCCCGCAACTTTGCCCTTCTGCTGTTCAACCAGCTGGACCGCACCATGCATCGTGCCGCCGGTTTCGACCCACTGATCCACCAGCAAAACTCGCGTTCCGGGTGCAAAGGCGGGCGTGCGCATTTCCATCGACTGGGTTTGACCGGAGTAGTTGGTCATAGACGCGCTGTCTGTGTCCACGCAGAGCTTTCCGGGTTTGCGAATGGGCAGAAAGCCCTTCCCGATACGGGCCGCGATGCCCGCCGCCAAGACAAAGCCCATCGCATCAAGGCCAGCGATGACGTCAATCTCATCGGCATCTAGATCAGCCACCAGATCATCCAGCAAATCATGATACGCCTTGCCGTTGATGTAGATCGAGGTCGGATCAAGCCATGCAAACTTGTCGCCTTTGGTGTTCGGGGCCATCAGCGAGAAGTACCAACGGTCGTCTCTGGGTCCTTTGTCTAGAGCCATCTTTCCTCTCCCTTATGTCTGTGTGAGATCCATGAGCTGCTTCAGGCGCTCAGGATCAATATTGTAGAAATCGCCGTCATGGTTGATGCCAGTTGCAACCATGAAAAGATCAACCGCATCTGCATATTGGCCCGCGTTTCCGGGTGTAATTCCGGATGCAAGCCCAAGCGCAGTGTCACCGCAATGCTCGCGAAACGTGTCGATCTTGCCCACAGCAGCTGCATGACCGGTTGCCACGCCGGAGGTCACAACGACGTCCATGTAGCGCGTCGCGATGCGCGCGCTTTTGCCATACTGCGTCGGATCAACCTCGCGCTGTTTTTTGAACGCAGTGCCGCCAATGTAAAGCCCGGTCCAACCGCTGGCGTCACGGATCGCCGCGATCTCATCTGCTTCGGGCTGATCATCTTCCGCGCGGCGTTCATCCATGCGTGCGTCGTCGGCCCAGTATCCATCGACCATGCAACCTTCAGCTTGCAACTCTCCTAGAATTGGGAAGGCAAACTTGCCGGTGACCGCGAGAAAATTCACCCCTAGCCAGATGTCCGGGAACGCTGCCCGCATCTCCTTGATGATCGGGACCAGCCTCCCTTTCTCGAAGTCATGGTTGATCAGAAAAACGCCCGGGCAACCACCTGCAATAGCTGCTTTGATGTTCCGCTCGGCCTGTTCGCTGTCAAGCACATGAATGACAGGAAGAATGACAGGACCAGAAGTGCCAAAAGTCTTCTTGAAGTCGTTGCGATCCATCTCAACTCTCAATCTGCGTTGTTGACAGGACGCTACCATTGGCGATGGAATTTAGAAAATTTATTGTGTTTATTGGGTCATATGAATTGGAAATGAATGAGCGGCCTTCTGATGAAAACGCTCGCGATCTTGCTAGGTGTTTGATCCCATGGTTTGATGGTGCGATCTGTTCTTTGGAATGGAAGGAAGCACTATGGGACAAGTTCGTCACGGGAGCGCCACGACCACGCACGCTGTCAGAGCAGCAATACAGCGATCGCAAGCTTCGATCGCGGCGCTGAGCAAGGAACTCGGGATCAACCCGAAGACTGTTGCCAAGTGGCGAAAGCGCGAGACCGTTGAGGATCGCAAAACAGGGCCGAAAGAGCCTCGCTCAACCATTCTCAGTCAAGCCGAGGAGGCCATGATCGTCGCATTTCGGCGGCATACGCTACTGCCGTTGGATGATTGCCTCTATGCGCTCCAGCCCTCGATCCCGCATCTGACGCGGTCAGCGCTGCATCGGTGCCTTCAGCGGCATGGCATCTCGCGCTTGCCGGATGTCGGGGGCGACAAGCCTAAGCGGCAGAGGTTCAAGCGCTACCCCATCGGCTTTTTTCATATCGATATTGCCGAGGTGCAGACTGCGGAGGGCAAGCTGTATCTTTTCGTTGGCATTGACCGGACCAGCAAGTTTGCAGTCACCCACCTCGTCGACAAGGCAGATCGCAAGACCGCCTGGGAATTCCTCGAACATTTGCTCAAGGCGGTCCCTTATCGCATCCATACGATCCTGACCGATAACGGTATCCAGTTCGCCGAACAGCCACGAAACCGGAACAGAGTATACTCCCGGCAGATGCGCTTCGACATGATCTGTGAGGCCAACGGGATCGAGCATCGCCTGACCAAACCGAACCATCCGTGGACCAATGGCCAAGTCGAGCGGATGAACCGCACGATCAAAGAGGCGACAGTGAAGCGATACCACTACGAAAGCCACGATCAGTTACGAACACATCTCGGCGACTTCATGGCTGCCTACAACTTTGCCCGCAGACTCAAAACTCTCAGCGGCCTCACGCCCTACGAATACATCTGCAAAATCTGGACTTCAGAGCCAGATCGTTTCATCATCGATCCGATCCACCAGATGCCGGGACTGAACA
>NZ_JBNAFX010000050.1:7500-20836 GCF_049800895.1 Leisingera sp. S232 | reverse complement strand
TGTTCAGTCCCGGCATCTGGTGGATCGGATCGATGATGAAACGATCTGGCTCTGAAGTCCAGATTTTGCAGATGTATTCGTAGGGCGTGAGGCCGCTGAGAGTTTTGAGTCTGCGGGCAAAGTTGTAGGCAGCCATGAAGTCGCCGAGATGTGTTCGTAACTGATCGTGGCTTTCGTAGTGGTATCGCTTCACTGTCGCCTCTTTGATCGTGCGGTTCATCCGCTCGACTTGGCCATTGGTCCACGGATGGTTCGGTTTGGTCAGGCGATGCTCGATCCCGTTGGCCTCACAGATCATGTCGAAGCGCATCTGCCGGGAGTATACTCTGTTCCGGTTTCGTGGCTGTTCGGCGAACTGGATACCGTTATCGGTCAGGATCGTATGGATGCGATAAGGGACCGCCTTGAGCAAATGTTCGAGGAATTCCCAGGCGGTCTTGCGATCTGCCTTGTCGACGAGGTGGGTGACTGCAAACTTGCTGGTCCGGTCAATGCCAACGAAAAGATACAGCTTGCCCTCCGCAGTCTGCACCTCGGCAATATCGATATGAAAAAAGCCGATGGGGTAGCGCTTGAACCTCTGCCGCTTAGGCTTGTCGCCCCCGACATCCGGCAAGCGCGAGATGCCATGCCGCTGAAGGCACCGATGCAGCGCTGACCGCGTCAGATGCGGGATCGAGGGCTGGAGCGCATAGAGGCAATCATCCAACGGCAGTAGCGTATGCCGCCGAAATGCGACGATCATGGCCTCCTCGGCTTGACTGAGAATGGTTGAGCGAGGCTCTTTCGGCCCTGTTTTGCGATCCTCAACGGTCTCGCGCTTTCGCCACTTGGCAACAGTCTTCGGGTTGATCCCGAGTTCCTTGCTCAGCGCCGCGATCGAAGCTTGCGATCGCTGTATTGCTGCTCTGACAGCGTGCGTGGTCGTGGCGCTCCCGTGACGAACTTGTCCCATAGTGCTTCCTTCCATTCCAAAGAACAGATCGCACCATCAAACCATGGGATCAAACACCTAGTGCAGGTATTGAGGAACGTAACGGCAGCTGTGTCACAAGAACCCAGAGTTCGGGCTTGCGTGTAACAAGAATGAGATTTGACTATGCCCATACCTGACTGGCTGGCCGGCCTGCTTGCATCCCTGAAGGGGACAGAGGGCGACGACAAACTAGCAGGAAGCACCGATGATGACGTCATCGAGGCGGGCGAAGGCGCTGACACCGTAGCGGGTGAAGAAGGCAGTGACTTCATCGATGGCGGCGAAGGTGATGATGTCATTTATGGAGACATGGGTGACGGGTTCGAGCAGGGGGGGACGCCAGCCCGCTTGAACTGAAAATCGGCAACATCCAAAGCGTGACGCATGATGGCTGGAAAGGCTCAGATGGCGATTACGCTGTCTTCAGTGATGTTGCGACTTTGGAGGACGGCACCAAGGTCTGGGGCAAGCTGGTTCTGGTAGAGAAGACCAACCCGGACATGTGGGTGCAGTTCGGCTATACCGATGGTGCGGAAATCTTGCTGGAAGGGGACGAGGCGGGCGATCGGGCAACGTTCCGTCTGGAATTCTTCGACCCTTCAACCGGTGAACCGGTCTATCTGAACTCCACGGCCACTTTTAACTACATCGACGATAACAGCGGCAACGGAGATGCCGAGGCCGTCGTTATTGATGGCGGTATTTTCACTTCCTTTGGTGTCTCCTCGGATTCCAATCTCAGCATGTCCACGGATGGCAGTTTGGTAACGGCAGTCGGGACCCAGGAGAACGCATATACAGATCAGAGCGCCTGGTTTTCCGCGGCGTTCGAAGACCGTTCATCGATCGAATTCACCCTGCAGACGCGGGATGGACTGGCAGGGTTTACACTGTCTGGGGATGTCATCGACGATCCGGTCGTCACCCCGCTGGAGCGAGGCGCCGACACGGTGCTGGGTGGCGACGGCAACGATGTGGTTTTTGGCCAGGGTGGGGATGACTCGCTGCAGGGCGAAGAGGGGGATGACAGCCTGGACGGCGGTGAGGGCGATGACGTTCTGGAAGGCGGATAAGGCGCTGATACCCTGATTGGCGGGGCAGGCGGCGACACGCTCTCCGGCGGCGAGGGCAATGACTATATTGAAGGTGGCGCCGGTAACGACAGCCTGACCACGGGTTTGGGCAATGATACCCTAATTGGCGGTGAAGGCGATGATACCCTGCAAAACTCGGCCGGGGATGACAGCCTGGTCGGTGGCACCGGCAACGACAGCATAGTTGCCACCGACGGCAACGACACCCTGGAAGGCGGTGACGGCAACGACACCCTCTATGGCGGGAATGACAACGACCATTTGTCCGGCGGCGCCGATGCGGATCTGATGTACGGCGAGGCGGGCAGTGACAGTCTTGACGGCGGGGATGGCGCCGATGTGATGGACGGCGGGACAGGGGCGGATACTCTGATCGGCGGTCTTGGTGCCGACACGATCGCCGGTGGCGATGGTGACGACTACATTGAGGGCGGCGATGGCGACGACAGCCTGACCACGGGTCTTGGCAATGACACGCTGATCGGCGGGGCCGGCAATGATACCCTTCGAAACTCGGCCGGCGACGACAGCCTTGTCGGCGGCACCGACAATGATCTGCTGATCGGCGGCAGCGGTGCCGACGCGATGCATGGCGAGGCCGATGCCGACACTTTCGAGATGTCGGATGGCTTTGGCAATGACACTTTGACCGGCGGCGAGGTCGGCACAGACTATGACACCGTTGACGTCTCAGGGGTCACCGCAGGCGTCACTGTCGCTTTTACCGGAGATGAGGCCGGTACCATCACCGACGGCACGGATACGATCACCTTCTCCGAGATCGAGGCGCTCACTCTCACGGATCAAGCGGATGTTGTGGATGCTGCCGCAGACAGCGTCGGCACCGTGATTGATGCAGGGGCTGGTGGTGACACGGTGACCTTCGGGGCCGGTGATGACTCGATCACCAGCGGCATAGGCTATGATGAACTGATCCTGAGCAGCGGTGGCGGCGCCGATACGATCACCGACTTCAGCACGGGCGATGACGACTTTGACGGCTTCTATAATGATCAACTGGACGTCTCTGCGCTGACGGGAGGCACTGGCCCAGCTGGGGCCGTGCGTGCCTGGGACATCACTGTGGGCGATGATGGTTCCGGCAATGCATTGCTCACCTTTCCGGGTGGAGAACAGCTTGTTCTGCAGGGGATCGCCCCGGCCCAGATGTCGACTGTGCAGCAGATGTATTTTGCCGGCATTCCCTGTTTCACACCTGAAGTGCTGCTTGCCACGCAGCGCGGGGCGGTGCCGGCCGGGCAGGTCCGGGCCGGTGACTTGCTGCAGACGGCTGACAATGGCTATCAACCGGTCATCTGGACAGGCAGCCGCACCCTTTGCCCCGGGGAATTGGTGCAGCGCCCGCATCTGAGGCCCTATCGGGTCAGCCCAGGCGGAGTGCTGTCACCGGAGCGGCCGATGCTGCTTTCACCGCAGCACCGCCTGCTGATTGGTCGTGGGGCGTTGGACGGGGACAGGCGCTTTGACGAAAGTTTCCTTTCCGCAAAATTGCTGGCAGAGGTGGATACCTGCTGCGTTCAAGTGAGCGGCGGGAATGCGCCAGTAACTTATGTGCATCTCCTGACAGAGAGGCATGAGGTGATCTTTGCCGAGGGTATCGCAACGGAGACTTTCTGGCCGGGTCCCGAGGCGGTTCGCGGACTGCCTGCTGAAGCTATGCAAGAGCTGTTTGAGCTGTTTTCCGAGCTGGCTTCTGCGGTCTTCATTGCCAGTGACGAAGACAGAAAACAGGTGCGCGCGACGTACGGAAGCCTGGCGCGTCGCGCCATAAAGCGGCGAGACTTGAAAGATATGCTTTTGTCATGAACCGCGGCTGCGGGTCGGGCATTCTCTCCCTGTGGTTGCTGGCGCATCGGTAACACAGCGGCTGGCATTCTGTGAAATTGGCAGGTGTGTTGTCGTGCAGTTTGTTTTCGGACTTGTGGGCAAATTTGGCGCAAGCCCGGTCAGGGTATTGAAGTTTTGACGTTTTAGCCTGATATGTTGCGCAATATTTGAGTTGGATTTCCAGAATTGACCCCGGCCTGAAGCAGAGGTGCTTGCCTTCCCTGCATCGCGGTCAGGGAGAGCGCAACCAGAGCGCCGCGTTTCTGATCCACATCATTCAGCCTGGTTACGGGCATCATTTATTGGAGTTGTTCATTGGATCAGTCAGTCAGCCAGCATGTCTTTTCAACACCAATTGATCAGCAGCCCGGTTACAGTCTGCGCAGCCTGGAATTGGCAGTGCAACGGGCGCATGAGGGCCATATCCGCTGGCAGGCGGAATGCTTTGAACGGTTGAGCGGCGTGTCGTTGACAGGTGCCGAGATCACCTTGCTGCTGCTGATCGGCGAGGGCAGCGGGTCCAAGTCCATCAAGGAAATGGCCCGTATCACAAACCGCGTGGATATCCCGAATATCCAGTATTCCTTACGCAAGCTGGCGTCTGCGGGGCTGACCCGCAAATACGGGGCCGGCCGGTCCGGCGTTTCCTATAGCCTCACGGAAGACGGAAACCGTATGGCCGCTGACATGCAGGCCGCACGGAATGATCTTGTGCGGCAGGCGTATCCGGACCTTTCCGGGATGAGCAGAGAATTGGAAAACGCTCTGAAGGTCCTGGAGGAGCTGGCCGGAATTTACGGGGCCACCGACGGCACCGGCCGTAGCAGCAAACAGGGCTGAGACAGCACTGTATCATTGTGCAGGCAGGAGGCACCAGCTTAAGGTTCCATCATGATCGAACTCAAGGACCTTACGCTGCTGACCGCTTTGTCGCGGCACAAGCATTTTGCCAAGGCAGCTGCGGATTGCGGCATGTCGCAACCGGCTTTCTCGATGCGGATACGCAATCTGGAAGAGCGGCTGGGCCTGTCCATCGTCCGCAGGGCAAACCGTTTCCAGGGTCTGACGGAAGAGGGGCAGATGATCGTGCGCCGGGCGCGCTCGATTCTCGATGATGCCAAGGCCCTGGAGCAGGAGATTGCCGCAACACGCGGCGAAGTGACCGGCGGGCTGGTGCTGGGGGTGGTGCCGACAGCCACCGCTTGGGCGGCGCAGCTGGTGGATCAGGTGCATCAGACCTACCCGCGGATTTTGGCGCAGGTGGACGTTACCACCTCGCTGGCGATTCAGCAGCGGCTTTATGACGGGACAATTGACGCTGGCATTACCTATGCTGACGGCATAGGGCGCGAACTGGTGACTGTTCAGAAGCTTTACGAGGAAAGCTACGTGCTGCTGATGCCACAGAGCATGGCTGCAGGGCGCGGCGATACGATCAGCTGGGCGGAAGCGGCAGAGCTGCCGCTAAGTCTTCTGGATCAGCAGATGCAGAACAGGCGAATCCTGGATCGGATCTTTGCTGACCTGGGGCTGAAGCCGGAGATCGTTTCCGAATCCAATGGCTTCATGGCGTCCATGATTCTTGCGCGGGAAGGATCGGCAGCGACAATCCTGCCGCGCGCGTTGATGGCGGCGCTGGGCGAACTTGGCGGTACACGGGTGCTGGCGCTGGTGGAGCCGGAGCAGGCGCGCCCGATTTGCATCGCGACTCTGGACCGGACGCCGGAACTGATAACCGTGCGCGCTTTGAAAGAGGTGGTTGCGACGTTTGTGGACAATAGAATGTCGCAAATCGCATCATAAGCATTCCTGATCGTGCAATCCATTTTCCAGATTTGACGATATCCATTCTTGATGGCATTTCGTGGCCAAAGACGTGCTGACTGGAGGATCCCATGGCACCATTGGATGATAGCAAGGGCGTATGGAAGTCCGGCAAAGGCAAAGGGCGCAAGACGCCCAAAGGCCGCCAGGTCGACGACATTGCGCTGAGCGAGGTTCAGGAATTGCTGGGGGACCGCCCGCGCAACCGTGACCTTTTAATTGAGTTCCTGCACCTGATTCAGGACAAATATGGCTGCCTCAGCGCCGCGCATATCCGGGCATTGGCCGAGGAAATGCGCACCGGCCAAGCGGAGATCTATGAGGTCGCGACTTTCTACGCCCATTTCGATGTGGTGAAGGAAGGCGAAACCCCGCCGCCGGCGCTGACCATCCGGGTCTGCGATTCGCTGTCTTGCGAACTGGCAGGGGCGCAAGCTCTGCAAAAGGCGCTGGAAGACGGTTTGGACGCAAGCCAGGTACGCGTGCTGCGCGCGCCTTGCATGGGCCGTTGCGATACTGCGCCGGTTCTGGAAATTGGCCACAACCACATCGACCACGCCACCGTTGAAAAGGTGGACGCGGCGATTGCGGCGGATGATACCCATGCGCATGTGCCTGAGTATGAAACCTTTGCGGCCTATGAAGCAGAAGGCGGCTATGCGACGCTGAAAGACCTGCGCGCAAATGGCGACTGGGAAGCGGTTCAGGCGAAAGTCAAAGAAGCCGGTCTGCGTGGCCTGGGCGGCGCTGGTTTCCCGTCTGGCACCAAATGGGGCTTTGTGCGTGCCAACGAAGGCCCGCGTTACCTGGCGGTGAACGGTGACGAAGGCGAGCCCGGCACTTTCAAGGACCGCTACTATCTGGAGCGCACCCCGCATGTCTTCCTTGAAGGCATGTTGATGGCGGCCTGGGCCGTCGAAGCCGAGAAAGCCTTTATCTACATGCGCGACGAATATCCTGCGGTGCTGGAAATTCTGCGCCGTGAGATCAAAGCACTGGAAGACGCCGGTCTCGTCGAGCAAGGGTATATTGATCTGCGCCGCGGGGCAGGGGCCTATATCTGCGGTGAAGAAAGCGCGATGATCGAGTCGATCGAAGGCAAGCGCGGCGAGCCGCGCCACCGGCCGCCGTTTGTGGCGCAAGTGGGTGTCTTCGGCCGTCCGACCCTCGTCCACAACATCGAAACACTGTACTGGGTCTGCAAGATCAACCGCGAAGGGCCTGAATGCCTGAACTCGGTTGAGAAAAACGGCCGCAAGGGCCTGCGCAGCTATTCCGTGTCTGGCCGGGTAAAGAACCCGGGCGTGCATCTGCTGCCTGCCGGGTCCACCATCACCGACATTATCGAAGCCTGCGGCGGTATGCTGGACGGCCATGCCTTCAAGGCCTATCAGCCGGGCGGGCCCTCCTCGGGTCTGCTGCCTGCCTCGATGAACGACATTCCGCTCGACTTTGATACGCTGCAGCCGCATGGCACCTTCATCGGTTCCGCTGCTGTTGTGGTGCTGTCCGATCAGGATTCGGCTCGCGACGCGGCGCTGAACATGCTGCGTTTCTTCGAAGACGAAAGCTGCGGCCAGTGCACCCCCTGCCGGGTGGGCTGCGAGAAAGCTGTCAAGCTGATGAGCGAGAAGACCTGGGATCAGGGCCTCTTGGAAGAGCTGAGCGCGGCGATGGTTGATACGTCGATCTGCGGTCTGGGTCAGGCTGCGCCGAACCCGATCCGCCTGACCATCAAACACTTCCCCGAGGAGGTATAAGCCATGAGCGATAAAGTCACATTCACACTCGATGGCGAACAGGTCACGGCTGAAGCAGGCCTGACCATCTGGGAAGTCGCCAACGGTCGCGGACTGAAAATCCCGCACCTGTGCCACAAGCCGCAGCCGGGTTACCGCCCGGACGGCAACTGCCGTGCCTGCATGGTGGAGATCGAAGGCGAACGCACGCTGGCGGCCTCCTGTATCCGCGAACCCGCCGAAGGCATGGTTGTCACCACCAACAATGCGCGCGCCGAAAATGCCCGCAAGATGGTGATGGAGCTTTTGGTCGCTGACCAGCCCAAGCAGGAAGAGGCGCACGACAAATCCTCCCACATGTGGGACATGGCCGAGCTGAACGGGGTGACGGAATCCCGCTTCCCCAAGCTGGAAGAGGGCCGCATCCCGCTGCTGGATGACAGCCACATCGCCATGAAGGTGAACCTGGACGCCTGTATCTCCTGCGGTTTGTGCGTGCGCGCCTGCCGCGAAGTGCAGGTGAACGACGTGATCGGCATGGCCGGCCGCGGCCACGATGCCTATCCGACCTTCGATATTGCGGACCCGATGGGCCAGTCCACCTGTGTGGCTTGCGGCGAATGTGTGCAGGCCTGCCCGACCGGCGCGCTGATGCCCGCCACCGTGCTGGATGACAATCAGGTCGGTGACAGCAAGGATTACGATTCCGAGACCGAAAGCGTCTGCCCGTTCTGCGGCGTCGGCTGCAAGGTCTCGCTCAAGGTCAAGGACGGCAAGGTCAAACATGTCGAGGGCATCAACGGCCCGGCAAACGAAGGCCGTCTGTGCGTCAAAGGCCGCTTCGGCTTTGACTACATTCACCACCCGCACCGCCTGACCAAGCCGCTGATCCGCCGCGACGATGCGCCGGCCAAAGGCCTGAACGTCGATCCCGGCAACCTGTCGACCCATTTCCGCGAAGCGACCTGGGAAGAGGCGATGGATCTGGCGGGCAAAGAGCTGATGCGCTTGCGCGATGAAGATCCGAAATCGGTTGCGGGCTTTGGCTCGGCGAAATGCACTAATGAGGAGGCCTATCTCTTCCAGAAGTTCATCCGCCAGGGCTTCAAGCACAACAACGTCGACCACTGCACCCGTCTGTGCCATGCTTCCTCGGTTGCGGCGCTGATCGAAAACGTCGGCTCCGGTGCTGTGACCGCGACCTTCAACGAGATCGAAAACGCAGATGTGGCGATCATCATCGGCTCCAACCCGATCGAGAACCACCCGGTGGCCGCGACCTACTTCAAGCAGTTCACCAAACGCGGCGGCAAGCTCATTGTGATGGATCCGCGCGGTGTCGGCATGCGGCGCTTTGCGACTGAAATGCTGCAGTTCCGCCCCGGTGCGGACGTGTCGATGCTGAACGCGATCATGCATGTGATCGTCGAAGAAGAGCTTTATGACAGCCAGTACATCCACCGCTGGACCGAAAACTGGGAAGCTGAAAAAGAGCACCTGAAGCAGTTCACACCCGAGAAGATGTCGGAAATCTGCGGCATCGAACCGGACCAGCTGCGCCGTGTTGCCCGGATCTTTGCCAATGCCAATGCAGGGCTGATCTTCTGGGGCATGGGCATCTCTCAGCATATTCATGGCACCGACAACTCGCGCTGCCTGATTTCGCTGGCGCTGATGACCGGCAACGTGGGCAAGCCGGGTGCCGGCCTGCACCCGCTGCGCGGTCAGAACAACGTGCAGGGCGCGTCTGATGCGGGCCTCATTCCGATGTTCCTGCCGGATTATCAGACCGTGACCTCGGATGATGTCCGCAAGAGGTTCACCGATGTCTGGGGCGGCGGCGACTTCTCGAACGAGAAGGGCCTCACGGTGACCGAGATCGTGGACCAGGCCTATGTCGGCAATATCAAGGGCATGTATATCCAGGGTGAAAACCCGGCGATGTCCGATCCGGATGCGGATCACGCGCGCGATGCTTTTGCCAAGCTGGAGTTGATGATCGTTCAGGACATCTTCCTGACCGAGACGGCGAATTATGCCGACATCATCCTGCCGGCCTCGGCGCTTTATGAAAAGAACGGCACCGTGTCGAACACCAACCGCCAGGTTCAGCGGGTGCGCCCTGCTGTGGCACCTCCGGGCGAGGCACGCGAGGACTGGAAGGTCACCGTCGAACTGGCGCAGCGCATCGGGCTGCCTTGGGACTACAAGGATGTCAGCGAAGTTTTTGCCGAGATGAAGCTGAACATGAAGTCGCTGAACAACATCACCTGGGAGCGTCTGGAGACCGAGACCATCACCTATCCGTCGCTGCATGAGACCGACCCCGGTCAGGCGATTGTGTTCGGCGACGGCTTCCCGCGCCCTGAGGGCCGGGCCCGCTTCACCCCGGCTTCGGTGATCCCGCCGGATGAGGCGCCGGATGCGGATTATCCGATGATCATGACCACCGGTCGCCAGCTGGAGCATTGGCACACCGGGTCGATGACTCGGCGCTCGTTGGTGCTGGATGCGGTGGAGCCGGAGGCGAACTGCTCGCTCAACCCTCGCACGTTGAAGTTGATGGGGGTTGAACCGGGTGAAATGGTGCGCCTGTCCACCCGCCGCGGCTCGATCGAGATCATGGCCCGGGCCGACCGGGCGATTGCCGAGGACATGGTGTTTGTGCCCTTCGCCTATGTGGAAGCGGCGGCCAACATCCTGACCAACCCGGCTCTGGACCCCTATGGCAAGATCCCCGAGTTCAAATTCTCGGCGGTGAAGGTCGAAAAGGTCGAAGGGCAGATCGCTGCCGAGTAAACGGGCAAAATCTGTTTGAGGAAACAGAGCGGGCGCGGAACCAGGGGTTCCGCGCCCGTTTCTTTTGGTGGCGCCGGGCTGGCGCCCGGCGCGGTATCGCGCGTCAGCACCGGATGGGACAAGGCGGCATGGTGAGAGTCCGACGCGCCCGGCCCCCGTCGCTGTTGTTCAGTGATCTTGGTGTCCACTCAGTCCAATGGACATCTAGGGTGTGGTTGTAAGCAATCGTAAAAGCGTCGGAAGTGGACTGGCTGGGGAAAACGGGAGGTCTGCCAGCAAGCCGTTCTTTCATCTGGCATGTGGTGTTGAGGTTTTTCGCTTTGGCTGCGCCATGAGCGACCCGCGCCGCGCCTGAAAGGCGCGGCGCCCGGCCCAACTGGCGGGCTGGCATCTGGGATGCCTGCGCGGCGGGCGGGAGTGCTTGCTTGTTGGGCAGCCGTGGTGCCAGGCAGTGAAACTGATCAGCCGTGGCGGGCGAGGAACCGGTCCAGATCCCGTTGTGTCGGGCGGCTGCCGGTGAAAACCTCTATCCAGCCGGGCATTAGGGAAATCCGGTATTCTTTGCTTTCATGCACCTGCATCGAGATGTATCCGATCTGGGTGTAGATCATGGTCCGGGCCCGGATCAGGGCATCTTGTTTCTGATATCCGAAGCGAAGGAACATGTTTGTCATGGCGTGTTCCCGGCGGGTATCAGCCTGATCCAGCTGTGCTTGCAGGTTGCTGTCGTTGCGTGCCCAGTTGCGGATTGCCAGATCCAGCCGTGCATCAAACAGGTCCGGGTCGATCCAGCAGTCGAACAGGTTGAACATAGCCTCGGCAATGTTTTCGGCATAAGCCTCGGTGCGGGCCACCAGATTGCCGGTGTTCCGCTCTTCCCACCGTCGCACCATCGCTTCCAGCAACTCCTCCCGGTCGGTGAAGTGCCAGTAGAAACTGGTCCGCGAAACGCCAAGACGCTTGGCCAGCGGCATCACCTTTACCGCCTCCACGCCGCTTTCCGTCAGCATCTCATAGGCGGCTGCCAGCCAGTCTTCTTCGCTGAGCCGCGGGCGGGCAATGTCCTGTGTGTCCATGCGCCAGCCATAGCAGCGGGGCAGAGTGGGCGCAACTTTTCTTGACAGGTATGGTTGTTTAATCGACATATGTGTCAAGAGGGGCGAGACACGCCGCCAAGCCGAGACACAGTGCCAGGAGACCCCATGTCCAAAGATCCGCTGCTGCAACCCTATCAGCTAAAGCATCTGACACTTCGCAACCGGATCATGACCACCAGCCACGAACCGGCCTACCCGGAAGATGGCATGCCCAAGGAACGCTATGCAGCGTATCACGCTGAACGTGCCAAAGCAGGTGTGGCCTTGACGATGACGGCAGGGTCCGCGGCTGTCAGCAGGGACAGCCCGCCGGTGTTCAACAATATCCTTGCCTATAAGGATGAGGTGGTGCCCTGGATCCGCAACCTGACCGATCAAGTGCATGAGCACGGCGCAGCCGTGATGATCCAATTGACCCATCTGGGCCGCCGGACCGGCTGGAACAAAGGCGACTGGCTGCCCTCTGTCAGCTCCTCGCGCCACCGGGAACCTGCGCATCGGTCGTTTCCGAAACTGGCGGAGGATTGGGATATCTCCCGGATCATCTCAGACTTTGCCGACGCGGTGGAGCGGATGAAAGAAGGCGGCATGGATGGGATTGAACTGCAGGTCTATGGCCATCTGCTGGATCAATTCTGGTCGCCACTGACCAATGACCTGGACGGGCCTTATGGCGGCCAGACGCTGGACAGCCGGATGCAATTTCCGATGGATGTGCTGCGGGCAATTCGCAAACGGGTCGGCAACGAGTTTATCGTCGGCCTGCGCTATACGGCGGATGAAGCGGAAGCGGGCGGGGTAACGGCAAAAGAAGGGATCGAGATTTCCAAGCGCCTGGCTGACAGCGGGATGGTGGATTTTCTCAACGTGATCCGGGGCCGCATTCACACCGATCCGGCGATGACGGATGTGATCCCGGTGCAGGGCATGACAGCGGCACCGCATCTGGATTTTGCCGGCGAAGTGAAGAAGACAACCGGCATGCCGACCTTCCATGCGGCCCGCATTCCTGATGTGGCCACCGCGCGCCATGCGGTCGCAAACGGGTTGCTGGATATGGTCGGCATGACCCGGGCCCATATGGCGGATCCGCATATCGTCAAAAAGATCATGGAAGGACGTGAGGACGACATCCGCCCCTGCGTTGGGGCGACCTATTGCCTGGATCGGATCTATCAGGCGGGGGAGGCGCTGTGCATTCACAATGCGGCCACCGGCCGCGAGCTGTCTATGCCGCACCAGATCGCACCGGCTCAGATCCGCAAGAAGGTGGTGGTCGTGGGCGCAGGTCCAGGCGGCTTGGAGGCGGCGCGTGTTGCCGCAGAACGCGGCCACGAGGTGACCGTTTTCGAAGCCGCAGCAGAGCCGGGCGGCCAGGTTCGGCTGACAGCGCAAAATCCGCGACGGGCGGAAATGATCGGCATCATCGACTGGCGCATGGCGCAATGCGCAGCGCGGGACGTGAGGTTCCGTTTCAACACATGGGCGGAGGCAGAGGATGTTCTGGCTTTGACCCCGGATGTTGTCATCGTGGCAACGGGCGGGATGCCTTGCATGATGCTGCATGAAACCGGCACGGAACTGCCGCATGCGGTGTCCAGCTGGGACATTATCTCGGGCGATGTGAAACCGGCCGCAAATGTTCTGGTCTATGATGAAAGCGGCGACCACCCCGGGCTGATGGCAGCGGAAGTGGCTGCTGGCGCCGGTGCCAGGGTTGAGATCATGACCCCCGACCGCAGCTTTGCGCCGGAGGTGATGGGGATGAACCTGGTGCCTTATATGCGGGCGTTGCAGAACAAGGATGTCACCTTCACAGTTGCCCGCCGGCTCAAGGGGCTGGCAGGTGATGGCAACAGACTGGTGGCGTCTATTGGCACGGACTACAGCGCGCACTCATATCAGGCTGAATATGATCAGGTGATCCTGAACTATGGGACATTGCCCCTGGATGATCTG
>NZ_JBNAFX010000050.1:0-2500 GCF_049800895.1 Leisingera sp. S232 | reverse complement strand
GGATGAGCTGTGCCTAGGGGTGAAAGGCCAATCAAACTCGGAGATAGCTGGTTCTCTGCGAAATCTATTTAGGTAGAGCGTCATCCGAATACCCCGGGGGGTAGAGCACTGGATGGGTAATGGGGCCCCACAGGCTTACTGATCCTAACCAAACTCCGAATACCCGGGAGTACTAGATGGCAGACACACGGCGGATGCTAACGTCCGTCGTGGAGAGGGAAACAACCCTGACCTCCGGCTAAGGCCCCCAATTCATGGCTAAGTGGGAAAGCAGGTGAGACGTCCAAAACAACCAGGAGGTTGGCTTAGAAGCAGCCATCCTTTAAAGATAGCGTAACAGCTCACTGGTCTAATTAAGATGTCTTGCGGCGAAGATGTAACGGGGCTCAAGCCATGAGCCGAAGCCGAGGATGCACATAGTGCATGGTAGCAGAGCGTAGTGTGACATAGTCTCATGTCTCCTTACTTCCTTCGGGAAGATTGGAGACGCGAGGCTTTCGATGAAGCCGGGGCGTGAGCCATCCGGTGGAGAGATCACTAGCGAGAATGATGACATGAGTAGCGACAAAGAGTGTGAGAGACACTCTCGCCGAAAGTCCAAGGGTTCCTGCTTAAAGCTAATCTGAGCAGGGTAAGCCGGCCCCTAAGCCGAGGCCGAAAGGCGTAGGCGATGGGAACCACGTTAATATTCGTGGGCCAGGAGGATGTGACGGATTGTGAAGGTAGTTCATCCTTATCGGATTGAATGGGCTGCTGATCAGTCCCTGGAAATAGCCCTCCATCAGACCGTACCCTAAACCGACACAGGTGGACTGGTAGAGAATACCAAGGCGCTTGAGAGAACGATGTTGAAGGAACTCGGCAAAATACCTCCGTAAGTTCGCGAGAAGGAGGCCCGGGTCCTACGCAAGTGGAATCCGGGGGCACAAACCAGGGGGTGGCGACTGTTTATTAAAAACACAGGGCTCTGCGAAGTCGCAAGACGACGTATAGGGTCTGACGCCTGCCCGGTGCCTGAAGGTTAAAAGGAGGGGTGAGAGCTCCGAATTGAAGCCCAGGTAAACGGCGGCCGTAACTATAACGGTCCTAAGGTAGCGAAATTCCTTGTCGGGTAAGTTCCGACCTGCACGAATGGCGTAACGACTTCCCCGCTGTCTCCAACATCGACTCAGCGAAATTGAATTGCCTGTCAAGATGCAGGCTTCCCGCGGTTAGACGGAAAGACCCCGTGCACCTTTACTACAGCTTCGCACTGGCATCAGGATTGTGATGTGCAGAATAGGTGGTAGGCATCGAAGCAGGGACGCAAGTCCTTGTGGAGCCTCCTTTGAGATACCACCCTTCGCACTCTTGATGTCTAACCGCGGTCCGTTATCCGGATCCGGGACCCTGCGTGGCGGGTAGTTTGACTGGGGCGGTCGCCTCCTAAAGAGTAACGGAGGCGCGCGAAGGTTGGCTCAGAGCGGTCGGAAATCGCTCGTTGAGTGCAATGGCAGAAGCCAGCCTGACTGCAAGACTGACAAGTCGAGCAGAGACGAAAGTCGGCCATAGTGATCCGGTGGTCCCGCGTGGAAGGGCCATCGCTCAACGGATAAAAGGTACGCCGGGGATAACAGGCTGATACTGCCCAAGAGTCCATATCGACGGCAGTGTTTGGCACCTCGATGTCGGCTCATCTCATCCTGGGGCTGGAGCAGGTCCCAAGGGTACGGCTGTTCGCCGTTTAAAGAGGTACGTGAGCTGGGTTTAGAACGTCGTGAGACAGTTCGGTCCCTATCTGCCGTGGGTGTAGGATACTTGAGAGGAGTTGCCCCTAGTACGAGAGGACCGGGGTGAACGAACCACTGGTGGACCTGTTGTTGCGCCAGCAGCAGTGCAGGGTAGCTATGTTCGGACAGGATAACCGCTGAAGGCATCTAAGCGGGAAGCCCCCCTCAAAACAAGGTATCCCTGAGGGCCGTGGAAGACCACCACGCCGATAGGCCGGAGATGTAAGTGCAGCAATGCATTCAGTTGACCGGTACTAATCGCCCGATAGGCTTGATTTGATCCAGTAACAGACAGTGTTACGGAACCAAACAAAGCAAACATCCCAAAAAAATGACTTGGACTGTTGATTGTAGCCGACGCAGGTTGTTCTGCCTGCCGCAAATACGCGGTGACAGAACAGCCGGGCAGTATCTCGCACATCTACTTTGTAAATGTGCCGCCTGCTGCTCATCAGCCTTGCTTCGCAAGGTCGTCGGATATGGATTTTTCTTGGTTTGGTGGCTACAGCACAAGTGAAACACCCGGTCCCATCCCGAACCCGGAAGTTAAGCACTGTCGCGCCGATGGTACTTGGGCTTAAGCCCTGGGAGAGTAGGTCACCGCCAAACCTAGTAAAATCCAGAAATCTCTCTAAACGATCAATATACCCTGACGCGGGATGGAGCAGCCAGGTAGCTCGTCAGGCTCATAACCTGAAGGTCGTAGGTTCAAATCCTACTCCCGCAACCAA
>NZ_JBNAFX010000049.1:0-21204 GCF_049800895.1 Leisingera sp. S232 | reverse complement strand
CTCCTATTAGAAAACAATGAGTTATCTAATAGGAGGAATATTGCATGGGAACGGTATATACGCAACTGAGCTTACAAGAACGGCGCAGGATCGAAGACTGGTGGCTTGCAAAGGTCCCTGTCGCTGAGATGGCGCGCGTTTTGAAGCGTCACAAGTCGACGATATTCCGAGAGATCAAACGCAACTTCTGGGCCGATGATGCCTTTCCCAAGAAGTACGCGGGATACTTCGGCATGGCAGCACACCAGCGCACGCAGCAACGCCGTTCCACGCAACGCAAGCTGATCAGACATCCCGATCTGTGCAAGCGCGTCATCGAACGGATCAAGCAAGGATGGACGCCCGAGCAGATCGGCAACCGGATGATCTATGAAGGTGCTACGCTACGCGTCTGCCAGGAGACGATCTACCGCTACATCTATTCTAAGGAAGGCATGGACCAAGAGCTCTGGTGGTACTTGCCCGAACATCGGAAATCCCGCAGGCCACGCCGTGCCAGGAAGCGCCAGAAGCCCAAGTTCGACCGTGATGTCAGCATTCTATTCCGGCCAGATGATGTCGCTCACCGTCGCCAGTTTGGGCACTGGGAGGGAGATTTGATGCTGTTCAAACAGAAACTTGGGCAAACCAATGTCACCTCGCTGGTCGAACGTGTCAGCCGCTTCACCGTGCTGCTGAAGAACCCGAACAAGCGCACCAAGCCGGTGATGGGGAAAATTATGAAAGCCGTACGCGACCTGCCTCATCTGGCCCGCAAATCAATCACCTTTGATCGCGGTACCGAGTTCGTCAGCTGGCCACATTTGCAGGCCGAAATCGGGACGCAGACATGGTTCTGCGATCCTTCCAGCCCGTGGCAAAAAGGCACGGTCGAGAACACCAATCGAAGGGTCCGAAGATGGCTTCCTCGCAAGCGCGACATTAGGACGATCACAGACGAGGACATGAAGGTGATCTGTGATCGGCTCAACAATACGCCTCGCAAGTGCCTTGGATGGAAGACGCCCGCTGAAGTCTTCCGTGAAAAGATGATGGAAGAGATGGGCCGATCCCCCTACCCTCAACGCCAATAGGAGTCGCAGTTCAGGTATCGCTCACAGATCGAAGCACAGGTGCGTGGTCAATTGGCTGACCAGCGTCTGGCCACGCGTCAGCAAAAAGCCAAACCCAAAATCAAGGCGTTTAAAACCTGGCTGGATCAGGCTCGCACGCAGGTATCAGCCAAATCTCCAACCTGTGAGGCCCTAAAGTACATTGCCAAATACTGGGAAGGGCTGATCCTATTCCTCGACGATGGCCGCATCGAGATGGATAGCAACGCCGTGGAACGCACCATCCGCCCCATCGCCCTGCAAAGGAAAAACGCGCTCTTTGCCGGTCACGACGCCGGTGCCCAGAACTGGGCCATGCTCGCGTCACTCATTGAAACCTGCAAATTGAACCACATCGAGCCGCACAGCTACCTGACCGGCGTGCTCACAGCCATCGTCAATGGCCATAAACAGAAGGACATCGATCAGCTCCTACCATGGAACTTCAAAGGTTGAAGCAACGCTTACCCACTTGTAGTAAACGCCTTGGGAAATCCCCTCACGGCGGCGAAGCTCAGCAATGCTATCTTCGCCACGCAGGCCATCCAGCACGATCCGGATCTTCTCTTCAGCTGAATGCTGTTTGGTAACCGTCCGGCGAAAGCGCTCTGGCACAGTCCCGGTGGCCCCTGCTACGCTGCGTCAGCAGCGTAGCGCCATGGCATGAGCTTGTTCAGGCGTGTGATCTTATGATCTGCGATCTGTGCCAGAACCCAGGTGAGCCAGGCTTGGGGATCTACGCCGTTCATCTTGGCGGTTTCGATCAGGGTATAGGCGATGGCCATGGCTTTGCCGCCGCCCTCGGAGCCTGCGAACATCCAGTTTTTGCGGCCGATGGCCACGGGCTTGACAGCGCGTTCAGCACTGTTGTTGTCCAATTCCAAATGGCCGTTATCAAGATACGGCCGGGCCTTCGGCATCCGGCCCAAGGCATAGCGCCTAACGGTGATTGCGCTGCAATCACCTGCCGGTAATGGATGGCCTGTGCCAGGGGCGACTTTCCTGAGATCTTGGGCAATTGCGCGTGCAGCCAGGTTTCCAGATCGTTGAAGACCGGCTTGGCCTTTGCCTGCCGCAAAGCAACCCGTTCTGCCAGGGGCTTGCCGCGCGCCTCTTTCTCAACCGCATAGAGTTCGGCAATCCGGCGGATGGCCTCTCCGGCGATGGCGTTGCCCTGTGAGGCAAAGATATCTGTCATCCGGCAGTCGTTTGCTGTGCAAACGATGAGAGAGCACGAACTTGCGCCTGACATGCGCCATGTCTTACCTGGCAGGCGCATGCGAAGCATGCTGCCGAGAAGGCTGGCCATCTCGCCAGCCTTGTTCTCACCGAACAGGCCGTTGAAACCGGAATAGCCATCCACTGCCCGGCAGGGCATTGCGCAGCAATGTCCCGAGAGGGGGCATGCACCCAGCCTTTGTATCCCGAGAGGTGGCTGACAGGATGCTCGCCTTTGCGGTCGATGGTGAACTGGTACCAGGCACAGGGTGGCGATTGCCCGGCCCAGGGCCGCTCATCGCGGACATAGGTCCAGACACGCGCCGTCTTGGTCTTCTTCTGCCCAGGCGCCTGCATCTTGACCGGGGTATCATCAGCGAACAGGGCGCCGCCTTGCCGGACGATCCGCCCGATTGCATCAGCCAGAGGTTCCAGAAGCGCGGTCGAACGGCCCACCCAATCCGCCATGGTCGAGCGGTCCAGATCGATGCCTTCGCGGGCGTAGATTTGCGATTGCCGGTACAGGGGAAGATGGTCGGCGTATTTGCTGACCAGCACATGCGCCAGCAAGCCAGGTCCAGGCCTGCCTCGTTCAATCGGGCGCCCCTCCCGGCAGAATTGCAAGGCAATTCGCCTGCCGGGCAGTGGACGGCAGCGGCGATTGCACGATGGCCTCGCAGCAGGAACAGGCCTTGCGAGGCCGGACGATCCGGTTCACCACAAACCGGCCCGGCACATATTCCAGCTCTTCGGTAATATCGTCGCCCAAGGTCTTCAGAGTTCCGCCGCAGCGGCCGCATTCCTCTCCCTGCGACAGCACCTCGTCATGCCGGTCCAGATGGTCCGGCAGCGGTTTGCGGCTGTACTGGCGGGCGGGGCCGCCTTCCTCGGAACCGGCTGCGGATTCTGCCTGCCTTTCGGCTGACACCGCAATCTGCTCATCTTCCGCAAAGGTCAGGTTGAGCTGGTCCAGGCCTTCTGATCTGGCCCCGAAGCGGTGCCGGTTATGGCCCGCCAGCTGATGCTGAAGCTTCTCGATCAGCAACGCCTGCGACTTGACCTCAGCGGCCAGAAGCGCGTTGATGCGCCGCAACTCAGCCGGGTCGTCAGGGGCGGTATCCAGGTCCTTCAACATTGCCACCCCTATACCGGAGCCAAGGCCGAAGGTGAATCCTGAAGGCGCTCAATGCCTATATTTTATTGATCTATCCGACGCTCAGAGGTCGCCAGGTCTTTTGCGGCATCCGCCAGTCGATGCCCTCAAGCAGCATCGAAAGCTGCGCCGTCGTCAAGCTGGTCTTGCCGTCTTTCGCAGCCGGCCAGACAAACCGTCCTTTCTCCAGCCGCTTTGAGAACAGACAGGCCCCCTGGGCTCCGCCCGTTCGGCCCTCAAATCATCCCCCGGATGATCTGCCGCTGCGCGGTCCGGGCTTCACTCCCACCAGATGATCTTCAGGAGATCCCCGCGTCGCCCGCGGAAAACGAACAGATGACCGGAATAGGGATCTTCCGCCAAGACCTTCTCGGCCTGCGCCGCCAGCGTGTTGAAACCTCGCCGCATGTCCGTGACACCCGCCGCCAGCCAGACGCGCGTATTGCTGGGAACCGGGATCAAGCCATTAACCCCTGTACCAAACCAATGATGGACCCAAGCGACATCGGCCCTTCGATCAGCACGCGCCGCCCATCGGACAGCGTAATATCAACCTTGTTTGCGGAAAGTGCGGCGGCGGGCGTGGCAACAATATCCGGAACTGAATGGGAGGCTGCCGCCGACACATCCAATTCGATGAAAGACGCGTCCGTAGGCATCGCAAGATCTTCCGCATCCGGCGCAAATCGCGGGTCCTTCAACCAGTTGTAGATCACATTGGCATTGGCGCTATAGCGCCGCGCTATCTGTGCCACCGAGGCCCCTGGAAGAACGGCCTGCTGGCAGATCTCCCGTTTTTCCTCGTCAGACCACTTCCGGCGCTTTTTGCGATTACTCATAACTGACCCCTAAGTGTCCATTTAGCTAAGCGGACACTTAGATCACCGAGCAACGACGCGTGAGGTCGGGTTCATCGGGCGCTCATGCTGTTTGCGGGTTGCCCGTTTGATGTCTTTGACGACCTTCTCGCTGGGGCTCTTACTTGTCTTGCTCATCGTCCACTCCTCAGTGGTTACGATGAGCCAAGAACACTCCCTTATCAAACATCGCTTTTTGGACCCTTAGGCGCTGACGTCAGACAGCCTGATCGCAGGCTTTCGAAGTCCCGCAGGGACGTGGTTTCGATGATGCCGTGGTCTGGACTGTCGCTGGCTTTTGCCAAGCAGGCCTATGAGATGGGCACATCGGAATGACATCGAACCAGCATCATGTTGGCAGCCGCTGCGCTGACCACGAACCGAAGCATGTACCCAAAGGATCTCAGCCGAAAGCAGCGACAGAAGCCAGGGTGGGCACCACAAGTATCGAAGGAACCGCTATGGCAGATCCAGTGTTGTGCCCAAAACCGCTTAACGCCGACGCCCTCGTTACCGATGTCCAGTCCCTAAAGTAGGTGATTGACAGCTCTTGCGAGCATTTTCGAGCATTTGATGAGTTGCATCTCTGAGATGTATTCATCCGGTTTATGTCCTTGATCCACCATCGAGCCTGGACCACAAACCACCGTCGGAATATTCAGCTCCGAAAGGAAACCGGCCTCGGTGCCAAAGGCCACCTTGCAGACTTGCCCCCCGGACCAGTTTCTTGTCAAGTTCACTGCCGGATTTGAAGCTGCTGTCGCTAAGCCTGGATAGGTCGCCAAGGAGTGTAATTCTATAAAGGCGGCGCCTGGATGAGGCGCTGTCACGGTGTCCGCCGCTTCGGCTATCATGCGTGCCAGACTGTCCGGGTCGTCCTCGGCGAGATGCCGAAATTCGAACAATACCTCTGCGCTGTCCGGCACGATATTCAGCGCTGTGCCGCTGTGTATCCGGCCCACATGGATCGTACTATACGGGATATCATAGCTGTCATCGCGGCTGCCGTTGCGCTCCAATCCGTCCTGCAAATTGCGCAGTGCTGCGACGTAATCCAACGCTAAATGCAGTGCACTGACAAACCGAGGCGCCAGTGCAGAGTGGCCTGCCTGACCTGTGACCTGTGCCGCGTACGAACGCTTGCCTTTATGCCCAATGGCGATTTGCATTTCGGTTGGCTCCCCCACGATGGCCAATTCAGGATGGCCCAGCAGAGGTTTGAGACGCGCACTCATGCGATCAATACCGACACAGCCGATCTCTTCGTCATAGGAGATCAACACTTTCAGCGGGGCTTTCAGGGCCTTGCGGCTTGCGCTATCGGATATCGCCAGCATTTCGGCCAGAAAGCCCTTCATATCTGTTGTGCCGCGTCCATAAAGCCGATCCCCATCGCGCGTCAGCTGAAAGGGTGGCCGGGTCCATACCTGCCCTTCGACCGGCACAACGTCGGAATGTGCAGATAGCAGAACACCACCGTCTGTCTGAGGACCTATTTCTGCGTAAAGGCCGGCTTTTGCCTCCGTCAGGTCGGGGATCCGATGCACCCGAAATTGGCGGGCGCGTAAAAAGTCCTCGGCAAAGGCAATCAGATCCAGGTTGGACCGATGGCTGACAGTGTCAAACGCGATAAGCCGTTCCAGAATGTCCAGTGACAGCGTCATTTCAACGGCTCTCCACCGATGGGTTCGAACGCGCCGGTCGCAACTTGTTCTTGGGCGAAGTCCATGAACGCCCGCACGGTTCGCGATTTTTCCGCCCCTTGAGAGGTTAGCAAACCCATCCGCAGAGGCTGCACGGGGCCAGCAATGGGCACGTAAGCCAGTTGCATGCCATCCGGTGAGATATTGCTTTGCGGGCGCACATTGGCAATCGAATAGCCAAAGCCGTTGCCGACCAGCGACCGCATCACCGCCATGTCTCGCGTGCGCTCAGCAATGTGGGGAGGTTGTTTGGCGGTTTCAAACAGGGACAGGAAGTAATCTGTACTGATCGGCAAATCCAGCAGTACCATTGGTTGATCAGTAAGATCGTCAAGAGTGATCTCATTTTTGCTTGCATCATCATGCGAGGCTGCGAGCAAGGCAAAAGGGCGTAATCGCACAAGCTCCGTAAACAGCAAGTCCGTCGGGATATCCATGTCATAGGTCAGTGCGATATCAATGTCAGAGCGGCGCAATGCGCTGAAAATTTCAGCCTGGTTCAGTTCTTTCTGTTCGGTACGGACATCGGGATAGGCCGCCTCATAGCCAGCCCGCATGCGGGGCAGGACAAGTTGCGCAAAGGTGACAAGGCATCCGACGGTCAGGGGCCCGTGCGCCATCCCGGACACGTCCGAAGCAATGTCGGCTATGGTCGCCGCCTCTTTCAACACAAGATTTGCCTGATCAATCACCCTGCGCCCGCCCTGCGTGATCGACAGCCCCTGTGCGTGTTGCCGCACAAAGAGCGCAATACCAAGCTCTTCTTCCAATTGTGAAATAGCGGACGAGATGGAGGGGGAGGACACGTTCAGGGTTTCCGACGCGCGGGCGATGCTGCCTGTTTCACCAACGGCAACAAGATACTCCAATTGCCTGAAGGTGAACCGGGGCACGCTTGTTTCCTCTCATTTGGATGGACAGGAAATCAGATTCTTGTACCCAAGACCAGTGAGCACCCTACGCGGTGGGCAGTTTTGCGTCCCGCGCGGCAAGCCAAGCCTGGAAATCGCGGACTGTGCCTTCGTAGTCGTCTCCGGCAAGGGGGCCCTCGACCGCATGGGCAGACGCCAATGCGACCTGCATTCGCTCCAGCTTTTCACGGTCTTCGCGGTTCACTTCTTCCCAGAGCGCAATGCGTTGCTGCACCGTGTCCCAATCCAGATAATCCTGATAGACGGACATGGTCCATTTTACCCGGATCAGACTGGCATGGACCGGAAAGATCGACAAAGACACCAGCAGATTCGCGGCCTGACTGGCAACCTGCGTGGGGAACTTGGCAAAAAGCGTGGATCGCTTGCGCTCTTCCTCGCTCAGGCCCGGCGCACCGTCTCCGCGCGGTTCAATGGTATCAGGGTAATTGGCGGCATAGGACGTGTACCCATCCCCGGTCACCAGTTTGCGTGACAGGCCCGTGGGCGTGTAGCCATGCAATGTGCGCGGATGTACGACACTCAGATGATAGCCTTCCATGAAGTTCTCAACCAGGCATTTCCAGTTGGTGTGCCATTCTTCTTCTGCTGTATGCACCAGGCGGAACGAACCTGTCTCATAGGGCGCAAGCAAGCCATCCAGCTCGGGATGCTGGAAATCAGGCTCATCAGGGTCGAGTGTGACATAGATGAAACCATTCCAAAGCCGGACCTTATGTGTGGGCAGTTTGCAGCTTTTGGCATCAAAGCCCGCGTTCTGCATGCGCGGTGCGCGCAACAACGCCCCATCAGAGCCATAGGTCCATGCGTGATAGCTGCACACAAAACGCTTGGTGTTGCCGCGTCCTTCTGCAAGCGGCATGCCGCGATGACGACAGACGTTGGCCATGACCCGCACAATGCCGTCCTCTCCGCGCACCACCAGCAGCGGCTCATTGAGCAGCTGTGCCGTGAAAAAATCGCCCATCTCAGGGATCTCGTCTTCGCGGCCAAGGCAGTGCCACCCACTGCGCAGCACAGTGCGCGCTTCGTGTTCGAACTGTTCCTGCGAGGTGTAGAACGCCCCCGGCATGCCCATTGGGCGATCCGCAGGCAGGGCTGCGACATCCTGAAGTTTATTTCTTAAATAGCCCATGGCGGCCTCCCTTGTTTGCGTTAAGTCACATATTGCCGGGCACGCCGTAGGACGGCGCGTCCGACGGGTCGAGCGCGCGGCGCACATAGTCATCCAGTTGTGGTTTGTAGACATCCCAGGCTGTTGCAATGGTCTCGATCGGGCAGTCTTGTGTCCAGTCACACCGCAGTTCGGCCACCGGCCATGACACTTTGTCCACCAGCAACAGACCTGCTGAATGAACTGGCCCGGCTTCACCACCTGCAGCCAGACCTACCCGCATCGCGGCGATCAACCGATCACCCAGATGGCCCTGCGCCGTCTCGAAACCTGTGACAATGGCAGCCGGTACGCCGTCGTTGTCCAGCAGGTTTCCGCCCGAGGCGACGTCAACGCCTTGCGCTTCATTCCAATTTCCCAAGACATTTGCACCTGAATGAATGGATGTGCGACCTGCAGCGTCTATCGCCAAAAGCTGGCGGTACTGAACATGCGCGGCTTCCGCCACTACGGCGCTTACCGCCTCCGGCGCAGACAGACCTTGCGCCATACGGTCCAGCGTTTTTGGACCCAATGCGGGGTCCGTGATGTTCTGACTGGCCACGGCCCCTATACCTGCGCGCGCATAGGCACACCGGGCGGCAACAGCGGGAGAAGAGGAAGAGATGGCCATGCCGAACATGCCAGTCTCGGCGCAGCGGGCAACAAGTGAAAATGTCATGGCCCTAGTCCGGGATCACGGCAGTGGCGTCGATTTCCACCAACCATTCGGGCCGGGCCAACGCCTGCACCACCAGCCCGGTCGAAACTGGATGCACGCCTTGGATATACTCCCCCATCGTGCGGTATACCGCCTCGCGGTGGCGCACGTCGGTGATGTAGACAACGACCTTGACCAGATGCGCCATCTCGCCACCCGCCTCCTGGATCAATTGGTGGATGTTCTGCATGACTTTGTGGGTCTGCTCGACCGGGTCGTGGCTATCGAGATTGACGGCGTCATCGAGATTCTGCGGGCATTGCCCCCGCATCCAAACAGTCTTGCCCCCGTGCGTGACGACCGCCTGACACAGATCATTGTCCAATGCCTGCTCTGGATAGGTCTCGCGGGTGTTAAAGCGGCGAATACGGGTATGTGCCATGTTATGTCCTTTGTCCTGCGTCGATCTTTGCCATCAGGTATTGTGCGAAATCATAGTTTGGACGTTCCAGATGGCTCAGGTGACCGGGGGTTGCCGCGTCTGAACACAGGCCCCGATAAACCTTTTCCGTGCAGCCCCGATCTTCGACGTTAACGTCGTCCAGCAAGGACTTGAGCTGGGCAAAATTCTCGTCTGTATCCGGGTCATCGGCGAAATCATTGGACATGCCGCCGCCAAACCGGATGTGCACCTGACCCGGCCCCTTGGGGTGCAGGGAAATATACCAGAAATAGCCCGGCGTCAGCGTGATCATGAGGCTGGGATAGAGCGCCAGCAGATAGGTCGTGCGCCGCTCTTCCCCCTTTAGTCGATCATTCCGTGTCGGATGCGCCATTGCGATACGCAGCGATTCGTCTTTCAGAATGGTGTGATAGTTAAAGGCCGGGCGACCTGGCGGGCAGATCATGTCTTCCAGCTTGGACAGCCCACCGATCGTGCCTGCATGACAGACGGGCAAGTGATAGCTTTCCATGAAATTCTCGGCCAGCACCTTCCAGTTGGTGTCCCAGATGTGCTCTTCGTAAAAGGACTCAGAGTAATTTGTCATGTCATAGCCAGAAATCATCTCGGCGACCTCTGACAGCTGATCGGCAACCGGTGCGGCGTCGGGATCAAGGCAGATAAAAATCCAGCCGAGCCATTCCTCACAGCGCACCTGTGGCAGCTTGTAGTGCTCTTTGCAAAACGCCTCGTTCTGCGTCATCGCAGGCGCGCCGCGCAATTGGCCGTCCAGATTATACGTCCATGCGTGATAAGGGCACACGATGGTCTTTGCGTTGCCGCGTCCGTGCAACAGCGTCGACATGCGGTGCAGACAGACATTGCTCATGGCACGCAATGTGCCTTCGCGGTCGCGCAACACGACAATTGGCTGACCCGCCAGTTCCGCTGACACATAATCACCAGCGGCTGACAGCGCATCTGCCCGGCCCACGCAGTACCAGTCTTTGCTGAAAATATGCTCCAGCTCTGCCGCAACAAAATCGGGCGATGAATAAACCTCGGTTGGCATGGCCCGTGCGCGTTCAAACGGAACCGCAGTGCTGTCGCGCAGGGCGGCAATCGGATCGATGTGATCTTTGGGCATAGAAATCTCTCCTCGAGCGGGGCAGCAGTTGTCTTTGCGCGGAGTTTGCAACCGCCTTGGCGCAATAGAAAGTGTCTCATTAACTTACCGTTGCTTAGCCAAAACCTTAGGGGTGTTAGGCAAAGCAAAACCACTGCTTCGCAAATGACTGTTTGGGTTAGGCGCACACGCCGCGTTAACCGTTAGGCCGGAACAGAAAAGGCGATGCTATGAAACGGATCAACACTCTTGTTATTGGCGCGGGCCAAGGCGGCGTCGCAACCAGTGAACACCTGACCCACCAGGGTATTGAACATGTCGTTCTTGAACGCGGTCGCATCGCTGAACGGTGGCGATCCGAGCGGTGGGATTCCCTGGTCGCGAATGGCCCGGCCTGGCATGATCGTTTTCCCGGCATGGCCTTTTCCTGTGATGACGACGCCTTTGCAGAGAAAGAAAGCGTTGCCGCCTATTTTGAAGAGTATGCCCGCATGATTGACGCGCCTGTGCGGACCGGCGTTACTGTTGAAGCCGTCACTCCACACACGGATCGCGCCGGTTTCCACGTGCAGACATCGGAGGGTGAATTTGATGCGCTCAATATCGTCAGCGCCACCGGCCCGTTTCAAAAACCCTCCATCCCTCCGATTTTGCCGGAGGCGGCAGAGGTCACACAGATCCACTCTACCGCATATCGCAACCCACAGGCCCTGGACGAGGGGGCCGTGCTGGTCATCGGCGGCGGATCATCCGGGTCTCAAATTGCAGCGGAACTGAGCGCTGCTGGTCGCGAGGTCTATTTTTCAATCGGCCCGCACGACCGTCCATTCCGGCGCTATCGCGGACGGGACAACTGTTGGTGGCTTGGCGTGCTGGGCATTTGGAACATGGATACACCCGCACCCGGCACGGAACATGTGACCATTGCTGTCAGCGGCGCGCATGGGGGCAAAACCGTTGATTTTCGACGGATGGCAGAGCAGGGCATCACCCTTTTGGGGATGACCAGTGGATATGAGGACGGCACGTTGCGCATCGCCGATGATCTCAAAACCAATATCGACGCGGGTGATGATAATTATCGTTCCCTGATGAAAGCCGCGGATGACTACATTCAACGCACCGGAATTGACCTGCCGCCAGAGCCCGAAGCCTGGGACATCCCTGATGACCCTGCCTGTGTTGCAAATCCGATCAGATCACTCAATCTCGCGGAGCGGGGCATCACGACGGTCATCTGGGCAACGGGGTTCAAGTTTGACTATGGCTGGCTGCACGCGCCTGACGCCTTGGATGATATCGGCAGGCCGGTTCATCAACGCGGTGTTTCAAATGTGCCGGGCCTGTACTTCGTCGGCTTGCCCTGGCAATCGCGCAGAGGCTCCTCCTTTATCTGGGGTGTCTGGCATGACGCCAAGTTTGTGGTCGACCAGATCGCCATCCAGCAAAACTATCTGGAGCATCACCAGCGAAGTGCTTTGAACGAGGCAAAGCGGGCTTTCTGATAATCGTATAGCTGAATGTGATGCACGTCTCATGCTTCGGTCATGGGCATGCAAGTCTCGACACATTCTCAAAAGGTGGGCTGATGATCGTTCATGTTTTGGTAATAGGGGCCGGTCAAGCAGGCTGTTCGTTGGTCATGAAACTGCGTGCTTTCGGCTTTGACCGTGACATTACCTTGATCGGAGCAGAATCTGCGCCGCCGTATCAACGCCCTCCGCTGTCCAAAAAGTACCTGCTGGGTGATATGGCTTTGGAACGGCTATTTCTTAAGCCTGCGGCATTTATGGCGAGAATGGGATTGAACTGCGGACTGGTCAACCTATCACAAAGCTGAACGCCGCAGCAAAACCGTTGAAGTCGGGGACGAGGTGCTGGGCTATGACACGCTCGTCTTCACAACCGTTTCCAGCCCCAGATACCTGCCCCCCGCGATTGGGGGGCAGCCAAAGGGTGTTCACGTAGTACGAGGCTTGTCGGATGTCGACGCCATGGATCAAGCCGAGATTGTGGCTCCAACATCATGGGTGCCGACAAGGAATATTTCGCCAAACCCTGATTTTGGTCCGATCAGTTCGACATGAAATTGCAAATTGCGGGGCTGAACACCGGTTACGACCGTGTCATTACTCGAACCAGTGACAAGGAAGGCATGGTGTCCTTTTGGTGTTTCCAAGGGGATCAGCTGCTGGCTGTCGATGCCATGAACGATCCGCGCGGCTACATGATTGGAAAGCGGATCATCGAAGCAGGCAAGACCGTTTCCAAGGACGCCGTGGGCACCCCTGGCACTGATCTGAAATCGCTGATGTAATTCAAGTGATGATCGGGCGTCTGCCAAAGCATCGTGCCCGGTGGCCCCAACTTTGCAAATCCCGCTTTCTGCACACCTCTACCCCTGGTGCTGACTGCAGCATTGAAGGCAGCGCGCCAAGTCGGTTCAACGGCCGTTTTTCGGAAGTCGGCCAGGATTTTTCGCAGCGGCAGCATCTTTTGCATGGCGCCCCCGCCAAGGACCGCTATGGGGCTGTCCGGGTCTTTTCCATGCTCGTCTTGAGCGCCCGTTCTTGGGTGGGCAAATCCCGAGCTTTCAGCTCGTGATCGGGCTCTATCCGGACACCGACTGCATCGGCATCCGGGCGGGGCGTGCGGATTGCATATCCCAGGAGTCGTGACAGGGCATCGACGGGCTACGCCCGCTCCCCCTGCCCCGGCATTTTCCGTTTGATTAGTTCGCCTGCCATCCGGCCGGCAATCTGAACACGGGTTCTGATGCCGCTGCGCGTCAGCCTCCACGGAGAAATCCGGTTCCTCCCGCGCCAGGCGCGGCCCCCTCCCAATTTCACCGCTCCGGCCCCGTGTGTCAGATCACCGTCCGGCCGCAGTCCGGGCTGCGCCACTAGCGGAACAGGAGGCGCGAGCGAGGATGTTGAAGATACGGAAAAAGTAAAGGTTCCGTCGCAAATGGCAAAACTATGTGTTGCTCGACAGTAGGTGTCGGGCGACACATAGTTCTTCCTTTTGAGGGAACTTGGCTGTTTGATTTTAAAGGGAAAAATTTGTAGCCGACGCAGCAAAGTAACCTTTAGCGACTCATAGATTTTCCTTCGGATGAAGCAGACATTCATGCCGCGCACGGCAAAATCGGGCTTCGAGCCCAAAGTTCCGAATGCTGCGCTGTGGCTGAACGGAAGCAAAGAACCGGAAACCGCCGATGGAAGTTTAGGATAGCAATAACTGCCAAGCACCCATAGGCGTCTGGCAGTTAAGTTTGAATGGTACGAACAGTCTATTCGATCCAACCGTTGACAACATCTGCGTTATTGGCGACCCATTCTTCGGCCACATCGCGGGGGTCCATTTTATCCCGGCCGATTTTCAGGATCCAATCGTTGATCGTGTCGGGTTCCATAGCCAGTTGACTAAGAAATTTGGCAACCGGCGGATTCCGTTGCTCAAGCGATTTGGAATAGGCGACATAGATACTGGCATCCTGACTGGCGCAGGCGAATGTGGAAACTTCCAACCAGTCTTCGGCATCCAGGTTCACATCCTCGCAGCCCTCGGTGCGGGCCGGTTCCTCGATCGGTGTGATGTCATAGGCGGCGTGGATCCATTCTGGCGTCCAGTAGTAAAACAGGATCGGCTGTTCGCGGGTCACGGCGGTTTTCAACTGTGCCTTGAACGTGTCCTGAGGCAGCACTTCGGCTTCCCATAATTCTTCCAGACCGTATGATTTGAACTTGACCTGCCACATGCGGGTGGATTTCCAACCGGCATCGCCCGCCCAATATTCACCCTTGCCGTTGCCGTCTTTATCGAACATTGCGGCAATCTCGGGGTCTTTAAGGTCTTCGATCGAGGTGATACGGTCGGCCATGTGGCTGGGCACATAGATGCGCTGCGTGCCTTTGTATGGGATGTTGTGGGCGACTGTGCCTGCCTCGTCGATATACTTGTCCCAGATGGCTTGCCGGTTCGGCATCCACAGGTCGGAGTAAACATCGACCGAGCCGTCCCCCTTGTCCATGCCCGTTGCAATGACCGAGCCGTCTGACATGCCGTCGACAATTTCCGCCTCGGAATCGAGCGGCCCTTCGATGACCGCCTGAATGACATGGCCGATGGCCTTGGCTCCGGTCCAGCTAAGGTCACCGATCTTGACGGTGGCGTCCTGAGCCATAACTCCGGTTGCCAAGGCCGACAAGGTGACGGCTCCAATTGTTGTTTTGAGGTTTTTCATAACTTTCCCTTTCCTGTTGTGACGGGGTCGGGTGACCCCTTTATTGGACTTTTATTGGCGCGTGACTTTCGCCTTCTGGACCACCCTGTCGATCATCATCGCCAACAGAGCAATTCCGATACCGGCCAGGACGCCGCGCCCTGTCTCGGTATTCTCAAGGGCCTCGGTCACCACGTACCCCATGCCCCCCGCGCCGATCAGCGCGGCAATGACCACCATGGAGAGGCTCATCATCACGACCTGGTTGATCCCGGCCATGATCGACGGCAGCGCCAGAGGCAGTTCGACCTTGGTCAGCAACTGACGGGGGTTCGCCCCAAAGGCGAGCGCGGCTTCCTTGGTGTTGTCGGGTACGTGCCGGATGCCCAATGCGGTCAAACGCACCATCGGTGGCATCGCAAAGATCACCGTCGCCAGAATGCCCGGAGGCTTGCCAATTGAGAAAAACGCGATGGCGGGCAGCAGATAGACAAAGGACGGGATGGTCTGCATCACATCAAGGATCGGCGTGACAACAGCCTGACCGCGCCGCGACTTACCAACCCAAACCCCAAGGGGCAGCCCTGCAACCACACAGATCAACGATGAAGCCACCACCAGAGACATCGTATCCATCGCCGTCTGCCAAAACCCGAAGACAGCGAGATAGATCAGCGAGGCGCCCACAAAGATCGCTGTACGGCTGCCCGCGACCTGATAGGCGATGAACAGCAGAACGCTCATCGTGATCGGCCAGGGCGTGCCCACAAACACTGAGGTGATCGCGCTGAGCATACCGCGCAGAACATGGGTGATACCGTCGAACAGGAACCCATAGAACACAGTCAGATAGCTGATCCCATCATCAATCGCTTGCGACGTATAGGTGTTCAGGTTGACCGGCGGCGCCCCTTCGCTTGGAGGGGTCCGCTTGATGGTGCGATTGCCGTCGTCATCCCGCGGGAAAGAAATCTGATCGGGTCGGTCGATCCAGATGAAAGTGGGGAATTCCCCGATGATGAAACAATCGAAGCGCTTTTTGAACTCGACATGCTCACCCTTGGCAATTGCCCGGTCTTGGCGGATACAGCTGCGTTCTTCGGGCGCAAATTGGGTCGTGCGGTACAGCAGCAATGGCAAGATCAGCAGTGAGATCAGCAAAGCGATGAGCAAACGTGAGGCAACAAGTCCGGAATTGACCCTCCGGTCGATGCGCCATTTTTCGTATTGGGCTGAATAGAACCGGTCCGCCAGCCAGGCAAACAATAAACGCCCGATCACGAATACAACAATCGCGCTGACCAGATGGGTTTGCGTCCAGCCCTCGTAGCGTTCGACCAGATAGGCCTTGCCGGCGTTTTCGATGGCGGCGTTGGAATATTTGTGGACCAGCGCGCAATTCACCAGCGTGATCAGGTCCACAACAAAACCGATGATGAACAGCTTCCAGTTCCCGCGCAGGGCGGCCCAGACAAAACCACCCAGAAGAGCCGCTTTGTTCAGATGAAAGCGGCCCAGCGTCGCCTTCTGGATTTGCAGGAATACGTCCGCATAGTAAGCGCCGTTTGCCCCGGCGAAATCGATGAAGGGTTTGCGGATATCAGATGTATCGTTCATGGTTCAGGTTTCCCCTTGAATGCCGCGCAGCAGGGCGTCTTTGGTCACGACCCCGACGGGTTTGTTGTCGCTCATGATCACCACGGGATTGTCCTGATTGACCGCTAGACCAACCAACGTATCAAGATCATCTTCGGGGCCGGCCTGAGGGCAGTCCTGAAGACTTGGCAGCATGACGCCGCCGGATTCATATTTTTCAACCGGTTGCATAACCGTATGCGCGAAGATGAGTTTCAGCTTGGAGATGCCCGCCACGAAATCCGCCACATAGTCATCGGCTGGTTTGGTGACGATCTCTTCCGGTGTGCCGGTTTGAACGATCTCGCCATCCTTCATGATGGCGATGCGGCTGCCCATGCGGATGGCCTCATCCAGATCATGCGTGATGAAAAGTGTTGTCTTTTTCATCGACTTCGAAAGTTCGAGAAATTCGTCCTGCAACCCGCGTCGAATGAGCGGGTCTAGCGCGGAGAACGGCTCGTCCATCAGCAGGATATCGGGGTCCGCCGCCATGGCACGCGCCAGCCCGACCCGCTGCTGCATACCGCCCGATAGCTCGGACGGGTAGCGGTCGCCATAGCCTTGCAGATCTACCAGCTCGATGGTGCGGTCCGCGACCTGTGCACGGGTAAAGGCGTCAACGTTACGCAGCTCCAACGCAAAGGCGATGTTGTCGCGTACTGTCCGGTGCGGCAGCAAGGCCATGTTCTGGAAAACCATGCCGATCTTGTCCGCGCGCATTACCCGCAGTTCTTCGGCATCCAGGTCCCCGACATTCACTCCATTGATAAGGATCTCACCGCCTGTAGGCTCGATCAGACGGTTGATGTGACGCACCAGGGTGGATTTACCGGAGCCCGAAAGCCCCATGATGCAGAAGATTTCGCTTTCGCCAACGCTGATCGAGACGTCCCGCACGCCGACAACCGCCTGATACTGTTCCAGCACCTCTGCCTTGGTCAGGTTATCCCTGCGGACGGCTTCCATTGCTTCGTCAGCGCGAGCGCCAAATATCTTCCAGACATTGCGCGTCTCAACGACGTTTTTTCTTGTTGCGTCACTCACGCTCTTGCCTTCTCTCTTTTGGGGTCAAGGAATGGCAGGCTGGTGACGTTGCATGGCAGGCGCTTCATGTGGCCATCCAGTTTTCCGACTTCCAGCGTGGTGCCAGGTTCTGCATTTTCAACCGCCACACGCGCCATCGCGATGGCGTGACCCAGTTGCGGTGAAAAACTGCCGCTGGTCACGACACCAACTTTTTCGCGACCAACAAATACGCCATCGCCATGGGTAGGCACTTCATTGCCTGGCAAAAGCAGGCCGACCAATTTGCGCCGTGGTGATGCAGCGTTGCGTTCTAATGCGGCCCGGCCCAGGAAGGCAGGCTTCTTGAAATCAACGGCAAAGCCCAGGCCGGATTCCAAGGCGTCACTTTCTGGGCCAAACTCCGCCCCGGCGATCATCAGCCCGGCCTCAAGACGCAACATGTCCAGCGCATGGCCGCCCATCGGCACCAGCCCATGCTTTTCGCCGGCCGCCATCAGCCCATCCCAGATTTCCAGCGCATCATTCTGGTCGCAGAAAATCTCGTAACCCAGCTCGCCGGTAAACCCAGAACGGCACAGCATGAAAACGGGCCCGTCCCGGTCATGCAAACGGGCCACCGTGAAGCCGAACCATTTCAGATTGTCCAGCGACGGTCGCGTTGGCTGCGTGAACACAATCTCGCGCAGGATGTCACGGGATTTCGGCCCCTGTATCGCCAGATTGGGCATCTTGTGGCCCAGCGACAGGATACGGGCGTTCAGGTCCAACTGTTCCGCCTGTTCGCGCAGATGTGCGGCGGAAAGGTCCGAACCACAGCACCAGCGGAAGGCGGTTGGCTCTAGCCTGAACAGTGTGCCATCATCCAGCACGCTGCCCCTTTCGTCGCATAACAGAGCATAAAAACCGCGATGTTGTGACAGCTTTGCGACGTCGCGCGTCATGCAATGCTGCAGCAATTCCTCAGCATCCGGTCCCACCACATCGAATTTGCGCAGACCAGACATATCCTGCACGGTGGCTGCGTTTCGGCAGGCCCAATATTCCTCGGTGGCACCGGTTGCGTCATATTGCGTCGGCATCCAAAGGTCACGCGCAGGCTGGTAGTTGCTTGTCAGCTTGGAGGTGCGCGGATGAAAGGCCGAGTGCCGGGTCAGTTTGCCCTCATCCCCGGGCATGGCCCGCCAGGAAACAGAATGTGTAATCGAGCTATCCTCCTCGTAGATACGCACGTGAATGTCGGTGGGGTTCCAGCCGTTGATCGGATCAACATCATCCGGACAGGCGGTCGAGACGCAGACCAGGTCTGTCAGCGCCTGCATCACCACGTAATCTCCGGGGCGCGACCACGCCTCATCTGCGCCAATGTGATGGCTCTGCCAATCTATCCAGGAGTTGAAAAAGAAGTTGATGGCAGGCCAGGCGCGTCGGGACTGAATGCCATAAGGCGCAAAGGCATGACTGATGTTGTCGGAACAGTTCAGATGGCCGGGAAAGCCGCGCTCCTCATATCCCCGGGCGGTACAGGCCAGGGCGAAGGTATCATGGCGCCCGACGGTATCCTGCCGCACTGCCAGCAGCGGGCGCATGTCCTGATCAAAGAATTTGTCGTGTAGGCCAGGCAAGGGATAGGCACTGCGCGTCATCGTGCGTGATACGGCAGAATCGATAAAGCGTTCGATGCCTGCATCCAGGGCGGATGACCGCATGGCCATGAAATCCGAACATTGCTGCCCTTCCACGTCGATGACCTGGACAAACTGACCTTTCCCGAGCTCGTAAGCATGCGCCGTACCGCGCTTGACGCGCCACTCGTCGCGCACCTTGCCGAGAGGGTCCGGCAGATTTGCTTCGGCCGAACCGCCCTCAGGCAGCTTTATCTCAACAGAAAAGCGCGCGCCGCCACCGGATGTGACAAAGTCCCGGTCAACGGGTGCAATAACGAATAGCCTCGCCGGGGCGCGCAACCGGGTGATGAATGTTTCTCCGGGCGCGGTTGAAGGGTCAAACACACTATAGGCGCGCGCAGAAAAAAGGCAGCCATCGCGACGCTTCGCGATGGCTGCCATGATGCGGCTGTCGAATTTCTCTGGATCCAGTGCGATACTGTCTTCAGCAGGCAATTCGATCGCCGACAGGGAGAACGAAGATTCATCTGCGGTCTGTGCGGTTATCCATGCGGTTGCAGCCCCGTCGACATTGGTAACAGAAATGACAGCGCCAGCAGGTAGGTCGACATGGCCCATTTCGCCCCACATTATGTCGAGCTTCAGCCGGTTCGCCGACTTGAGGCCCTCAAACCTGTAGCGGTCACTGCTCTTTAACATCTGGACGTTCACTTTATGGCCTCTCCGGTCGTCGCCTTAGCAATGAAAGTAACCGGTTACATGTTTGACTCAAAGCCGCCAAAAAACCGGTTACATAGCTGGTTAATGTTGATGTAACCGGTTTCATAAAAGCAATTGCATCATCATGCGTCAAGAGGTATTTACAGTCAGCAATGATCGGAGAGCGGTTTGACCAGAAAAGTCGGTAGAATACGGGACGTCGCAAGCGAGACCGGGTTGTCAATTGCCACCATCTCCCGGGTGATGAACGGGGCCAAGAATGTGAACCCCGACACCCGCAAGCGTGTTCTGGACGCCTGCAAGAAACTTGATTACTTGCCCAACCCTGCCGCGCGCGCGCTTTCGACCAGCAAGTCAAAAACCATCGCCGCCATCATCCCCACCATCGAACACTCGGTATTTGCGAAATATGTTGCGGCCATAGAAAACACCCTTGCCGAGAACGGATATTCTCTCGTCTTAGCTATTTCGAAAAGTGATCTGGAGGTCGAGTTAACCGCCGCACGGAAACTGCTGGGCATGGGGGCGGAAGCATTCATTTTGAGTGGAGCAACCCACAGTTCCGACCTGTTCGACCTGTTCGACCGGCGCGGTGTGCCTTATGTCTTTACTTCGGTCTGGGACAAAGACAGCACCGTTCCAACGATTGGATACGATAACAGGTCGCTGGCAAAGCAGGCAGTGGACTACCTTAAGACCAAGGGTCATCGCAGCATCGCAGTCCTGCATGGCCCAGCCCAGGAAAGTGACAGGACACTCGCCCGCATCGAAGGGGCGAAAGCGTCAGGAGAAGATGGTCTTCGGTTGGATTTTTACGAAACAACTCTGGATGTGGCGGGGGGCAAGGCAGCCATTCACCAGGCGTTGGCGATCAGTGAAGACTATACTGCGGCATTGTGTTTTTCGGATGTCCTTGCCCTTGGTGCCCTTTTTGGCTTGGGGGAAGCCGGTAAGAGCATTCCAGATGATGTCTCGGTCATGGGTTTTGACAATCTTGACTGGTCAGAAGCTGTCGTTCCGCCGTTAACCACAATCAACCTGCCGGCGAGGCAGATGGGCTCCACTGTGGCCTCACAATTGATGGATTTACTTGAAACGGGTGCGCCTCTGATGCCAACCGAACTAACCGGGAAAATTCTAGAGAGACAATCCGTTGTGACATTGAAGTGAGCCAGCAGTTTGAGCTACTCCCCTATGTTTGGACAGTTTCCGGCGTGGTTTAAGCTACTTTCTGCTCGTGCTGCTCGGGTTGGGTTTCATTATTTCTCAGCCAATAGACCACGGCTGGAGGTTTGCCGCCAAGGGCGGAATGTGGGCGTTTGCGGTTGTAGAACTTGATCCATTTGCCGACACCGGCCTTCGCCTCCGACCCGGTTTCCCGGGCGTGCAGATAGACGCATTCGTATTTTAGGCTTCGCCAGAGCCGTTCCACAAAGATGTTGTCCAGGAACCGTCCTTTCCCATCCATTGATATCCGCACGCTGGATCGTCGCAAGCGATCTGTCCAAGCGAAGGATGTGAGCTGACTGCCCTGGTCAGTGTTCATGATGTCTGGCGGCCCAAACCGGTGGATGGCTTCGTTCAGCGCGTCGACGCAGAAGTCTGCCTCCAACGTGTTCGAGATGCGCCAGGCC